>NZ_JBIAXP010000013.1:119376-146078 GCF_042896795.1 Kitasatospora sp. NPDC001261
CCTCACCGGCTCCCGCCTGCGGCTGGAGGTGCACGATGCCGGCAGTGGCCGTCCGTCCGTCCGTGTCGCCGCGCTCTCGGACGAGCGCGGGCGTGGTATGTTCCTCGTCAACGAGCTTGCGGAGCGCTGGGGTTGCTCCTCCCGGCCGGGTGGGATCGGCAAGTTCGTGTGGGTGCTCGTCGCCCCGATCCCCGCGCCCGTCCTCGTCAACGCCTGAGAGTCCGACTGCTGATGAACCTCACGACCCTGGCGCGGCACGCCCTCTCCCGTGGCCGCACGCCCGCCGATACGTACGCGCTCCTCGCCCGCCGTACCGGCAAGCCGCTCTCCTCCGCCCGCGCGGTGTGCCTCGCCCTCGACATCCCGCTCGCGGAGACCGGCCGCCGCCTGGACGAGTGCTACGACGCCCTGCTCTCGGACCCCCGGCCGGACTCCGAGACGGACACCGGCGAACTCCTCGAGGCCCTCGGGGTCTTCGACGTCCCCAAGTCGCTCACCGACACCGAACTCGCCGTCGTCGGCCTGTTCCTGGCCGCCGTCGACGCCATGGGCGGCATCCGTGCCGGCCACCAGCACGGCCTGACCCGCTGGTTCACCACCGGCAACCTGACCACCGCGTACCTCTCGCTTGCCGCCGCCCGGCCCATGCCTCGCACCGGCGATCCCGTCCGCTACTGGTCCACCCTCGTCGCCGCCGGCGAACTCCTCACCACCACCGCCCACTCCGAGATCCGCGTCAAGTACGCCCTCGCCCACTGCCGCACCCAAGCCGCCCGCGCCTGACTCCCGTGCAGAGCGGCCGGATCGGCCGAGCGCGTCCGCTGCCGTAGGCCTGCGAGCAGGGCGAAGGGCAGTTCCGGGCGGAGTCGGCAGACGGCACGAGGGCAGACCGAAGGCGGGTGCCGCCGTGGTCGGCGGCACCCGCGGGGATGGTGGTGCGGGCTCTGGTCAGGCCTTGACGAGGGCGTAGGTGCCGGTGCCGTCGGCCTTGCCCATGCTGTACTGGCGCAGGGGCTGGCCGTCGGCGTTGCGGTCGTGGCCGACCATGTGGCCGGTGTACTTGTTCTGGACGCCGATCTTGTCGCTGCCGGGGACGTCGCGGTAGAAGTAGAACCGCTGCAGGTCGTCGACCTTGCAGTCGGCCTGTTGCAGGATGGTGCCCTCGGTGGCGGCGGTCGCCTCCGGGACGGCCAGGCACTTGTTGGTCGAGCGGTTGATCAGGATCTGCTCCGTGATGCCGTTCGCCGTCGGGCCGCTGCACAGCTGCCACTGGTCCTGGCCCTGCGGCCAGCCCTGGGCGGCGGGCCGCAGCTGGATGTTGTTGCTGCCCCAGTCCAGGAAGCCGGGCGCGGACCAGAACAGCGCGCGGTCGGGTGTGGCGATCTTGTAGTTGGCCGTGTCGCAGGTGAAGCCGGGCGGCGCGGTGGTGCCGGGGAATCCGGGCCAGTCCTGCTTGATCCCCGCAGTGGTGGCCGCAGCCTTGGCCGGAGCAGCCGGAGCAGCCGGAGCAGCCGGAGCGGCCGCATCGGTGCGGAGCGGGGCGGTGCAGCCCAGGATGTCCTGCGCCCGGCGCATGATGCTGTTCGCCGGTACGGCGTCCTCGCAGCGCACCGCGCCCTCTTCCAGGGTGGTGAAGGTGGTGTAGCTGCCCCCGCCCGGGCCCTCGACCCACTTGGTGGCGTACGTGCCGTTGCCCGTGTCGACGCGGTTGCAGTTCAGGCTGCCGTACTGGCCGGTGACCTTCCGCGTTCCCTCGTACAGGGCGTAGTAGCCGGGCTTCTGGAAGTTCCAGGTGATCGACTTCGACTCGGTGCTGGTCGTGGAGGACTCCAGTTTGACGCTCAGCTTCGCGCTCGCCTCGACCTTGGCGAGGGTCGCGATCTCGAAGTTGCCCGTGATGGAGGCGTCGAGGCCGACCGAGACCGTCACCACCGACTGGGTGGTGGCCGTCACCGTCTGGGAGCCCGTCGCGCCGTCGGTGACGTACCAGCCCTTGAAGTGGGTGATCGTCGGGACGACCTGGAGGGACTTGATGAACGGGTAGCGCTTGCCGAGGTCCGCGGCCGTACAGGTGTCGCCGAGCGCGGGGTCCCCGGCCACGGCGGCGGCCGTCCGCGCCGGGGCGGCGGCCGCGGCCGGGGCCATGGCGGCCATGGTGCCGAGCGCGGTGGCCGCGGCGAGGGCGACCAGCCCCGCGCGCCGGCGTCCGGATGGGCGTGAGTGACGCATCGTTGTTCCCCCCTGGCGTCCGGACTCCGCGTCAGGACAGGCGGGAGCCCGGGTGGTGGTGTGGTCGGTGTGGTGGTGCCGGTCGCAAACGAACATAGCTGCGGGATTGTTGACGGGACCATGCCAGAACAGGTCAACGGGCCGCCGGTCCGGGACGGGTCGGAATGGCCGGTTCCCCGATCGCGCGGGCGGCGCCCGACCGCCACCACCGCAGTCGTGCGGCGCGGGACGCGGGAGCACGGGACGGACGCGGCGGCCGGGCGCCGGGGCGGCCCGGGGGGTTGTGCGGCCAGCCCTGATCCGACGCAGTGGCACATTCGCCCGCCGAAGGTGCACTTGCCTCCGATCCGGGGCCGGGCCGTCCCCGCCTGCGCGCCGGCGCCCCGGGGCGGAGGGATATCCGGTCACCCCGGCCTGGCCGATGTCCTCCCCTCCGCGCACCACGACGGCCCGGCACCCCGCGCTGCGGCGGGGTGCCGGGCCGAAGGGACGCCGGACGCCCCGCGCTACCCCCGGCCGCTGCTGCGGGTGCGGCGGGTGAGGGAGTCGAGGACGACGGCGGCCAGCAGCACGGCGCCGGTGATCATGTACTGGATGGCCTGGGCGGCGTGGACCATGTCCAGCCCGGTGGTGATGGACTGGATGACCAGGATGCCCAGCAGCGCCGACCAGGTCTTGCCGCGGCCGCCGAACAGGCTGGTGCCGCCGATGACGGCCGCCGCGATCGCGCTCATCAGGACGTTGCCGCCGCCGAGTTGCTTGTCGGCGGAGCCCTGCTGGGAGGCGTAGAAGAGGCCGCCGAGGCCGGCCAGGAACGCGGAGAGGACGAACACGGAGATCCGGACCCGGGCGACGTTGACGCCCGCGCGCCGGGCCGCCTCGACGCCGCCGCCGACCGCGAAGACCTGCCGGCCGTAGCGGGTGCGGCGCAGCACGAAGTCGGTGGCGAGGACGGCGCCGAGCAGCACGACCAGGGACAGCGGCAGGCCGCGGTCCTGGTTGAGGGCGTAGGCGGTGGCCAGGGTGAGGACGGCCAGGGCGCCGGCCCGGATCGCGCTGTCGGAGGCCGGCGCGGCGGTGAGGCCGGCGGCGCGGCGGCGGCGGGCGGTGTGCAGGCGGGCGGCCAGGTAGAGGACGGGGGCGAGGACCGCCAGGCCCCAGGCGTAGGCGATGTCGCCGTCGCCGAGGAAGGTGGTGTCCAGGCTCGCGACGACGCCGTCGTGGCGGTTGTTGACGGTGCCGGCGTCGCCGAGCACGTACTCCTGCAGGCCGCTCCAGGCGAGCATCCCGGCGAGGGTGACCACGAAGGCGGGCACCCCGACCCGGGCGAAGAACAGGCCGTGCAGCAGCCCCATGACGCAGGCCGCGCCGAGGGCGGCGGCGATGGCGAGCCACTCGTTCCAGCCCTGGCGCACGGCGAGCACCGCCGCGATCGCGGCGCTCGCGCCGGCCACCGAGCCGAGGGAGAGGTCGATCTCGCCGAGGATCAGCACGAACACGACGCCGACCGCGATCAGGCCGGGGCCGGCGATGAAGCGGGTGATGTTGGTGAGGTTGTCGGCCTGCAGGAAGTGGTGGGTGACGGACTGGAAGACGATCGCGATGACGACCAGGCCGACGACGACCGGCAGCGAGCCGAGCTCGCCGGAGCCCAGGCGGCGCCGGGCGGCCCGCGCGAGTCCCGCCCAGCCCTGCGCGGGCGGATGCAGCCGCGGATCGGCGGGCGAGGGGGTGGCGGGTGCGTCGGGGGTGCTCATACGGCCTCGGCCTCCTCGGCCTGCTCGGTGCGGCGGGCCCGGCGGCGGGCGTGGGCGTTGTCGGTGGCGCCGGTGATCGCGGCGACGATCTGCTCCTGGGTGGTGCCGGCCACCGGGAAGACCCCGTTGTTGCGGCCCAGGCGCAGCACGGCGACGGTGTCGGCCACCGCCCGTACGTCGGCCATGTTGTGGCTGACCAGCACGACCGCCAGGCCGCGCTCGCGCAGCCGCTCCACCAGGTCGAGGACCTGGGCGGTCTGCTCGACGCCGAGGGCCGCGGTGGGCTCGTCCAGCACCACCAGGGCCGGCTCGCCGACCAGGGCGCGGGCGATGGCCACCACCTGGCGCTGCCCGCCGGACAGCGCGGCCACCGGGGCGCGCACGTCGGGGATGCGGATGGCGAGGGTGTCCAGGAGGCGGCGGGCGTGCTGCTCCATGGCGACCTCGTCGAGCAGGGCGGGGCCGAGCAGGGCGCGGCGGCGCTTCTCGCGGCCGAGGAAGAGGTTGGCGATGACGTCGAGGTTGTCGCAGAGCGCGAGGTCCTGGTAGACGGTCGCGATGCCGAGGGCGGCGGCGTCCTGGGGGCGGGCCAGGCGGACCGGCTCGCCGTGCCAGGTGAGGGTGCCCTCGTCCACGGGGTGGACGCCGGCGATGGTCTTGACGAGGGTGGACTTGCCGGCGCCGTTGTCGCCGACGAGGGCGAGCACCTCGCCGGCGTGGACGTCGAGGTCGACGTCGGTGAGGGCCTGGACGGCACCGAAGCGCTTGGAGACCGAGCGCAGCTGCAGGACGGGTGCGCCTGTCACGGGAACCACCTTGGGGGAGGGGCTACTTGAAGACCTGGTCGAAGGATGCTGGTGCGGGGCGGGCTATTTGAGGCTGGCCGCTTTGGTCCCGGCCGCCGGGGGACGGGCTACTTGAGCCCGGCGGCGGCGCACGCGGCGGCGTAGTCGGCGGTGCAGATGTCGGAGGCCTTGTAGGTGCCGTCGGCCAGGACGGTGGAGGCGATGGTGTCCTTGGTGACGATCTTGGCGTCCAGCAGTTTGGTCGGGATGTTCTTGGCGGTGGCGCTGTCGACGCTCGCGGTGGCGATGGTCTTCACGTCCTTGCCCTGCAGCAGGGCGACGGCCAGTTCGGCGGCGGCCTCGGCCTGCGGGCGGTAGGCCTTGTAGATGGTGTACGCCTGGTCGCCGGCCACGATGCGCTGGATGGCGTCCAGGGAGGCGTCCTGGCCGCCGACGGGGACCTTGATGCCGGCGCCCTTGAGTTGGGTGATGATGGCGGCGGCCATGCCGTCGTTGGCGGAGTAGACGGCCTGGAAGCCGTTCTTGCCGAACTCGGTGACGGCGGCGGAGATCTTCTGCCCGGCGACGACGGGGTCCCACTGCCCGGACTGCTCGTAGACGACCTTCTTGACCTTGCCGTCGAGGACCTTGTGCGCGCCGGTCTTGAAGTCCGCGGCGTTCGGGTCGGCCTCGTCGCCGTCGATCATGACGATGTCGGCGTCGGCGGCCTGCGCGCCGAGCGCGTCCAGCAGGGCCCGGCCCTGGAGTTCGCCGACCTTCTCGTTGTCGAAGGAGGTGTACGCGGCGATCGGGCCGGCGGCCAGGCGGTCGTAGGCGATGACCTTGACGCCCTTGGCGGCGGCCTCCTGGACCCAGTCCTGGGTGGACTTGGCGTTGTACGGGTCCAGGACGATCACCTTGACGCCCTGGGCGAGCAGGGTGTCGAACTGCTGCTTCTGCTTGGCGGCGCTGCCCTCGGCGTTGTTGTACAGCACCTTGCACTGCGCGCACAGGGCCTTGACCTTGGCCTCGATGTACGGGCGGTCGAAGGACTCGTAGCGCACGGAGGAGGCGTTCTCGGGCAGCAGCAGGCCGATGGCGTTCGGGTCGCCGGCGGCGGAGGAGGAGTCGCTCTTGGCGCCGGCGGCCTTGCCGCAGGCGGCGGTCATGGACAGGGTCAGGACGAGGCCCACGGCGGAGACGAGGGCGCGGCGCAGTGCGGCGTTCATCGGATACCTCTCCCTGGGGGTCGCCGCGGCTTCGCGGCGGGGTGGGGGGAGTTAAACCTGGGCGCGTACATGACGTCAATAAGTAAAACCAGACTGCCGGGAATCCACCACTACTCGTTATGTTCGTGAACACGCCTCAGGGGGTGGGGGCACGCGACGCGGCAGTGCCCGCCGCTCCCCTCGCGCGGCGGGCACTGCCCGATGGGAACTGAGTGACCGTCAGGGACGGTCGAGGGTGATCGAGTTGATCGGCCCCAGGTCGTAGTAGACGCCCTTCGGCGAGGAGAGGTCGTAGACGCAGTCGGTGCCGCCCGAACCGCGGCACAGGCGGGCGTGCGCGCCGCCGGTCTGGTTGTTGAGCACCCAGTGCATGCCGTACTGGCCGCTCAGGTTGTGCGCGCCGTAGCTCCAGTAGACGTCGCTGGGGCTGACCGCCGGGTCCTGGTCCTGCGGGTAGACGCAGACCGCGCCCGACGGGCAGCCCGCCCACGCCCCGTCCGCGGCGCCGGCGCCGCCGGCCTCCACGGTGGTCAGGGCGGCGGCGGCCAGGGCCAGGGCGGCGACGGTACGGGTGATCCTGCGCATGGGTGGTTCTCCCTTGGCTGGTACGAGGACGGACGACCGTTGCGTCCGGTGCCCGTCAGCCTAGGAATCCGGTGCCCGCGGCGGTCCCTGACATCTGACAGGGGCGCGCCTCCTTGCCCCCGCAGCCGCAGCCGGACTCGGAGCAGGAACCGGGGCCCGCCACGGAGCTACGGCAGCGGGAGCGAGGCCGCCCCGGCGACCAGCGCCGGCAGCTCCCGCATGTCCGCGAAGGTCCGGGTGCCGGGCCCCGCCAGCCACGCCTCGGGCGTCAGGCCGCCGTGGAAGCCGAGCGACCGCATCCCCGCCGCCCGCGCCGCCGCCACCCCGTACTTGCTGTCCTCGACCACCAGGCACGCCGCCGGCTCGACGCCCATCGTGGCGGCCGCGTGCAGGAACAGGTCCGGGGCGGGCTTGCCGCGCTCCACGTCCTCGGAGCTGAAGACCCGCCCGGCGAAACGCGGCAGCAGCCCGGTCCGCCCGAGCGTGGAGCGCAGCCGCGCATGGCTGCTGGAGGACGCCATGCAGTCCGCCACCCCGGCCCGCTCCAGGGCCCCCAGCGCCGCCACCACCCCCTCCACGGGGGCGAGTTCGGCGGCGAACACCTCGTCGTACAGGTGCTGGAAGCGCTTGTCCCAGCCCGGCTCCAGCGGCACGCTCGCGTGCGCCTCGATCTCGGCGGTCATGAACGCGTGCGAACGGCCCAGGAACCGCTCGACGATCTCCTCCTGCGACAGCGGCCACCCCACCTCCGCGACCACCCGCTCGTCCACCCGCACGGCCAGCCGCTCACTGTCGAGCAGCACACCGTCGCAGTCGAAGACCACCAGCTCCACGGGAAGGGACATGCCGCCACCCTACGGGGCGCCCGCGGCGGGGCGGCGGGGGCGTCCGGAGGGCGGGCGGGGAGGGCCCGGCGGGCTCAGTGCGGGTGGCCCAGGTACGGGAAGGCGGGCAGCAGGTCGGTGTGCGGGCCGATGTGGTCGCCGGGCACCTTGCCGTCGGTGAGCATCGTCAGCCGCGCCGAGGTGACGTCGTCGCTCAGCGTGCGACCGTTCGGGTAGCCGGCCGGGCGGGCGCGGTCGTAGCGCAGGATGTCCGGCAGGACGATCCGCAGCTGGGCCTCGGCCGCGTCCGTGGTGTACCCGCCGAAGTGCTGCAGCTTCGCCGTCCACGGCTCCCGGTAGTTATCCCAGTCGTCCACCGGATCCCCGGCGTTGTACGCCTCCTTGGCGTCCTCCTCGTTGAAGTACGCCGTCAGAGACGGGTGCGCACCCCGGTCCACCGACACCAGGTGCCCGTCCTTGCGCACGCTCACCCGCGCCCACACCCCGATCTCCGGCGCCGGCCCGAACTGCGCGTCCGGCGCCTCCAGCACGATCCCGAACACGTTCTTGTCCGCGCCCCAGTCCACCCCCGTCCACTGGAAGTCCTTCACGATCCCGTCCAGGTCCGCGAAGAACGGGTCGCTGCGCAGCCCCGCGCTCACCCGGTGCACCCCCGCCTCCACCACCGCGGGCATGCCCGTGAAGCTCACCGGCGCGTCCGCCACCAGCACCTCGCCGACCGCCTCCAGCCCGCGCGCCCCCTCGCCGGCGGCCCGCCGCACCGTCATGGTCTGCGCCCCGTCCCGCGGCTCGGAGAAGGTGAAGCTGTACGCGAGGTCGGCCCGCCGGTCCCCGTCGGTGTCGATGTCGATCCGGTACACCGCCTGCGGGTGGAAGGCCTGCCCGCCGGACGGCGCGACCGGGTTCACGTTCATGATCAGCACCGTCCGCCCCGGCTCCGGCGCGGCGAAGGCGAACAGGTCGGTCAGGTCCAGGCGCGCGTCACCCTCGGGTGAGCGCAGGTTCGGTCCGCTGAGGTGGTGCGACAAGACGGCCTCCGAGGTCGGGCGGGCTGCGCGGGGACACCCCCCGACCCCCTCGGCCATTGCTAGCACGCCCGCCCGCCCCCGGCCCGCCCCGCTGCGCCACCCGGGCGGGCGCGGGCGGGGGCGGGGGTTCGGGTACGGGCGCGGGTACGGGCGGGCGCGGCCCGGTGACGGCGGGCGGGGCGTCAGCTCGGGCAGTCGCGCGGTGAAGGGGTCCGCCCCGGTCCGCCGTCCGGGGCGGACCGGGGCGCCGTAGCCGAAGAGCCGGGTGGTGCCGTCCGGGCCGGTGGTGGACACGCCCGGTCGGGTGACGGCGAACGGGGCGGGGGCCACCGCCCAGGAGGACCCGGCCCACCGCCCGGACGGCGCTCCCGGCCCCGGCCACGGCGTAGCCGGAGAACGCGCCGCCGGCGGTGCCGGGCACCGTGCTGCGGGTCCGGCCCTGCCCGTCCCAGTGGGCGGCCGGCCAGCTGTCGCCCACGGCCCACCCGTCGGCCGTGTTGTCCGGGCGCGCTGACACCGTGCTGACCGACTGACCGACTGACCGACTGACCGACTGACCGGCCCGACCGGCCCGGGAAGGGGAGGACCCTCAGCGGGCCTTCGGCGCCGGCTCGCCGAGCAGCACCGGCAGCGCGCGGTGCCCGTTGGAGATCAGCGAGTCGACCGGCTCCAGCCGCGCGCCCGGGGCGAACGCGAGGTCGGGGAAGCGCTCGAACAGCCGGCTCAGCGCGGTGCGCCCCTCCAGGCGGGCCAGCGGCGCGCCCAGGCAGAAGTGCACGCCGTGGCCGAAGGCGAGGTGGGACTTGACCGGCCGGGTGACGTCGAAGACGGCGCCGCTGTCCCCGTAGCGCACCGGGTGGCGCCCGGCGGCCGCGTAGGCGGGCAGGATCGCCTCGCCGCGGCGCACCGTCACCCCGCCGGGCAGGGCGATGTCCTCCACCGCGAAGCGCAGCGGCAGGTGCGCGAGCGGCGCGTCGCGGCGCAGCGCCTCCTCGACCACGTCGTCCCAGCCGGCCTTGCCCGCGCGCACCAGGGCGAGCTGGTCGGGGTGGGTGAGCAGGTCCGCGATGCCGTTGTCGATCAGGTTGACGGTGGTCTCGTAGCCGGCCGAGACGATCAGCAGCAGGGTGTCGCGCAGCTCCTCCTCGCTCAGCGCGGCCGGACCACCCCCGTCACCGCCCTCGCCGTCAGCCCCGTCGGCGTCGTCGTCGCGGGCGGCGATCAGCGCCGAGGTCATGTCCTCGCCCGGTTCGCGGCGCTTGGCGGCGATCAGCTCCTCCAGCAGGGCCTGGAACGCCGCCCCGTTGGCGGCGGACTCCTCGGGGGTGAGGGCGGTGGAGAAGACCTTGTCGACGATGCCGCGGAAGCCGTCCGTCACCTCCTCCGGCAGGCCCAGCAGCTGGGAGATGACCCGGATCGGCAGCGGGTAGGCCAGGCGCGCGCGCAGGTCCACCACCTCGCCCGGCGCGGTGCGGGCCAGGTCGTCCAGCAGGGCGTCGGTCAGCTCCTCGACGCGGGCGGTCATGGTGGCGACCCGGCGGGGCGTGAAGGCGCTGCTCACCAGCCGGCGCAGCCGCCGGTGGTCGGCGCCGTGCGCGTTGAACATGTTGCGCACGCTGATCCACAGGGCCAGCGGCCAGGTCCGCACCGCCCGGTCGAAGTCCGGCCAGTGCTGCAGGCCGTCCTTGGAGACCCGGGGGTCCGTGAGCAGCTCCTCCAGCAGTTCCGGGTCGGACACCGACCAGGCCCGTACGCCCAGGATGTCGACGGGCACGGCCGGGCCGCTCGCGTACAGCTCGGCGGTCTCGGTGTCGCGGGCGCGGCCGGTCGGGTCAAGTACGAGACGTTCCACGGTAGTTCCTCCACTCGGTGCGGCAACGGTGCGGCTTCGGCGTCGGGCCGGGTGCGGCGTCGGCGCGTGGCCGCACGCCGCGCCGACGCGCACCGGGACACGAGGATGCGCCCGGGGCGCGGGCCCCGTCGAGAGGGCCCGCGCCGTCCGGACGTCGGGGGGTCACGCCCGCAGGCGGCCCGCCTCGTGGACCAGCGGCGGCGCCACCGCGTCCGCGGCGCGCTCGAACAGGGCGCCGCTGCGGCTGCCGGCCGCGGTGCGCACCCAACGCCAGCCCCGCGCGCGGTAGTAGGCGTGCAGGGCGGCGTTGTCGCTCCACACGTTCGCCCGCAGCAGGGTGGCGCCCGCCCGCGCGGCCCGCCAGGAGGCCCAGTCGCCCAGGCGGGTGCCGATGCCGTGTCCGGCGTACCGGCGGTCCACCGTGAAGGAGCTCACGTAGCGGGCCGGGAGGGCGAGTTCCTCGCCGGTCCACAGCCGGGGGCTGCCGGTGGGGCGCAGCGTGAGGGTGGCGACGGCCTCGCCGTGCGGCGACAGCGCGGCGACCACGGTCAGGCCGAGGGCGATCAGCGCCAGGCCGCGCTGGGCGTCGTACGGGTCCGACCACTGGGCCGAGCCGTGCTCCAGGGCGATCCACGCGGCGGCCTCCGCGCGCAGGGCGGCCAGCCGGGGCAGGTCGGCGGGCACCGCGGTGCGGACGTACAGCGGGTCGGACCGCGGGTCGGGGCGCGGGTTCACCACGGCGCGCGGGGGGCGGCGGCGGAGGGACCCGCGGAGGCGGAGGGGACGGCGGCGGGCCCGGAAGGCCCGGGCAGGCCGTACGGTTCGAGGGGTTCGAGGACGAAGCCCGCGCGCAGCGCGTCCAGCAGCTTGCGTCCTGGCGCGGTGAGCGCGGTGCCGTCGGGGGTGGTCAGCGGATGCCGGGCGACGATCCGGGCGAGCGGCACACCCGGGTGCAACACCATGCCGGGGGAGGGGAGTTGCAGCAGTACGCAGTCGTCGGGCCCGCACTCCAGCAGGCCGAACCCGGCACCGCAGTACCGCAGCCGCCCGTCCTTGAGCCGGTGCAGGCCGCCGGCGGGCGCCGCCGCCACCCGCACCGGGACGCCGGTGTGCCGCACCACCAGCTGCACGGCGCCCGCCGCGTCCGTACGCGGCTCGCCGCCGGTGGCGTGGCCGTAGAGCTCCAGCACGTGCCGCAGCGCGGACGGCAGCGCGCGCTCCGCCAGCTCCAGCTCGCCCAGCAGCCAGGTCGAGCCCTGCATACGGCAGTTGAGCTCCAGCAGCAGCGGACGCTCGCCGTCCAGGACGAAGTCGGCGCCGAACAGGCCCCGGTAGCCGAGCGCGGCCAGCGCCTCGCCGACGCGCCGCGCCGCGGCGGCGGCCCGGGCCAGGGCGAGTGGCGCCAGCAGGGCGGGGGCCGCGAAGTCGCAGCCGGAGTAGGCGCCGAAGGGCGCGCCGACACCCTCGATACGGGTCAGCTGGACGGACGGGCGCAGTACCCGCACCGTGCTGTCCGCCGACACCAGCACGTGCACGTTGAGCGCGACGCCCTCGACGTAGCCGCTCACCAGCCAGGGCCCGCCGCCGACTTGGCGGATCGGCTGCAGGTCCGCCTCGTCGACGACCAGGTGGGTGCCCTTGCCGCTGGAGCCCACCGGCGTCTGCACCACGTAGGGGGAGCCGAAGCGGCGGCGCAGCTCCCGGTGGTCGAGCGCCGGGACCACCGCGTCCGCCGGGGTCGCGGCCCCCACCGACCGCAGCCACGCGCGCTGCGCCCGCTTGTCGCTCAGCATCGGCAGGGCCACGTGCGAGGGCGGCTCCAGCAGGCGGGTGCCGAGCGCGCCGAGTGCCGTGCGCCACTCGGGTTTCATCGCCGAGTAGGGCAGCAGCGCCAGCTCCCGGCCCCGCCAGCCGCCACCCGCCGCGCCCGCGCCCCCGTCCGCGCCCCCGTCCTCGTCCAAGGTGCCGGCGAGCGCGCGGAGCACCGTGTGGACCCCGGCCCCCGCCGGGGTGTGGTCGCGCACCCCCCGCTCCGGTTCCAGCGCGTGGAAGGAGGCCCCGAACTCGCCCGCCCAGCCCGTGTCCGGGCCCTCCACGCTCACCACCGCGGACAGGCAGCCGGTGCGCAGCAGCGGCAGCACGTTCAGGGGACGGGCACAGCACGACAGTCCGGGCAGGGCCCGCAGCCGGGCCACCGCTTCGTCACAGGATGTGATCACCCACGCGATTATGGAGAGCCCGGGACGGCGCTCGCCGCCACCGCACGCCCCGCCCCGCCCCGCACGAGGCACGCCCCGCCCCCACCCTCACCCGAACGAAGGAGCCCCCCGTGTTGACGGCCCGTCGGGCCCGCTGTCGGCACCCGGCAGTACCGTGCACGAATGACCAGCAGCACCGCCCCCGACCCGAACCGCCCCGCCGAACGCCCCGCCGAACACGCCGCCACCCGCACCGCCGCACCCACCTGGCGGGTCACCGAGACCGCCGGCCTGGAGACCTCCTGGATCGACCTCGGCCCCACCTCCCTGACCGCCCACGGCCGCGCCGCCGCCGCCGAGCCCGCCCCGTACTGGCTCGACTACCGGATCGACACCGGCGACGGCTTCACCACCCGCCGCATGCACGTCACCGCCCGCACCCCCGACACCACCCGCACCCTCGACCTGCGCCGCGACGAGACCACCGGCCACTGGACCGTCGACGGCACCCCCCGACCCGACCTCGACGGCGCCCTCGACTGCGACCTCGGCCTGTCCCCGCTCACCAACACCCCGCCCGTGCTGCGCCACGGCCTCCACCTGGGCCCCGGCGAGCACCACTTCCTGATGGCCTGGATCCGCGTGCCCGAGCTGGTCGTCGTGCCCTCCCGCCAGACCTACACCCACCTGCGCCGCCACGAGGACGGCCACGCCACCGTCCGCTACGCCTCCGGCGACTACCGGGCGGACCTGCTGCTGGACGCGGACGGCCTGGTCGCCGAGTACCCGGGCCTGGCCCACCGCATCGCCTGACGGGCCAGGGCCCGGGGCCCCAGGCCCGGCGCGGGCCTGAGGCCGGGGGTGTTCAGACCGCGGTGCGCCCGCCGTCCACCGGCAGGAGGGCGCCGTGGACGAAGCCCGCCGCGTCGCCGGCCAGGAAGACGACCGCGGCGGCGATCTCCTCGGCCTCGGCGGGCCGGCCCGCCGGCGCCTCGGCCGCCATGTTGCTGAGGCCCTCGCCCATGACCGCCGTGCCCTCGGTACGGGTGGGCCCCGCGCCGACGGCGTTGACCCGCACGCCGCGCGGCCCGTACTCGGCCGCCCAGGTGCGGGTCAGCAGGTTGACCGCCGCCTTGCTGGAGCCGTACAGGGACATGCCCGGCGCGCCGTGGGAGGCGGCCTGGGTGCTGATGTTGACGATCGCCCCGGCGCCGCGCGCGGCCATCGCCGGGGCCAGCTCGGCCACCAGGAAGTAGGGCGCCCGCACGTTGAGGGCGTAGACGGCGTCGAACTCCTCCTCGGTCGTCCCCTCGGTCGGCCCGAACGGGTAGACGCCGGCGTTGTTGACCAGGATGTCCACCCGGCCGCCGCCCAGCGCGGTGGCCGTCCGGGCGAGGCGCCGCACCGCGGCGACGTCGCGCAGCTCGGCGGCGACGAAGTCGGCCCTGCCGCCGCCCGCCCGGATCGCGGCCACCACCGCCTCGCCGCGCGCCGCGTCCCGGCCCGCGACCAGCACGTGCGCGCCCTGCTCGGCCAGCGCGGTCGCGGTGGCCGCGCCGATGCCGCTCGTCGCGCCGGTCACCAGCGCGACCCTGCCCGTGAGGGAGGAGGAGATCATGACCACGGCCCTTCGGAGAACGGGGTGCTTCGCAGCGGGGGGGCGGGCGCTCGGCGCCCGCCCCTCCAGCGAACCACGCCCGGCGGTGCGGCGCCCCGTCGTCCAGGCGGCGCGGTACGGGCGGACGCGCCCGTCGCCGCACGGGAGCCCGCCCGCCGTCCGGGTGCCCCGGCCCCGGATTCCCCGGCCCCGGGGCTCAGGTGCCGTAGGCGTGCGGGAAGACGTCCACCGCCTCGGCGACGACCTCCCGCACGTCCGCGTCCGGCCGGTGCTCCAGCGGCCCGGTCAGCGGGGCGAGGAGGTGCCCGGCGGCGCGGTCGGGGCCGCGGGGGCGGGCCGGGGCGGGCCGTTCCGACCATCCCCGTGAAGGCCTCACGCGTACGAGTGAACGAGCTGGACCGGACGCCTTTCGACCACGTACAACTGCGCCCACAGGGCCTCCCGTTGAGCGATCCGCCACCCTCCGGCCCTGCCGCCCCACGCACCCCGAGGAGGGCCCGATGGCCGCCGAGATCACCTACGAGGAACTCGCCACCCTGGTCAGGACCCGCGCCGGCGTCCAGGTCACCGCCGAGGAACTCGCCGAACCGGGCCGCATGTTCCTCGACCTCGGCGTCGACTCGCTCGGCGTGCTGGGCGTCCTCGCCGACGTGGAGAACCGTTACGGCGTCTCCGTCGACAGCGCGGAGCTGCTCGGGCGTCCCGTCGCCGAGTTCCTCAAGGACGTCAACGCCCAGGTGGCGTCCGGCTCCTGAACGACCCGGAGCGGGGAGTCGGCCCCGCCGTCCGGGTACCGGCCCGTACGACTCGACCGCCTCGGCGGCGCCCGGCGTCGTGATCATGGAGAACGGCAGCAACTTCCAGCAGGTCCGGGACCCGCAGGGCGGCCAGTGCTACCCCGGCCTCGGCGCCGACACCGCCATCGCCAACCGGACCGGCGGCACCATCCTGCTCTTCCCCGACGGCAACTGTCAGACGAGAATCCTCAACCCCCTGGGGCCGGGCGAGTTCCGGCCGGACGAGAACGTCGGCAGCTTCCTGGCCCTGGACTGACCTCGCGCCACCCCCGTCCGTCCGCCCGCCCTCCGGCCCGAACACCGGAGGGCGGGAGGACGGGCGCGTCCGGCCCCGCGCGCGTGCCTCAGATCGCGAGCGGGTCCGCGCACACCGCCAGGTCGTGGACCGTCGCCGCGAAGCGGGGCGCCACCGCACCGGGGCCGAGGACGTCACGGGCCGCCGTCAGCAGCGCGTTGCGCAGCCGCCCGTGCGCGGCGAGGTAGCCGAGCTGGGTGAGCGCCGCCGACTGCAGCGCCCGCGCCCGCCGCTCCACCGGCGCCGGGACGGCCGACGGGATCGCGCAGGCGCCGACCACCGGGTCCAGCAGCAGCACCGCCCGCGCGTAGTCCGGCACCGCGCCCCCGCCGCCACCGCCCCCGCCGCCACCGCCCCCGCCGTCGTACGCGCGCTGCGCCGCGTCCACCGCCCGCCGCGCGCCGTCCTGTTCGGAGCCGTACCGTTCCGTGCCGTCCCGGTGCGCGCCGTCCGCGGCCGCGAGCTGCGCCCGGGCGGTGACGGCCGGCCGGGCGGCGCCCAGGGCGGTGCCGGTCAGGCGCGCCCACACCTCGCGCACGGTGCGGGAGGGGGTGTCCAGGTGGCCGGGGGCGGCGAGCAGCGGGGCGACGGCGCCCGCGTCGGGCAGGGTGCCGGCGGCGGCGCGGTGGGCGGCCAGCCACGCGGACACGTACGGGGCGCCCCACACCGGGTGCCCGTAGGCGCCGAGTCCGACCTCGGCCGGGGTGCCGAAGGCGGCGGCGGTGGCGTCCAGCAGTTCGGCGCGGGCCGGGCCGGGGGCGCCGAGCAGTCCGGCGCCGGCCAGGTACACGGCGCGGTGCGCGGGCAGGTAGAGGTTCAGTTCGGCGGGGGAGGCGTGCCCGCCCGCGGGCCGCAGGACCATCCGCACCCCGGCGGCCTCGACCGCGTACAGGCCCTCCTGCCAGGGGATCCCGGTCCAGGCGGGCCAGTGGGCCCGGGGCGTCGGGGCGGACAGCGGGCCGCCGACGGTGTCGGTGGGGGCGAGGAAGTCCGGCCGGCCGGTGGAGACGGTGCGGCCGAGGTCGGAGCCGGCCAGGGCGAGCGGGCCGATGCCGAGCCGGGTGCCGTAGGCGTAGTCGACCAGGCGGGCCTGCCGGGCGCCCTCGGTGACCTGGCGCAGCACCGCGTCGGCGAGGAACCCGTCGGGCGCGTACACCGCGAGGTCGGCGGGCGGTCCGGCGGGCAGGCCGGCGCGGGATCCGGTGAACAGCCCGCGCACGCCGCCGAAGTGGTCCACCCCGCTCTGGGTGTGGACCACGGCCCGCACCGGGCGGGTGTCCCCGGTGGTGGAGCGGTACAGGGCCAGGGCGGCGCGGGCCGTCTCGTACGAGCCGAGCGGGTCGATCACCAGCAGGGCGCGGGGGCCGGTGACGACGGTCAGGTTGGCGAGGTCGAAGCCGCGCACCTGGTAGAGGCCGTCGGCGACCCGGAACAGGCCCGAGGGGAGGGCGAGTAGGCCCTGGCGGCGCAGCGCCGCCGCCACCGGGGAGTCGGCGTCGGCGGGGGTGTCGGGGGTGTGGAAGTCGAAGGCGTGGAAGTGCCAGACCGCCTCCTCGCCGTCCAGGGACGGCAGGGCCCGGTAGGGCGGGGTGGCGAGCAGGCCGCGTTGGGCGTTCTCGAAGTCGGCCGGGGCGTCGGGGAGTTCCTTGGCGCCGGCCAGGTTCCGTCGCGTGACGTACGCGGTCGGCTCCATGGGCACGAAGGTGTCGGCCACGGGCTTGCCCTCCTCAAGGCGTGACGGTCTCCGCGCGCTGCCCCGCGCGCGGAGACCGCCGACACTAGGGGTGACGGGCCGTATACACAACGGCAGGGGTGTGTGGAATGCGTGCGGGGTCGCGGCCGGTGCCGGGCTGCGGGGGCCCATCACCCGTTCGGGTGGCCGCGTGGCGGCTTCCGGTGCGGGCGGCGGGCGCGTGGGTAGCGTCGGGCCATGATCGCGGACTCGTCAACCGTCCTGACGTGTCGACGATTTGACTTATTGTCACATCAGTTAAGAGGCATCGTCGCATGGCAGAGAAGCGCCTGAAGTCCTGGGGCAACAACCGCTCCGGCCAGCTCGGGGACGGCACCTGGGCCGACCTCCGCACCACGGCCACCACCGTCCTCGGGCTCACCAGCGCCGAGGTGGTGAAGATCGCCGCCGGCGGCGCCGGTGCGAGCCTCGGGTACGGGCTGGCCCTGCTGACGGACCGTACGGTGCAGTCCTGGGGCGTCAACGGCTCGGGCCAGCTCGGCGACGGCACCGTGTTCAGCCACAACGCCCCCGGCCAGGTGGTCGACGTCTCCGACGCCACCGACATCGCGGCCGGCGGCGCGCACAGCCTCGCCCTGCTCGCCGACGGCACCGTGGTGGCCTGGGGGCAGAACACCCACGGCCAGCTCGGCAACGGGACGAACTCCGACAGCGGCGTCCCGGTCCGGGTCGAGGGCCTGCACAAGGTCGTCGCCATCGCCGCCGGCCTCCACCACAGCCTGGCGCTGCGCGAGGACGGCACCGTGTGGGCCTGGGGCTACAACGGCAACGGCCAGCTGGGCGACGGGACTTCGGCGAGCCGCGGCCTCCCGGCGCCGGTCAGCGGCCTGACCGGCGTGAGCCGGATCGCCGCCGGGGCCGGCCACAACCTCGTCCTGGTCGGCAAGCCGGGCGCCGGCGCCTCGGTGAAGGCCTGGGGCTACAACGCCACCGGCCAGCTCGGCGACAACACCACCATCAACCGCTTCACCCCGGTCGCCACCCGGCCGACCTGGTCGGGCGGCATCTCGCAGATCGCGGCCGGCTGCAACCACAGCATGGCCGTGGTCGACGACGACAGCCGCCTCAAGGCCTGGGGCCAGAACACCGCCGGCCAACTCGGCGACGGCACCACCGTCTTCCGCGTCCTGCCCGTCACCGTCCCCGGCCTGACGGACGTCCGCCTGGTGGCCGCCGGCCGGGAGCACACCGTGGCGCTGTCGGGCACCAGCACCGTGCACTCCTGGGGCAGCAACGGCTCCGGCCAGCTCGGCGACGGCACCACCACCGACAGCAGCACCCCGGTGCCCACCCTCACCGCGCTCACCGGCATCGACAAGATCGCCGCACCGGTGGGCGGCGACTTCAGCCTCGCCAACTGAGGCCCCGGGCGGGCGGTGTGGCGGGTTTCCTGCTCAGAGCGGGATGACGTTCACGGCCTGCGGCCCCTTGGGCCCCTGCTCCACCTGGTACTCCACCCGCTCGCCCTCCGTCAGGCTCCGGAACCCGCCCCCGATGATGCTCGAGTAGTGGACGAAGAGGTCCGGGCCGGGGATGTCCGGCGTGATGAAGCCGAACCCCTTCTCGGCGTTGAACCACTTCACGGTGCCGAAGTTGACCAGGGCCCGGCGGCCCTCCGCCGTCACCGGCCCGGGCGCGGCCCGGCCCGCGGTCGCCTGCGCGGGGGTCGCCCGCGTCGGGGTCGCCCGCGTCGGGGTCGCCTGTGCCGGGGCGCAGAGTGCGATCAGGGCCGCGAGGGCGAGGAGCGGCACGCACACCACGGCCGTCACGCGGCCGCGGACAAGGGAGAGAGGGGACATCGCGCACTTCCTGACGGGACGTAGTCGATCGCCCACTTACAGTGCGGGCGGGGGTCGTTCTCCCGCAAGTGCCCGGAGCGGGAAGTCGGCCCGGCCGACTTCCCGCGTCCCGGCGCCACGACGGGAACCTCAGCAGCCCCGGCCGCCCCTCCTGCCACAATGCGCGGTGAGCGTTCTCGTAGCCGCCACCATGCAGACAGTGAGGTCATCATGTCGAAGGTCAAACTGAGTACCAACCACGGCGACATCGTCCTGCGCCTCGACGCGGAGAAGGCCCCGGCGACGGTGGAGAACTTCCTCCGGTACGTCACGGACGGCTTCTACGACGGGACGGTCTTCCACCGGGTCATCGACAACTTCATGGTCCAGGGCGGCGGGATGGAGCCCGGACTGAAGCGGAAGGAGACCCGCGCGCCCATCGAGAACGAGGCCGACAACGGCCTGAAGAACGTCAAGTACTCGGTGGCGATGGCCCGCACGGGGGACCCGCACTCGGCCACCGCCCAGTTCTTCATCAACGTCGCCGACAACGACTTCCTCAACCACAGCGGCAAGAACCCCCAGGGCTGGGGCTACGCCGTCTTCGGTGAGGTGGTCGAGGGCCAGGAGGTCGTGGACGCCATCAGGGCCGTCGCCACGGGCTCCAGGGCCGGCCACCAGGACGTCCCCAAGGAGGACGTGGTCCTGGTGAAGGCCGAGGTCGTCGAGTAGGGCGGACGAGCGGGCGGGGAGCGGTCGGGAGTGGGAAGTCGGCCCGGCCGACTTCCCACTCCGCGCGGCGCGCCGGAGCAGGGCCGGGAAAGCCCGGAGGTCGGAACGCGGAAATCCGGATGACCGCGGCCGCCACCGCCCCCGACAATGGCGCATGCTGACCGACCACTGGCCGCTGCTGGGCCTGCGCCTGCGCACCCCCCGCCTCGAACTGCGCCTGCCCGCCGACGACGAACTCGCCGCCCTGGCCGACCTCGCCGCCCAAGGCGTCCACGAACCGGACCGGATGCCCTTCATCGTCCCGTGGACCGACCTCCCCCCGGCCCAGCGCGCCCGCTCGGTGGTCCAGCACCACTGGCTGCGCCGGGGCAACTGGTCCCCGGACGACTGGGCCCTGAACCTGGCCGTCTTCGAGAACGGCCGGGTCGTCGGCCTGCAGACCGTCGCCGCCCGCGACTTCGCCGTCCTGCGGCAGGCCTCCACCGGCTCCTGGCTCGGCGCGCGGCACCAGCGGCAGGGCATCGGCACCGAGATGCGCGCCGCCGTCCTGCACCTGGCCTTCGCGGGCCTGGGCGCGACGGAGGCGGTGTCGGGCGCCTTCGAGGACAACCCCTCCTCGTACGCCGTGTCGCGCAAGCACGGCTACGAACCCGACGGCGTCGACCGCCACCTGGTCCGCGGGCGCGGCGTGACGGAGCGGCGGCTGAGGCTCACCCGGGAGCGCTGGCAGGCGCGGCGCGACGTCCCCGTCACCCTCGACGGGCTGGCGCCCTGCCTGCCGCTGTTCGGCCTGCCGGGCGACCGCGGCGAGGGCATTTCAGACCCCGCGTGAGTGGGGCCTTTGGGGCGGTACGGTCAGGCGATGTACACGCTGCCGCCGAACCGCACGACCACCCGCGGCTGTCCGTTCACTCGTCCGTGAGCACCGGAAAGCGGCGCCGAGGCCTGGCAGACTCGACCGCATGCCCGAACAGACCCCCGTCCCGGCAGCGGACGAGGACGACGCCCTGCGCCCCTACGCGGCCCACTACCCCGACGTGGCGCGGGCCGGGTCGCTGCTGAACGCCCTTCGGGCGCACGCCGATCGGGCGGGGCTCCGGCTCGGGGGCGAGCCGGCCGCCGAGCCGGGCCGGGCCGGCGCCGGACGGCGGCGCGGGTGAGCGCCGGGGACCGGTTGACACGGGTCGGGATGACGGCGAGGGAGCGCGGCTTCGACGTCAGCTGCTGGGCGGGCGGAGTCCACCTGGCCACCGGCAGCACCGGCGACCTCGCCGAGGCCGCCGGGGCGGTGGCCACCTGGCAGGCGGGGGCCCGCCTCGCCGAACTCCTCGCGCGGTCGCCCTTCCCGCGGACCTGGGAACTGGCCGAGGCCCACGAACGGGGCGACGCCGTGCCGGTCCGATGGCGCCGACTGCGCGAGTCCGCCACGCACGAGCGCCGACACGAAACCGGCCTGCGGGAACTCGTCGAGGCGGCCCACGCACAGCCACGCCTGCGGGCCCTGTCGCCGGGCCGGAGCATGTACTGGCTCACCTTCAGCCGCCGGGCGGCGCCGCCGATCTCCTACGACCTGCCGAGGGTCGCGCCACTCGGTGACGGCCGCTACCGGGTGCGGTTCGACGACGGGCGGCTGCAGGACGTCGACGGCGCGGAGGCGGCCGTCGCGGCGGTCGTCGATGCGCTGCCCGACGACGCCGTGCCCTCCTGAGCCGCCGACCGCTGCGAGTTCCTGGCCACCTGCCGCGCCACTACGGTCCCCTGGCCGCACGCGAGCGCCGTCGTCAACCACCGGGCCGCCCCGCCCCGCGTCCTGCGGCCAGGCGGGCGCGCGGCCTCCCGGGGGTGCGAACACCATGTGCGTCGACAAACGATGAACCGCACATGTCACGGCGTTCACCGCGCCGTCCACCGTTCGTTGACCGGCCGGCCGGATCGTTCACCACGGCGCGGAACACAGCCCGCGCAACCCACCCACGACCCACGGAATCGAGGGAGACCATGCGTATCTCCGCACGTACCGCCGCGCTGGCCGCGGTGACCGCCATCGGGCTCGGCACCATCGCCACCGGCACCGCCCAGGCCGCCCCGGCCCCCGCCCAGGCCGCCCTCTCGGCCGCCCGCAGCACCACGGTCCACCTGCACAACGGCACCGGCTGCACGCTCAACCGGACCGACTACTCGCTGTCCCACGGCATCTGGACCCAGGGCCAGGAGCCGCCGCAGTGGCTGGGCAACACCGGGGACGCCGTCTTCCAGTCGGAGAGCAACGGCTTCATGACCGGCACCGAGGGCTCGGTGACGTTCCAGGCGTCCAACTGCGAGGAGGGCTGGCGCAACGGCGCAACCGTCAGGCTGCACTGGAACAACCCCTACACCGGCTCCAACGGCTACGACGACAACGGCACCACCCAGGGCATGTTCCGCACGACCCGCGACAGCGGCTCCGGCAACAACGCCGACGTCTACTGGGGCGCCTGGAAGGCCTGACCCGGCCCCCGGGCACCGCCGGCCGACTCAGGAACCGACCCCCCTCCGCACGTGCCGGATGAACGGTGCCCCGCGACTGGATGCCGAACGGCCCGGACAGCCCGGGCCGTTCGGCACCCGGAGCGACGGTCGGGTGCCCCGGTGCCCTGGTGTCCTGGGGAAGGGAAGCGTTCCAGGACTTCCCCGCCGAGCACTGGGTCCACCCGCGGACCACGAACCCCGTAGGGTCGACCTTCGCCGCCGTGCGCCCGCGCACCGGGGTGGCCAAGGGGGCCCGGCTGCCGGACCGCCGGGTCGGCCGTAGCCTTCAAGTCGATCGAGTCGGCTCGGATCTCGTTGAAAGGCAGGACCAGGTCGCATGACGGGCACCGAGGACAACGACTACTGCGCGGTCTTCGTGCAGGGCGCGAGCCGACAGGACGTGACCGGGCTCGTGGCAGCGGTGCTGGGCGTCCCGGCCGACGAGTACACGGTCCGGTTCGGTGACCTGGAGCTCGACATCCAGCCCAACCCCGACGCCGGACTGGCCGACGACTTCGTCGGCTGGCCGCTCAAGATCGACGTGGAGGGGCGGCGGGCCACCATGGTGGATGCCGTCTCCCGATTCCTCACAGCGACATGGGACGCCGGATACCAGGCCGTTGCCGCCTGCGACTTCGAGAGCGAGCTCCCCGAACTGGGCGGATACCCCCGCTACCGCGCCTGACCGGATCAGCTGATCCACAGGTACCGACGGCTGCTCCCGGCCGGTCGCTCGCCCACCTGCCGGCGGCCTCGGAACGCCGTCCGGTGACCGTCCCGCACGGCCTGGCCGCGGAGGTGTTCCAACGCGCCCTCGACGCCCTGCTGCCCGCGGGCCCGTCGCCGCTGCGCGCCGTCCTGGCCGGACCGGGACTGCCCGCCCCCGCCAGCGGGGCCGACATCCTCCTCGTGCCGACCCACCCCCGGACGGGAGAAGCCTGGGCCCCGCCCGCTCAGGCCTCCCACGCGTACCCGGTGCCGCTGCCGGTCGGGGTGTGGCGGTGGCTGGCCTTCCCCGAGCCGCACCTGCCCGTCCCCGCGTCGGGCGGCATGCCCGACGGCGTTCTGCGCGACGACCCGCCCGCTCCGCGCGCCCGTTACCCCTTCCGGGCCGACGCGGGCGTGTTCCGGCACACCCTGGCCCGGCTGCCTGCCGTCCGCAGCCCGTGGCTGCGGGAGATCCTGGAGAACCTCACCCGGCACATGCGCGCGGGCCTCTTCTGACCGCCGTCCGGGCCGTCACGTTCCGAACCCGGATGACGCGGGCCGCACCGGGCCCGGATCGGGAGGCCGGCCGGTGTCCTTTCCCCACCATGGGCGTTGAACGGGCGGGCGTCATGGGGGCGCCCTTTCCGACAGCCGTTGCCGCGACCGGCCGACCCGGTGCGGTGACCGGGAAAGGAGACGAGCATGGCCACGTACAACACGGAGATCTACACGGGCGGCGGGGGCTGGCAGGCGGACGAGCCCCTCACCCTCAACATCGCCAACCGTGGGCAGGCCGTCGGTGACGGCACTCCCTCGACGGGGACCACGGTCACCTGGACCAGCCCCGACGCGGGGGCGGGCAACGTCACCTTCTTCGACGACGGCAACAGCTTCCGGGGCACGGCCCAGTTCCCGGGCGAGGGTCCCGTCGAGTACCGGGGCTCCCTGGCCGACTGACCGGCGACCGCGTAGGCCCCGGGCCGGGACGGACCCTCGCGCCGGTGAGCGTGATGGTCCGTCATCCGGTTCCGTCCCCGCTCCGGTCCCGCGACGAGGCGCTGCCACGGTGTCCCGCCCGCTGCTCCGCGCTCCGGTCCCCCTGGTGGCCAAGGCCGGAGGCGGGTCGGGGCCGACGCCGCCGTTCCGGTGGGGCGGGGGAGGAGTAGGAAGTCGACTGGGCCGACTTCCTACTCCGGAGTGCCGCTCAGCGGCGCGCGCGTTCGTGGTGGACGAGGCCGGCGCTCGTGCAGGTGGGGGTGAATCCGGCCTTGGCGAGGACCCGGCCGGAGGCGGGGTTGGCCTCCCGGTGGACGGCGAGCACCCGGGCGGGCAGGCCGTCGCCGGTGAGGAACTGCCGTACGGCGGCGGTGGCGTGGCCGCTGCCCCGGGCGTCCTCGCGCACGACGTAGCTGAGCCGGCCGGTGCCGCGGCCGGGGTCGAGCCGGAGCCGGACGACGCCGAGCAGGTCCCCGCCCACCTCGATGCCGCGAACGAGGAGGCCGGGGTCCGTGGCGGCCTCGCGGACGTAGGCGAGGGCCTGGACGCCGGTCATCGCGCCGAACCACACATCCGTGGCGGACCCGTCGGCATGGATGCGGCGAACCGACTCGGCGTCGCCGTCGGCCAGTTCACGCAGCCGCAGCACCGGAGCCGGCCGCCGTATCAGGCGAAGACGAGGCGGAAGACCTGGTTGTAGATGAAGAAGCCGCCGGGCTGGCCGGGGATCGGCTGCAGGTTGAAGGTCTCGGTGAAGAGCATCGGCTTGTCGAAGGCGTTGTCGACGGCGAGGTTGCCGGTCACCAGGACCAGGACGCCGCCGCCCGGGGCGGGCTGGGCGTCGGAGGAGGTGACGCTGTGCTTGACGACGGCGAGTTCGGGCTTGTTGATCGTCTCGATGATGCCCGCCTGTCCCTGGACCTGCTTGCCCTCCCAGGTGAGCATCGACTCGGGGCGGTAGAGGCTCGCCAGGTTGTTGCGGGTGGCGCTGCCGCCGTCGAAGGTCGCGTAGTAGTGCTGGACGAACGAGTTCGCGATGCTGGTGAAGTCCATGGGCCGGAACGTAGCAACGCGACCGTGCCGAGCACCCGCAGTGGACCGTTCTTGTCGTGCTCCGGTCGCCTGTGTGGTAGCGAGTGGGAAGTCGGCGTGGCCGACTTCCCACTCCGACGCGGCCGTTCTAGCAGGGGCTGAGCCAGTAGACCCAGCCCCAGGGGGCCGCGCGGTCCTCGCTGTAGCCGCCGGGCGAGGTCCAGCCGACGTTGCCGTCGGCGCCGTAGAACCTGGCGTACAGCGTGGACCGCTGGTTGTTGATCCACGATCCGGTCCCGGTCCAGTAGATGCGGACCGGGTAGTTGCAGGTGAACAGGCGCAGTTCCTCGCCCGTGAAGTTCGTGCCGCTGTACGCGCACACGTAGGTGTACGGGCAGCCCGAGGACAGGGTGGGGGAGTCGCCCTTGGCGGCGAGGTCGCGGGCCCGCTCCTCCCCGGGCAGCGGGAGCAGCAGCTCGCCGCCGGGCAGGGCGATCTTGTTGACGGCCACCTGGCTCGCCCCGGGGGTCTTGGCGAGGTAGTCGTCGACCCGGTCCTGCAGGCTCCTGGTCTGGGCACCGCTCAGCCCCAGGTCCCGGGCCTGCGCCGAGAAGCCCGCCTGGCCGGCGCCCGAGCCACCAGCGCCGGTGGCGGCGGACGCGGCCGGGGCGACGCACACCGCCAGGGCGGCCGCGACGGCGAAGGGCACCGCGAGCAGACGCTTCTTCATGGTTCCCGCTTTCAGGCGTTTCAGCATGAAACCTCCTTGTAGGGGTCCTTCGGAAGCCCATCCTGTCCGGGCGCGGAAGCGGCGGTCTTGTAGGAATGCGTACGGCCGCTTGGCACCGGGGCGCGTGGAGCCGTGATCACGTGGCCGGGAAAAAGGGTTGGACGGGACGAGGCCCGGGCTTGTAGCTTGCAGTCGACCGTGACACCGCCCGAGGAGGTGAGACCCATGACCGCAGTACCGATATGGGTGCTCCCCTTGGGGTTCACGGCCGGCGACTGACGCAGGGTGTCGCCGGGAGCGCCGCGATGAGCAGGCAACTCCCGAAAGGCCACACCGATGCACTCTTCCCAGCCCCTTCACTTCACCGCCGAGTCCACGGCGGACGGCATGACCGAACGCGACTTCACCGTGGGCGGCGTCCCCGGCGTGCTCTGGTCACCCGCCTCCCCTGCCACCGACACCGGTCGCGCGCCCCTGGTCCTGATGGGCCACGGCGGCGGCGCCCACAAGAAGCACCCCTCCATGGCGGGCCGGGCGCGACTCCTGACGGCCGGCTGCGGCTTCCACGTCGCCGTCCTCGACGCACCCGGTCACGGCGGCCGGCCGCGCAGCGCGCAGGACGAGGCGGACGTCGCCGAACTGCGCGCGGCGCAGGCGGCGGGCGAGCCGGAGGGCCCGGTCGTCGTCCGCTACAACGCCCGTCTGGCCGAGCTCGCCGTGCCCGAGTGGCAGGTGGCCCTGGACGCCCTCCAGGAGCTGCCGGAGATCGGTGCCGACGGGCCGGTGGGCTACTTCGGCATCGCCATGGGCACCGCGCTCGGCGTGCCGCTGGTGGCGGCCGAGCCCAGGATCACGGCCGCGGTCTTCGGACTGATGTGGCCCGACGCCCTGGTCGAGCAGGCGCGGCGGATCACCGTCCCGATCGAGTTCGCCATGCAGTGGGACGACGAGCGCATCCCGCGCGAGGCCGCCCTCGCACTCTTCGACGCCTTCGCCTCGACGGAGAAGACACTGCACGCCAACGCGGGCAAGCACTTCGACTTCCCCAGGTCCGAGGCCGACAGCGCGGCCCGCTTCCTCACCCGGCACCTCGCCCGGACGGCCACCTCGCCGGCGTGACGTGCGCGGTCGCGGGGGGCGGCGGGGGGGCGCCCCGGCGCCCCCCCCCCCCCCCCAACACCCCCCCCCCCACCCCCCCCCCCCCGGCGGGGCGCCCCCCCCCCGCCCCCACCCACCCCCCGAACACC
>NZ_JBIAXP010000013.1:146088-227333 GCF_042896795.1 Kitasatospora sp. NPDC001261
GGGGGGGGGCGGCGGGCGGGGGGGGGGGCCCGGGGGGGGGGGGGGGGGGGGGGGGGGGGGGGGGGCGGGGGGGCGGGGGGGCCCCCCCCCCCCCCGGCAGCATCACCCCGAGGGACGGCTCGGACGCTCCCGGGGCGGTCCGACCTCCGAGAGCCAACAAACAGTGCCGGAACAGCCGAAACCGCACTCTGACGACGACCTCCCTGTGAGCTCACCCGCCATGAGGGCTACTGCGCCCACTTCGACGAGGGCGGCGAGTCCCGCGCAGGCGTGGCGGGGGTTCTACGCGGAGGACGCGCTGCTCACCTTCGAAGGCCAGCAGGTCCAGGGACGACAGGCCATCGAGGCGAAGCTTCGGGACCTGAGCAACGTCGACAGCCAGCGGCTGTCCGACGGGGGCGTGCCCGCCGTTGTCGTCGGCAAGCTCGGATTCGACGACTCGGCCGTCGACTTCACCGAGACCTTCGTGCAGACGCTCACCGGCAACCACCCCTCCCTCAGCCACCACGTCTTCCGGCTGGCTTTCATGCCCGCCTGGCGGAGGTGGCTCTGGAGCCGAGCCGCACCTGGGCGCGGACGGCCGCTGCCGCCCGCTGCCCCCGGCCGTCACGCCGCGACTGCGGGCGGACCGCCCGCAGTTGGAGCCCGTGGGGGAGAAGACCCGCCTCCCGCGAATCGAACCGGTCCCCGGCCCCGCACAGGAGCGGGGGAGGGCCCGGCCGGAGGGGTCCTTGGAGTCGTGCACGGACATGAGGCCGGGGACGCCGTCGGCGACCGGCCTGCCGAGAGGGGTCCGTAAGGGCGCGCGCGGCCCGTAGCCATGGACGGCGGAGCGGGAAGTCGGCGGGGCCGACTTCTCACGCGAGGCGTTCGGGGGCGGTTGTGAGGTGCCGGCCGTCGTGGGAGCGGACGCGGGCGGGGCCGGGGTGCAGGGCATCGAGGACGCGGACGGCGTAGACCTCGGCCATGCGGTCGGTGACCTCGTCGGGAGTCAGCCAGGCGATGGCGGTGGACTCGGAGGAGAGCCGTTCGGCGCCGCCGGTGGGGTGGCAGCGGAAGACCAGAGCGACGACGCCACGGCTCATGTTCTTGTAGACGCCGGTGAGTTGGTCGACGCCGACCTCGATGCCGGTCTCCTCTCGGATCTCGCGGCACAGGCCGTCCTCGACGGTCTCGGCGAGTTCGAGGACGCCGCCCGGCGGCTCCCAGGTGCCGTTGTCGGCCCGCCGGATCGCCAGCACGCGCCCGTCCTCGTGGACGACCACTCCCGCGACGGACACGGAGTGGAGCGCTGCGGGAGAGGGATCGGCGGCGCCGTCACCGAAGCCGTTCCGGCCGCCGCTGTTCATGGTGGTGCCCTCCTGGTTGAGCGGTGGAGCAGGAAGTCGGCGGGGCCGACTTCCTATGCGCGGGCCGGGTCGGTGGGGATGGCGCTGCCCCGGGACCAGAGTTCCTCGATGTGCTCGGCGAAGCGGTCGAACATGCCGTTCTCCTCGCTGCGCCGCAGGTGCATCAACGGGGAGTCGTGGCCGACGGTGCGGGCCAGGTGCGGGGTGACCAGGGCGTGTTCGTCGAAGCGGAAGACGGACAGGCCGATGTGGTTCGGGCCGTCCTCCGGGGAGCTGAAGCGCGCCTCGACGCCCGGGCTGCCGGAGAGCTTGGCCAGGTGCTCCAGCGTGACCCGGATCCGGGTGGACACGGTGAGGGCCACGTCCTCGACCTGCTCGCGCCGGCGCGTCGTCCCGGACTCGGGATCGCCGAGGAGGAAGCGGATGCGGCAGCCGCTCTCGGCCTTGCGCCGCAGGGTCTGGAGGAGGGCGGGCTGCTCCAGCCAGACGAAGTAGTTGGTGTACCCGGCGAGGAAGACCTCGGACCGCGCCTCGGCGATCAGCTGCGCCCAGACCGACTGAGGGCAGGCCGACCGGTGCGGATAGACGGCGAACACCTCCCGGTCGTGCCCGGTCTTGACGTTCGCCCGGACGCTGTTGGGCCAGATCACTCGTTCATCAACCCCTAAAGCCGCGCAGACATCGATACGGTTCCGCTGATGCGGCACCAGCGCCGCGTCGGAGAGCCGGCGTTCCACTGTCCCAGGCGTAAGAAGCCGTTGGTGGGTCTCCTGGAGGAGTGGGAGCCGGCCGCGCGCGAGCGCGTGGAGGGGCTTCGGGAGGCGGCGGACCGGGTACTCGCTGAGCTCGCCGAAGCGGAGACGGCCCGGACAGGCAGGTGAAGCCGGCCCGGAAGCCGGTGATTCCTCCGGGCCGGTGCCCGCGACGAACGCTCCCGCAGGAGTCTCCCTGCCGAGGGCCCGCGCGATCGGGCTCGATCGTCCCGGTGTGGCGTCCCGCGCTTTCCACGGACGCGCTCGCTCCCCACCGCCAGCGCGTCCTCGCCACGCTCACCGGGCAAGCATCCGGCGGGAAGCCGGTGATGTCCTGTCAGAAGATCAACTTCCGTACTCGGACTGGAGCCGGTTCCGGCTAGTGTGGAAGGAGTTCGATCGAGGATGAAGCGGCCGGCCGACCGGGGGTGGGCCGACGAGCCCGCCCCGGGACGGTTCACGCTCGCCGCCGGGCCGGCTGGCGGCTCATGGGCCTCGTCATCGGCCACGGCACCATCCGCTCATGCACGGCGGGGCAGCGAATCGTCTCGTCCTCGCGTGATCGCCAACGAAAGAGCAACCGATGCAACCGATTGTCCTGTTCGACCTGGACGGCCTTCTGATCGACTCCGAGCCGGTCTGGGACGCGGCAAAGCGTGACGTGTTCGGTCCGCTTGGCCTGCACCTCACAACGGAGATGCAGGCGGCGACGCGCGGGCTGCGGCAACGGGACATGGTGGCCTACTGGTTCGATCGGGCCACGATTCAAGCCGACCCCGACGACGTCGAGCAGCAGATCGTGGCCGCCGTGTGCCGCAGGTTGGAGGGAGTGGCGCTGAAACCCGGCGCCGAACACGCCGTCGCGGCGTGCGCGCGCGCATCGAGGGCGATGGCCGTCGTGTCGTCTTCGCCGGAGTCGGTGATTCGGCATGCGCTCGCGAGCACCGGCCTTGACCGATCCTTCGATGCCGTGTTCTCGGCCGAAGACGACGAACACGGCAAGCCCCACCCGGGCGCCTATCTCCGCGCAGCCGCCGCCCTCGGCGCGTCACCCGACGAATGCGTCGTGATCGAGGACTCGCTCAACGGCGTCCTCGCCGGCGTGTCAGCCCAGATGGCGGTCGTCGCCGTTCCCGAGGCCGCTGATCGCAGTGATCCTCGCTTCGCGATTGCCACGCTGGTACTGGAGTCCCTCAAGGATCTCGACACCTCCGTATTCGGCGCGTACGTGTCCGGGGGGAGCCGGGACGCCACGTGGGCATCGCGTGCTGTGGATCCTCAACCGTTCCGCGAACCGGATCGTGCTGTATGACGCCCTCGACCGTGGGTTCGGGCCTTCACGGGTGAAGGCCCGACCCCACCCCGGGACGGTTCACGCTCGCCGCCGCTTCACCCGGTTGTGGGCGCCTCCTTGGAGGTGATCGGGGTGGCGGCCGCCGGCCTGGCAGGATGACGGCATGGAACGAGTGCTCGGCATCGGTGGATACTTCCTGCGGGCCGCCGACCCGGCGGCGCTGGGCGCCTGGTACCGCGACTGCCTGGGGCTGGACGCCGACGAGCACGGCCTGTGGCAGCAGGAAGCCGGGCCGACGGTGTTCGCGACCTTCGAGTCCGGGACCGACTACTTCGGGCCCCGCGGCCAGCAGACCATGCTCAACTTCCGCGTCCGCGACCTGGAGGCGATGCTCGCCCAGCTGCGCGCCAAGGGGGCCGACGTGGCCGGGGAGACGCAGGAGATGGACGGGGTCGGCCGGTTCGGCTGGGTCACCGACCCCGAGGGCAACCGCATCGAGCTCTGGCAGCCCGCCTGACCGCGCCGCCCGCGGACACGCCTCCGGCCCGGCGCGGGATCCCGCGCCGGGCCAGAGGCGTGCCTGCCGCCCCTGCGGCTACTTCGGGGTGTACCAGCTGAACTCGAGGATGGTGTCGTTGTAGTCGGCGTCGTCGCCGTTCTCGGCGACGAGCACCATCAGGTTGTAGGCGCCGATCTCGTACGGGCCACCGGAGTTGAGCCTGCTCGGCTTGAAGACGCCGTCGCCCTCGCTGAACTCGAAGACGGCGGTGAGGCCGGCCTGCCCGGTGATGGTCTCCTGGCCGATGACGGCGTTGTGCTCGCCGGTCCCGCTGAACGCCAGGTCGACGACGCCATCCTTGCTGGTGAGCCGCACCTTCTGGACGTTGGACGAGTTGGTCTTGGCCTTGACGGCGACCTTGGCGCCGGCGGGCAGGCTGATCTCGGCGGTGTTGCCCTTGACGAGGACATAGGCGTCGGACATGGGATTCCTTCGGTCCGTGGGGAGTTCTCGTGGTGATCACCGCTCACGCTAGCCGCGCCGCGATCGATTCCAAGGAACTCCGTTCCGGAATGACACTTTCGAGGGAACGATCTTGACATCGGGCGCCAAGTGCCAACCCCCGGAAGGGAGGTGGGGTTCTCTGGGGGTTCCTCTCGGGGGCAACCCGGATGTCGGCCCGGGCCGCCAGGCCGGACACTCGGTCCATGCGCATCACACGGGCCGGTTGGGCCGTCATGACGGTGCTCGCCACTCTCATCGCCGTGGTCTCCGCCAAGTACTTCAGCTTCGACCCCGCGGGGTTCTTCGAGCAGCAGCGCGCCACCTACCTGAGCCACGAAGTCCCGCTCTACATCCACATCTTCGGCGCGATCACCGCACTCGCGGTCGGGCCCTGGCAGTTCTCCGCCCGTCTGCGCGAGCGCCGGCCGCGCCTGCACCGCCGGATCGGCGTCGTCTACCTGCTCGGCTGCCTGGTCGGCGGGGTGGGCGCGCTGCTGCTGGCGCCCGTCGCGTACGGGGGAGCGGTCGCGAGGCTCGGCTTCGTCGGCCTGGCCGTGGCCTGGCTGGTGACCGGCAACGCCGGGCTGCGGGCGATCCTCGACGGCCGGGTGGCCGACCACCGCAGCTGGATGATCCGCAGCTTCGCGCTCACCTTCGCCGCCGTCACGCTGCGCCTGATGCTGGTCGCCGCGACGGCCGCGCACCTGGACTTCCGCACCTCCTACACCGCCATCGCCTGGCTGTGCTGGGTGCCCAACCTGCTGCTGGCCTGCTGGTTCACCCGGCCCCGCCGCGCTGTCGCGGAGGTGGTGACAGGTCAGTAGGGGTGCTTGTCGGGCCTGGCCCTCCACGCGTCGTACGCGGGCTTGCCGAGTTTGCGGAAGCTCTGCTCCATGTGGATGCTCCGCTTCTCGATGGGCTTCTCGAAGTCCTTGTACTGGTACTCGTCGCTGAACCCGATCTCCGCGGTTTCGTCCAGGTTCCGGCTGAAGTAGACGGCGTCGCACCGGGACCAGTAGATGGCGCTCATGCACATCGGGCACGGCTGGCCGCTGGTGTAGATCTCGCAGCCCTTGAGCATCCGGGCGCGGAACGGCTCCTTGTCCGACGGCTCGCTCGGGATGAGTTCCAGCGTGCTCTCGTTCTGACGGTTCACCGCGATCGACGGCGCCTCCGGGTTGAGCACCTGGATCGCCTTGCGGATGGCCTCGACCTCGCCATGTGCCGTCGGGTCGCCGGTCAGCAGGACCCGGTTCTGGCCGCGGGCGATGATCTCGCCGTCACGGGTGACCACCGCGCCGAACGGCCCGCCCCAGCCGTTCACCACCGACTCCGTCGCGAGGCGCACGGCCTCCCTCATGAACCTCTTCTTCGGCTTGTTCGCCATGATGCCCCTTTGTCGCGCGGGTCAGGCCTCTCCCGGCGGATGGGTGGCAGGAAGAGGCAAATTGGCATATTCATCTCCTTTTCAGAAGATAGCCACCATCCCGGGCCGGGCAACCGGACTACCGGCACGGGGCCTGCCCGGGTTCGGTGTCCCGCGGCCGGCGGTGCTCCTCCGCTCGGGTGGCAGGCCGCCCGGTTCGTGGGAGCCACGGATGCGCCACGGCCCGTGTGGAGCGCCCGAGTTGGGCCGACGGCGTAAGGAGCGGTGCTCGGGCGCGGGTGCGGACGTGAGTGGTGGGGCGGCCGTTCGCGGTGTCGGCGATGCGCAGGGTGGTGCCGGAGCGGCTGACGTCCAGCCTGTCCCCGTTCGAGGCGGCGGCGGAGCACGCGGCGACCAGGGCGGACCCGGCGCCGAGCGCGAGGCGGCGCGGGGCGTCGCGCCGGCCGATGACGCGGGCCGCGGCGATGAAGTGCCGGAACGTGCCGAGGTGGCGGTTGCCCGTGTTTCCCCCGTGGACGGCTTCCTTGATCGAACCGGGGGATGCCGGCCCCGGCTAGCCCGGTCGGGCAGCGGTGTTCCCCCGCCCGGGTAGCCGGTACGGCGGGCCTCCGCGCCGGAGCCGGGGGTTCGGGTACGGATCGGCCTCGACGCGGGGAACGGCCCCGCGTCGACGCACCCCGAGCCGCAACCCTCAGGAGCCCCCGTGGCCCGTATGAAGCCCCTCGTCCTGACCGCCCTCGCCGTCGCCGTCACCGGTGTCCTGGCCACGGGCACCGTGGCCGCCGTCGCCGACGGCAAGCCCAGCCACAAGCCCGTCGGAGAGCCCGTCGGCGAGCCGGCGGGCAAGCCCGTGGGCAAGCCCAACGTCAAGCCGACCGTCGTCGTCCCGCACGGCCCGGCCGCCGTCAGCCCCGCACTGATGGCCGCGCACGACCAGGTCGTCGGCGACTGGATCGACGTGGCCCCCGGGGACAACGGGGTCGCCATCGTCAGCTGTCCGTCCGGGGAGGTGCCCACCGGCGGCGGCGGCCAGACCAGCGCCTTCCGGATCTTCGTCACCGACTCCTACGCGACCGACAACTCCTGGGTCGTGCGCGGCACCAACACCGGCACCGGGACCGAGTCCATCCGCGCGACCGCCGTCTGCACCGCGCTCTGACCTTCCGGCCGGCCCTCCGGCCGCACCCGTACGACGAACGGCCCGGGCCCGGGCGGTGGTTGCCGGGGCCCGGGCCGTTGCGTCGCCCGGCTACTTCGGCGCCGGCAGCAGCCCCAGGCCCGAGACCGGCCCGAGGTGGGCGAGCTTGTCGGGGTTGGACACGGCGTGGACGGACCGCACCGCGCCGTCGGCGTCGATGTCCAGCTCGATGACGCCGGCCACGCGCTGCTCCGCGTCGTACACCACCGCGCCCGGGCGGCCGTTGACCCGGGCCGGGACGAGGCGCGCGCCCAGGCGGCGGACCCGGCGCAGGCCGCCGACGAGCAGCTGGGCGACGCGGCGCGGGTCGGTGAGGGAGTGGGCGAGTGCGCGGGCCTTGCCGCCGCCGTCGCCCTGGAACACCACGTCGGGGGCGAGCATGCCGAGCAGGGCGTCCAGGTCGCCGCCCTCGGCGACCTCGAAGAAGCGGCGGGCCAGCTCCTCGCCCTCCGCACGGCGGGCCGGGGCCGGGGCGACGGCCTCGTCCTCGCGCGCCGCGGGCGCCAGGCGCTTCCTGGCGCGGGCGAGGATCTGACGGCAGTTCGCCTCGCTCTTCCCCACCATCTCCGCGACCTCCGGGTAGCCGTACCCGAAGGCCTCGCGCAGCGTGAACACCGCGCGCTCGACCGGCGAGAGGGCCTCCATCAGCACCAGGAACGCCATCGACAGGGTGTCCGCCAGCTCGGCGTGCTCGGCCGGGCCGGGCCGCTCGGCGGTGGTGACGACGGGCTCGGGCAGCCACTCGCCGACGTAGGCCTCGCGGCGCACCCGGGCGGAGGTGAGGTGGTTGATGCCCAGGCGGGTGACGGCCGTGGTCAGGTACGCCCTGGGGTCGGCGATCGCGGTGCCGGCCCGGTCGGCGCGGGTGAAGCCGAGGAAGGCGTCCTGGACGAGGTCCTCGGCGTCGCCGACCGAACCCGTCATCCCGTACGCGATGGAGAACAGCAGCGGACGGTACCCGGCCACGCCCGCCACATCCGCCGTACCCGTCATGTGGACCCCCTGTCCCGACCGTGGCCAGCAGGCTATCCGAGGCCCGCCGGAGCCCACCGGCGGGTGGTGTGGCGCAGGTCACGGAGCCCGGGCGGCAGGGGGATGTCACAGAACGGCGGGCCGTCCTGTCTCAAGGGGCAGCAAACGGAACAGCGACCGAGGAGCACGCCATGGAACCCCGCCTCAACCCCTTCGCCAGCCCCGTCATCGGCAAGGTCCTCAAGCACCTCATCGCGGCCAATAAGCCCATCGCCGAGTCGGCCCTGCCGTACACCGTCCAGGAGTTGGTGCGGCTGCGCGCCAGCCAGATCAACGGCTGCGGCGCCTGCATCGACATGCACTTCAAGGAGGCCGTGCACGCCGGCGAGGACCCGGTGCGCCTCAACCTGGTCGCCGCCTGGCGCGAGGCCACCGTCTTCACCGAGGCCGAGCGCGCCGCGCTGGAACTCGCCGAGCAGGGCACCCGGCTCGCCGACGCGGCCGGCGGGGTGAGCGACGAGGCGTGGGCGAACGCCGCCAAGCACTACGACGAGGAGCAGCTCGCGGCGCTGGTCTGCGCGATCGCGCTGATCAACGCCTTCAACCGGGCCAACGTGATGATCCGCCAGCCCGGTGGCGGCTACGAGGTCGGCATGTACCACCACTGACCGGCGCGGCTCCGGGCCCGGCCCTTCCCCAACCGGCCCGCCGGGTACGGCCGGTGGGGAGGCCGGGGCCCGGGCGGTGCGCCGCCCGCCCGGGGCGGCGCACCCGTCGCGTTCCACCCGATGGACCGTCAGTACGGACTGTTACGATCTTGGTCCGGGTGAACCGCCCGTTCCGGGAACCGAGGGAGACGTCCATGTCCGAGGAATCGACGCGCCGGATCGTCGTGCTGCGCCACTCCAAGGCCGAGCACCCCGACGTGGACGACCACGAGCGCCCGCTCGCCGAGCGGGGCCGCGAGGACGCGCCGGCGGCCGGACGCTGGATCGCCGGCGCCGGCATCACCCCCGACCTCGCGCTGGTCTCCACCGCCGTGCGGACCCGTGAGACCTGGAGGCTCGCGACCGCCGAGCTCCCGGTGGTGCCGAAGACCGTCGCCGAGGAGCGCGTGTACGAGGCGAGCCTCGGGGAGCTGATCGCGCTCCTCAGCGAGCAGTCCGACGAGGTGCGGGACCTGGTCCTGGTCGGCCACAACCCCGGCGTCCACGCGCTGGCCGACGCCCTGGCGGGCGAGGCCGAGGGGGACCTGCTGGCGCGGATGAACCGCTCCGGCTTCCCGACCTCGGCCATCGCGGTCCTGGAGTTCCAGGGCAGTTGGAAGGGCGTCGAGCACGGCGTCGGCCGGCTCACCGCCTTCTGGACGCCGCACGCCTGAGACCCGTACCGCCTGACACCCGCGCCGCAGGGCACCCAAACCGCCCGAACACGGCTGTGCCGCCCGGCAGTTCGCCGGGCGGCAGCATCGGGCCGGGGTCAGCGGCGCGGCCCGGCGACGTGGTCGCTCAGCCGGATGACGGTGATCTCCACCTGGCCGTGCCCGTCCTCCCACCCCGCGACCGGTTCGCAGCCCTCGTCGTCCAGGCCGAAGGCCGTGGTGTCGGCGGACACGGGCATCAGGCCCGTCTCCCCGTCGGTGCAGAAGTAGCCGAGGTGGGTGCGCAGTTCGGGGTTCCCGATCACGGAAAGCTCCTCCTCCCACTCCTCCTCGGGCTCCGCCGTGAAGGGCATCAGCTCCCCGGGGGTGCGGCCGGTGGCGAAGGCCGTGCACAGGGCGTCCAGGAGGGTGCCGTCGGAGACGAGCAGGGGAGCGTAGACCTCCCAAGTACCGGCCAGGGCCGGGTCGGTGAGGTCGACGCCATACCGTTCCAGCAGCGGGGCGAGGTCGGCGCCCCGCAGCAGTCCGGGGCTGAAGCAGGCGGCCTCGACGGCGGCGGCGAAGCCCTCGGGGAGATGCGCCCCGGCGTCGGACGGCCGGAACTCGAATACCGAGCGGCTCGGGTCGAAGACCGGCGTCCCCTCGGCCTCGTCGAACAGGTGGAGCCGGGAGACGAACGGCTCCTCGCCGCGCAGCGCCGCCGGGCGCACCCAGGCGTGCTCGCGCCGGAAGCCGGTCTCGTACAGCAGGTTGCCGGTGACGCAGGCGGCGTAGACCGCGTCGGGGTCGTACTCCGCGAGGGGGCGGCCGAGCAAGGCGGCGAAGGCGTCGGCGAGTTGGCGGTCCCAGTCGGCATCCGCGGGCGCGGTGGGGTGGTAGGTCATGGCGGCACGGTAGCGGCGCCCGCCGACAGCGGCCGGGCCCGGGTCCGGTGCGCGGGCCACGGCCGCGCCTACAGCAGCAGCGCCGCCACCGCCGCCGGTGTCCAGTGCCCGGCCGCGCCCGGGCGGGTGGCGAGGTAGCCGGCCGTGCGCCAGGGGCCCCAGCCGTGGGACTCGGCCAGGCCCGCCGCCAGGGTGCGCAGGTAGGGCGGGGTGGGGGCGTTGAGCTCGGCGCCGGCCACGCCCCGGGCGGCGGTGAAGGTCAGCAGCGGGTGGCCGTCCGACTCGCCGACGTGCAGCAGGGTTTCGTAGCGGCCCGGGCCCAGTTCGGCGCGCCCGGCGGCGAGCACCGGGGCGAGGTCGAGGTCGGTGCCGGGGGAGCGGCGCATCTCCTGGGCGGCGACGTCACTGAACTGACCGACCGTCACCAGGTAGGCCCGGCAGGGGACTTCGCCGGGAAGGGCCGGGTCGTAGAAGGCCGAGCCGCCGCCCCAGGTGAGCGAGTGGTCGGCGAAGTAGAGCACGCCCGGCAGTACGGTGGCCACCGCCCGGCGCGGCGGGCGCGGGTCGCGGCTGCCGGGGTGGGTCTGCGCCCCGCCGTCGGGGCGGCCGCCGCGCAGGTAGCGGGCGAGGCGGGCGGCGTGCAGGTTCGAGCCGTACGCCACGTACCAGACGAGCACCTCCCCGCCGCTCTCCCCGCTGCTCTCCGTACCGCTCTCCCTGTCGCCCTGCCCGTCACGGTCCCGCCCAGCCGAATCCCAGTCGGGCGCGCCGCTGCCCAGCCCGCTCACAGGAAGGAGCCGCGGTGTGGGCTGCGAAAGACTCCCACAGGAATATGTGAAAACCGTGAACACGCCAGTGATCCGACCAGAACCCCCCGATTCGGCAGCGGCCCCTTCACTACTGGTAGCGAATCGGTCGCCATGGTGTTCATCACTCTTCTCGCTCCCGTCGCACCGCTCCGGTATTCGGCGATTACTCTTCACCAGCGAAAACGATCGGAAACCAGCGAAATAGCATTCGATTCATACCGTTGCTGCCCTCGCGTGGCATCGATGATGAGAATTTTCTTTGATCGATTCCTCACTGCATCCAGCCGACTCCCAGCGGAGTCATGGTGAGTGGGCGCACCCAGCAGGTGACAAAGGCGTCACCCCGCGTGATACCCGTACGCGCCCCCAGGACCCCGGAGCCAAGGAACCCATCCATGGACGCACGCCACGAAACGGCCGGCCCCGGCACGCTGCACCGCCCGAACCCGGGCCCCGTGGCGGGTTGGCCGGCGGCCCAGCCCGCCCACCCCCGCAGCCTGCTCGACATCATCGCCGCCACCGCGCAGGCGCACCCCGGCGCGCCCGCTCTCGACACCGGCGACACCGTCCTCGACTACCGCGCCCTGCTGCACGAGGTCGAGACCCTCGCCGGGCAGCTGGCCGGCCACGGCATCGGCCGCGGCGACCGCGTCGGGGTCCGCATCCCCTCCGGCACCGCCGACCTCTACATCGCGATCCTCGCCGTCATGCGCTGCGGCGCCGCCTACGTGCCCGTCGACGCCGACGACCCCGACGAGCGCGCCGAGATGATCTGGCAGGACGCCGCCGTCTGCGCCGTCCTCGGCCCCGGCCGCGCCCTGCACGCCCCCACCGACGCCCGCCCCTCGGGCCGTCCGGCCTGGCCCGCCCCGGCCGACGACGCGTGGATCATCTTCACCTCCGGCACCACCGGCCGCCCCAAGGGCGTCGCCGTCACCCACCGCAGCGCCGCCGCCTTCGTCGACGCCGAGGCCCGCCTCTTCCTCCCGCAGCAGCCGCTCGCCCCCGGCGACCGCGTCCTGGCCGGCCTGTCCGTCGCCTTCGACGCCTCCTGCGAGGAGATGTGGCTCGCCTGGCGCCACGGCGCCTGCCTGGTGCCCGCCCCCCGCTCCCTCGTCAAGGCCGGCACCGACCTCGGCCCCTGGCTCGTCAGCCGGCGCATCACCGCCGTCTCCACCGTCCCCACCCTGCTCGCCCTGTGGCCGCAGGAGTGCCTGGACGCCGTCCGCCTGATCATCGTCGGCGGCGAGGCCTGCCCCGCCGAACTCGTCGACCGCCTCGCCACCGGCGGCCGCGAGTTCTGGAACACCTACGGCCCCACCGAGACCACCGTCGTCGCCACCGCCGCCCGCATGCTCCCCGGCCAGCCGGTGCGCATCGGCGCCCCCCTCGACGGCTGGGAGATCGCCGTCGTCGACCAGGCCGGCCACCCCGTCCCCTGGTACGAGACCGGCGAACTGCTCATCACCGGCGTCGGCACCGCCCGCTACCTCGACCCCGCCAAGGACGCCGAGAAGTTCAGCGCCCACCCCGCCCTCGCCTCGCCCCGCGTCTACCGCAGCGGCGACCTCGTGCGCAACGAACCCGAAGGCCTGATCTTCCTCGGCCGCGCCGACGACCAGGTCAAGCTCGGCGGCCGCCGCATCGAGCTCGGCGAGATCGACGCCGCCCTCCAGGCCCTGCCCGACGTGCGCGCCGCCGCCGCTGCCGTCCGCAGGACCCCCGCCGGCGCCGACCTGCTCGTCGGCTACCTCGTCGCCCGGCCCGGCACCACCCCCGACCTCGCCACCGCCCGCCGCCGGCTGCTGGAGCGCCTGCCCGCCCCGCTGGTGCCCGTCCTCGCCCTCGTCGAGTCCCTGCCCACCCGCACCTCCGGCAAGGTCGACCGCAACGCCCTGCCCTGGCCGCTCGCCACCACCGGCACCGCCCCCGCCGCCCGGGCCCTGGACGGCACCGCCGGCCGGCTCGCCGCCCACTGGGAGCGCCTGCTCGGCACCGCCCCCGGCCCCGACGACGACTTCTTCGCCCTCGGCGGCTCCAGCCTCACCGCCGCCCGCCTCGTCTCCGAACTGCGCACCCGGCACAACGGCGTCTCCGTCGCCGACCTGTACGCCCACCCCGTCCTCGCCGACCTCGCCGGCTACCTCGACACCCTCGCCCCGGCCGCCGCCCCCGAGGAGACCGTCCTCGACGACGCCGCCTCCTCCGCCGTCCGCGGCCGCACCGTGCGCCGCACCCCCCGCAGCGCCGGCCTGTGGCAGACCCTCCTGCTCCTCGGCATGTTCTCCCTCGCCGGACTGCGCTGGATCCTCCTCCTGATGGCCCTCGACAACCTCACCGGCAGCCACCTCGCCTGGGCCCCCCACAGCTCCTGGTGGCCCGTCGGCGCCGGCCTGCTCCTCCTCTACAGCGCCCCCGGCCGCACCCTGCTCGCCGCCGCCGGCGCCCGCCTGCTCACCGCCCGCATCCGCCCCGGCAGCCACCCCCGCGGCGGCCACGTCCACCTGCGGCTGTGGGCCGCCGAACGCTACACCGCCATGTTCGGCACCGCCGCCCTCGCCGGCACCCCCTGGGCCCCCCGCTACGCCCGCGCCCTGGGCTGCCGCGTCGGCCCCGGCGTCCAGCTCCACACCCTGCCCCCCGTCACCGGCCTCGCCCGCATCGGCGCCCACGCCTCCGTCGAACCCGAAGCCGACCTCGCCGGCTGGTGGCTCGACGGCGACACCCTCCACCTCGGCCGCATCGACATCGGCGACGGCGCCCGCATCGGCCACCGCGCCACCCTCATGCCCGGCGCCCGCATCGGCGCCGGCGCCGAGATCGCCCCCGGCTCCTGCGTCACCGCCACCACCGCCGTCCCGCCCGGCGCCCACTGGACCGGCTCCCCGGCCCGCCCCGACACCACCGCCCCCGCCGACTGGCCCACCGCCCCCGCCCCCGCCCCGCGCGGCTGGAACCTCGCCTACGGCGCCGCCTTCGCCCTCTTCGGCCTCGTCCCGATCCTCGCCGCGCTGCCCGCCCTGGCCATCGTCTACCCGATGATCGACAGCGACGCCACCCTGCTCGGCGCCCTCGTCCAGCTCCTGCCCGCCACCATCCCGCTGGCCGCCCTCACCGTCGTCTGCTACGCCACCCTCATAGCGCTCCTCGTGCGCCTGCTGTCCCTCCCGCTGCGCCCCGGCCACCACCCCGCCACCGGCCGCGTCGCCTTCTGCGCCTGGGCCGTCAGCCGCCTCAGCGACACCGCCCGGCGCACCCTCTTCCCCTTCTACGCCAGCCTCTTCACCCCGGTGTGGCTGCGCCTGCTCGGCGCCCGCGTCGGACGGCGCGTCGAAGCCTCCACCGTGCTCGCCCTGCCCGGCCTGATGCGCGTCGACGACGGCGCCTTCCTCGCCGACGACACCCTCGTCGCCCCGTACGAGCTGCGCGGCGGCTGGCTCCGCCTCGGCCCCGCCCACGTCGGACGCCGCTCCTTCGTCGGCAACTCCGGCATCGTCGGCCCCGGCCGCCACCTGCCCGACAACTCCCTCGTCGGCGTCCTGTCCGACACCCCCGCCCACGCCCCCGAAGGCTCCTCCTGGCTCGGCCGCCCCGCCTTCGCGCTGCCCCGCGTCGCCGACACCGGCGCCGACGCCCGCACCTACAACCCGCCCCGGCGCCTGATGTGGGCGCGCGCCGGCGTCGAACTCTGCCGGCTGCTGCCGATCGTCCTCGCCGCCCTGCTCGGCGACCTCGTCCTCGCCACCCTGCAGGAACTGCGCGACGACTACGGCCTGGCCGTCGCCCTCGGCACCGCCGGACTCGTGCTCACCGCCGCCGCCGTCGTCGCCTGCGCCGTCACCACCGCCGCCAAGTGGCTGCTCGTCGGACGCTTCCGCGTCGCCGAACACCCCCTGTGGTCCTCCTTCGTGTGGCGCAACGAGCTCTACGACACCTTCGTCGAGGAACTCGCCATGCCCTTCGGCGGCCACACCATCACCGGCACCCCCTACCTGAACGTGTGGCTGCGCAGCCTCGGCGCCCGCATCGGCCGCGGCGTGTGGTGCGAGACCCACTGGCTGCCCGAGACCGACCTGGTCACCGTCGAGGCCGGCGCCAGCGTCAACCGCGGCACCGTCCTGCAGACCCACCTCTTCCACGACCGCGTCATGCGGCTGGGCCCCGTCCACCTCGCCGCCGGCTCCACCACCGGCCCGCACTCCATCGTGCTGCTCAACGCCTCCCTCGGGGCCGGCAGCACCGTCGGCCCGGCCTCCCTGGTCATGCGCGGCGAGAACGTCCCCGGCGGCGGCCGCTGGCTCGGCAACCCCGTCGCGGCCTGGGACGCCGACCCCACCCCGCCCGCCGGCCGGCGCCGCCACCGGGCCACCGCCGGAGTGTGACGCGAATCACTCCGGTGGGGCGATGAGTTCGCGGTGCGGTCACGGTCTACCTCCGTGACCGCACCGCTTCTTCTTTCCCGCCCTCCCGAGAGGAACCGCCCATGACCGCCGCCCCCGCCGCGAAGACCGCTGCGAAGACCGCCGTGAAGACCGCGGAGACCGCCGCGAAGGCCCCCGCCGTAAAGGGCCCCGCCTCCTATTTCCCCTCCATCGAGAAGAAGTACGGCCGCCCGGTCGAGGAGTGGAAGGACCTCATTCGCGCCTCCCCGCTCGCCAGGCACATGGAGCTCGTCGCCTGGCTCAAGACCGAGCACAACATCGGCCACGGCCACGCGAACGCCCTCGTCGCCCACGCCCTTGCCGAAAAGTCCTCCTGAGAGGGCCACTTGATGCGATCATCGACGGCATGAAGGTACTCGTGATCGGAGCCTCCGGCACACTCGGCAGCGCTGTCGCCACCGCCCTGGAGAAGGAGCACCAGGTCGTACGGGCCTCGCGCAGCGGCCCGGTGACGGTCGACCTGGAGGACTCCGACTCCCTGGACGCGCTCTTCGCCGGCCTGCCCGACCTCGACGCGGTCGTCTGCTGCGCCGTGTCGGGCCCGATGGTCGACTTCGCCACGGCGACCGACGAGGAGTTCCTCGCCGGGCTGCAGGGCAAGCTGCTGGGCCAGATCGCCCTGGCCCGGCGCGCCCAGCACCACCTGCGCGACGGCGGCTCCATCACCCTCACCGGCGGCACGTTCACCACCCCGATGGTCGGTGGATCGCTGGGCGCCGTCATCAACACCGGGCTGGAGGGCTTCGTCCGCAACGCCGCCGCCGAACTGCCCCGCGACCTGCGGATCAACCTCGTCAGCCCCGGCTGGATCGCCGAGACGCTGCAGCTCCTCGGCCGGGACCCGGCCCCGGGCATCCTCGCCGTCGACGCCGCCCGCTCCTACGTCACCGCCGTGGAAGGCCGGACGAACGGGGAGACCCTGCTCCCCTGAACCGCCGAGCCCGCGCACAGGAAGTCGGCCCGGCCGACTTCCCGCGCACGGCGCCCCGGAGCGGCGGGTGATACGGAGCGGCGGGGGTCACGGGCGCCGGGCCACGAAGACGAACTCCCGCCCGGGCCGGTCGGGAGCGTCGCGGACCTCCTCCAGCACGTAGCCGTGGGCGGCCAAGTCCCGCTCCACCTCCGCCCGTTCCCGGAAGCGCAGCGTCGAATCCGACGTCAGCACCTGCCCGTCCACCGCGAACACGTACGTCCACCGGAACGTCACCAGCGGCCCGCGCACCCCGACCAGGTCGACCCAGCTCTCGACGGCACCCGCGCCCGGGACCTCCGTCACCCGGTGGGAGCGCTCGCGCGTCCACTCCTCCCAGGCGCGGGCGCCCGGATCGCGGGTCTCGAAGACCAGCCGCCCGCCCGGCCGCAGCGCCGCGAAGGCCCCCCGCAGCGTCCCCCGCCAGGCCCGCGGACCGGCGATCGCCTGGGCGACGTTCGCCGTCATCGTCGCCAGATCAACCCGCAGCGGCGGCAGGTCCGTCGCGTCGCCGTGGATCCACCGCACCCGCCCGCCGCCCGGTTTGGCGCGCGCGACCTCCACGGAGGCCAGGGCGGGATCGACGCCGACCACCTCGAACCCGCGGCCGGCCAGCAGGAGCGCGAACACCCCCGTGCCGCAGCCGATGTCCAGCACCCGGCGCGCCCCGAACTCCCGTGCCATCGCCAGGTAGGCGTCGAGGTCGCCGCGGTCGGGGTCGAGCGGGTCGTAGAGCGCGGCGAGCCGCGGGTGCCCGAAGCATGCGTCAGCCATGGGACGACCGTAGGCGAGGCCCCGTCCGGCCGCGGACAGGTCTACACCATTTCGTCCGGAGCTGGCCGAATCCGGCCTCCCGCCCGCCGCCCCCGCCACCCGCTCGCCCGGGTGCTCAGCAGTCCCGCGAGTGCCTGCGGCCACTCCCGCCCGGGCCGTCGGGTTCCGGCCGAAGGCCCCGGCGCCGCTTGTCCGTCGGCGAACCGACGAGGAAGAGTAGGAGCACCGCCGGCCGGCGATCGTGTCCAACTCCCCGCACAAGAGAGGACATTGCCATGACCGACGACGTGTACGAGCCCCCGGTGATGATCGAACTCGGCGACTTCGCGGACCTCACCCGGGGCTTCGACATCGGCAACCAGTCCGACGTCCACGGCTACTACCTCGCCCCCTGAGGACCGAACCGTGAACGGCCACCGGCGGACCTGGTTCGTGGTCCTGCCGGACACCGACGCAGCAGCCGCGGTGGCCGCGGTGTGGGGCACGGCCGAGCGCCGTGCCCTGCACCACCCCAGCGGCCGCCCCTGGATCCTCGGCCACTGGCCGGCCGACGAGGCGGTCACCGCCCAGGCCGGACCGGTCGCCCTGGCCGTGTTCGGCACCAGCGACACCGACACCCACCAACTGCGCCGCCGCGCCGAACACCTCCGCGACCCGCGCGACGCCCTCGCCCTCACCCACACCGACGGCCCGGCCGGCAGCCACCACCTGATCGCCACCGTGCACGGCACCGTCACCGCCCGCGGCTCGCTGTCCGGACTCCACCGCCTCCACCTGGCCGAGGTCCACGGCGTCCCCGTCCTCGCCGACCGGGCCGACGTCCTGGCCGCCGCGGCCGGCCTCGCCCCGTCCACCGAACGCCTCGCCCTGCGCCTCGCCCACCCCCTGCCGCACCCCGCCGACACCCTGCCCCTGTGGCCCGGCATCACCCCCGTACCACCGCACCACACCGCCCTGCTCGCCCCCGCCCGCCCCGCCCGCACCCTCGCCCACTGGCAGCCGCCCGCCCCCGAACGACCCCGCCCCGAAGCCGCGACGGCCCTGCGCCACGCCCTGCACCGCGCCGTCGCCGCCCGCACCCGCGACGGCGGCCTCGTCGCCGCCGACCTGTCCGGCGGCCTCGACTCCACCCCCCTGTGCTTCCTCGCCGCCACCGGCCCCGCCGAGCTGCTCACCGTCACCATCGGCTCCCTCGACCCCCACCACGAGGACGCCCCCTGGGCCGACCGCGCCGCCCGCCACCTGCCCGGCACCCGGCTCGTCCTGCCCGCCGAGGACCTCCCCGCGATGTTCGCCGACACCGACACCCCCGGCCCCCAGGGCGACGAACCGTTCGCCTGGACCCGCACCAGGGCCCGCGACGAGGCCGTCGCCCGCCTCCTCGCCGCCCACGGCGCCCGACTGCGCATCAGCGGCGAAGGCGGCGACGAAGTCCTCCAGGCCCTCCCCGCCTACCTGCGCACCCTCGCCCCGCGCCACCCCGCCATCGCCGCCCGCCACCTGCGCGGACACCGCGCCCGCCTGCGCTGGAAACTGCCCGACGCCCTCGGCGCCCTCGCCGACCCCCGCCCCTACCCCGCCTGGCTCGCCCACGCAGCCGACCGCCTCACCCACCCCGCGCCGCCCACCACCCAACTCCTCGGCTGGGGAACCGAACCCCGGCTGCCGCCCTGGGCCACCCCGCACGCCGCCGCCCTGGTCCGCGACCAGCTCAAGGCCCTGCGGGACGCACCGCCCCTGGCCCCGCAGCACGCCCAGCACCAGGTCCTGCGCACGGTCCGGCACAGCGCCTCCGCCATGCGCCAACTCGTCGACGCCACCGCCCGCGCCGGCGCCCCGTACAGCACACCCTTCCTCGACGACCAGGTCCTCGACGCCTGCCTGGCCGCCGACCCCGCCACCCGCGGAACCCCCTTCGCCTACAAGCCCCTGCTCACCACCGCCCTCGCCCCGGACGTCCCCGCCGACCTCCTGCGCCGCACCGGCAAGGGCGACTTCACCCCCGACGCCCACCAGGGCCTCGCCCGCCACCGCGCCCGACTCGCCGCCCTCACCGAGGACAGCGCCCTGGCCCGCGCCGGCCTGATCGACCCCGACGCCCTGCGCCAGGCCTGCCTCGGGCTCTACCCCACCGGCACCCCCTACGCCGCCCTGGACGCCACCCTCGCCTGCGAACACTGGCTGCGCGCCCACGGCAGCCGCCACCGCACCGCCACCACCACCGGAGGGACCTGATGCCCGCCCAGCTGCGCCCCGACGTGACGCTCACCCCGACCGACGACGGCGCCGTCCTGCTCGACGAGCGCTCCGGCCGCTACTACCAGCTCAACCGCACCGCACTGCTCGTCCTGCGCTCCCTGCTGGACGGCCGCACCGCCGAGGAGACCGCCGCCGACCTCAGCGCCCGCCACCCCGTCACCGCCGACCGGGCGCGCGCCGACGTCGACCGGCTGCACGAGACCCTGCGCACCGCCGGACTGGTCACCACCGGACCGGGCGCCGGCGGACCGGCCGGCACGGGAGCGGGCACGGCCGGATGAGCCTGCACGCCCACGCCACCCGCGCCGGCCGCCCGCCCTGGCGCCGCCGGCCCGCCGCCCTCGCGGCGATCGGCGCGGCCCGGCTGATCGAGCGGCTCCCCCCGGCCCGCATCCGCCGGGTGATGCTCGCCCTGCGCCGCGGCGCCCGGCCCGCCGACCGCGCCGAGGCCCTCGCCGCCCGGCAGGCCGTGGTCGCCCTCAGCATGCGCTGCGCCGGCCAGGGCTGCCTCCAACGCTCCATCGCCACAGCCCTGTTGTGCCGCACCCGGGGCACCTGGCCGACCTGGCGCACCGGCGTGCGCACCGCCCCGTTCCGCGCCCACGCCTGGATCGAGGCCGAGGGCGGCCCCGTCGACGAGCCCGCCGAACTCGCCCACTTCCACCCGCTGATCACCATCGCCCCGGAGCCCCGGCCGGGCTGGTGACCGGCGGGGGCCGCGCGGGAAGTCGGCCCGGCTTCCCGCGGGCGGCCGGGGGCGCTACCGGTGCGGGGACGGGACGCCGGCGGCGCGCAGCCGGGCCTCGGTGAGCGCGGTCAGCCGGGCCGAGACCGGGGCCTGGTCGTCGCGGTGGCGGTCGATCAGCCGGTACTGGGTGGCGGCCCTGGCCCAGGCGCGCAGGCCGGCCGGGTCGCCCAGCAGGGCGGGGTTGGCGAGGTAGTGGTCGGCCATGGCGGCGGCGAGCTCCTCGACCCTCGGATCGTCCGGCTCCCAGGCCTCGGCCTCCTGGCCGCGTCTGGTCAGCTCGACGAACCCCGGGTCGTCCAGGCGCAGTTCGAGCTGGGCGAGGAGGCCGTCGAAGCCCTCCGGCACCAGCGCCCGCGCCAGCACCAGGGCCTCGCGCTGCGCCGCCACGTAGTCGGGGCCGAAGCCGAGCCCGGGCATCCGCTCCAGGACCGCGCAGGCGCGGTCGGGCAGCAGGGCCCGGTCGCCGTCGGCGAGCCGGTGCAGGGTGTCGCGGCGCGCGGTCAGTTCCGTGATCCGCTCGGTCAGGCGCCGCTCCACGTCGGCGAGGGCGGTGGCGAACCGCTCGCCGTCGGCGTCGAGCAGCGGCCCGACCTCCGCCAGCGGCACCCCGGCGGCGGCCAGCGTCCGGACCTGCACCAGCCGCAGCAATTCGCCCGACCCGTACCGCCGGTAGCCGGAGGCGTCGCGCAGCGGCTCCTCGACCAGCCCCTGCCGGTGGTAGTGCCGCACCGTCTTCACCGTGACGCCGACGTACGCGGCCGCCTGCCCGATCGTGACTCCGTTTGCCATCCGTTCAGCCTGCCGTACGACCGGATGCCGTGGGGCCGGGCCCGGTGCCGAACACCTCGTCGACGAGCCGTCGCTGGGCGCTCTGGAACGCCGCGGCGACGGACACGTCGGCGTCGTCCACGTAGGTCAGCCCGGCGGTCAGGGTGGTGCCGCCGTCCGGCGAGCCGTACATCAGCGCGGCCGAGCCGATGGTGGCGCCGTTGTGGTGGAAGACGGTGCCCGTGTCCGTGGCCTGGGCGAAGATCCCCAGCCCGTAGCCGACTGTCGCCTCCGGCGCGCGCATCTCGGCCAGCAGGCCGGGCGGCAGCAGCCGGCCGCCCATCAGCGCGGAGAAGTACACGTGCAGGTCCCGGGTGGTCGAGATCATGTCGCCGCCGCCCGAGACCCAGGACGGGTTGTGCCGGGTGACGTCGACCGTCCGCTCCCGCCCGGCGTCCTCGTAGCGGTAGTAGCTGCGGCCGTGCGGCTCGGGCACCTCCGGCGAGGCGCCCGGGGCCACCGTCCCGGTCAGCCCCAGCGGCTCCAGGACCAGCCGCCGCAGCTCCTCGGCGAACGGCCGGCCGGTGACCCGCTCGACCACCAGCCGGGCCAGCACGTAGTTGGTGTTGGCGTAGCTCCAGCGCGCCCCCGGCGCGAACCGCGCCGGCCGGGACAGCGACAGCCGCACCAATTCCTCGGGCCGGTAGGTGCGGAAGCGGTCCTCCACCCACTCCCGGCCCCGCCACGGGACCCCGGGCACGAACGTCCCGTCCTCCTCCAGCTCGCCGGTGTGGTTGAAGATCCCGCTGGTGTGCTGGAGCAGCATCCGCACCGTGATCCGCCGGTCCAGCCCGAACCCGGGCAGGTGGTCGCCGGCCGGGTCGTCCAGGGCCAGCCGGCCCTCGGCCACCAGCATCAGCACCGAGGTCGCGATGAAGCTCTTGGTGACGCTGCCGACGCGGAAGTGCCCGTCGGCCGGCGGCCTCTCCTCGCGGCCCAGCTCGCGGGACCCGGCGGTGCCGACCCACTCGCCGTGCGCGTCGTTCACCCGCACCTGCACGCCGAGGAAACCGGATCCGGCGATCTCCTCGACCGCCCGTCGCAGCTCCGGGCGGTCCGGGCCGTGGGCGGAGTGGTGGGTGGAGTGGTGGGTGGTGGACATGCTGCCCCCTCGTATCGCGGGGCCCGCGTCGTCGTCGGGCCCGATGAGAGGAGCCTCCACCCTGACCCAAGGTCAACCTCAACCGTGTTCCGGCTCACAGGCGCGGCCTGCCCATGCGAGGCGGGAGGCGCGGGAGGCGGGGCGCGGCGCCGGGTGGGGTGGGCGGGGGAGCCCGGAGGCCGGGGCCGCCGTCGGCACGATCGGGAAGGCGGCGGCCCCGGCCCCGGTACGGGTTTCCGTACGGGCGGGGCATCGACCGCGGGGTTGCCCGTACGGCTGCGGTCGGCACCCATTCCACGACTTCAACAGGACTTGAAGTCAAGCCCCGCCCGAGGCGAGGCCCCGCCCGAGGGTGCCGCTCCGGGGCCGGGTAGCCTCGCTCCCGGCGGGGGCCCGCGGGGGACGGACACGTACACAACGGACAAGACGGACAGGGGCGGGCGGATGACGGAGCAGCACACGTACTGGCGGGCGTCGGACGGTTCGGCGGTCAGCGCCAGCCAGGCGCACATCGTGTGGACCAGGGCGGCCTACCCGGCCCTGGTGGAGGTGGCGCGCCGCTACCACGCGGTGATCAGCTACCCGGACCTGGCCGAGGCGGTGCAGGAGGCCTCGGGGGTGCGCACCCGGATCAACCAGCGGCACTGGATAGGCAAGGTGCTGGCCCTGGTGATCCGTGAGGCGCACCGGCGCGGCGACCCACCGCTGACGGCCCTGGTGGTGCACGCCACCGACGGCAAGGTCGGGCCCGGCTACCAGGAGGTGCTGGCGGTGGCCGGACAGCCGCCGGTGGCCGCCGAGATGGACCGCGAGCAGCACGCGGCCGCCGCCCGCCTGGCCTGCTACCGGCACTTCGCCGCCGACCTGCCCGCCGACGGCGGCACGCCCGCCCTGGCCCCGCGCCTGCGGGCCTCGGTGGAGCGCAAGGCCGCCGTCGCCGCGCCGCCGCGCCCGCCGGCGATCTGTCCGAGCTGCTTCCTGGAGCTGCCCGCGACGCGGGTGTGCGACTCCTGCGGGGCGACCGTCGCGCCCTGAGCGCCACCGGTGAGCGGACGTCCCGGGCGGACGTCCCGAGCGGAGGCCCCGGGCGGACGCCACGTCACACGGCGGCGGGCAGCCGCCCGGGCATCTGCCAGCCCTCGGCGAGGCGGGAGGGGGCCAGGCGCCGCCCGTCGCCGAAGAACTCGCAGAACTTCATGATCAGCGGGTCCCAGCCGACCGGGTCGACGTAGTGGTCGCTGCCGGGCACCAGCAGGCTCTCCTCGACGTGGGCGCGCACCACCGTCACCTCGAAGGCGGTGCGCCCGCCGCCCGCCAGCGCCGTCGCCGACTCCACCCGGCACTCCAGCTGCACCGGGCACTCGGCGGCGCGCGGCGCCCGCACCAGCTCGCCGGGCACCTCGGTCAGCCCGGCGGCCTCGAACTTGCGCCGCTCGTGGCGGTAGCCCTGCCGCAGCCGGTACTCGGCGATCCGCGGCTTGGCGGTCAGCAGCGCGAGGGCGTCCACCGCGTCCACCTGCGCGGAGGACGCCAGGTTGAGCACGCACTCGCCCTCGCGCCGCAGGTTCTCGGCGGTCTGCGAGCTGTCGCCCAGGCCGAGCACGCACGACTGCCCCAGCCACCAGGCCGAGGACATCGGCATGAGGTTGGCGCTGCCGTCCTCGTTGCGCGAGCCGATCAGCACCACGGGGGTGCCGAAGTACAGGACCTTGAGATCGATGACCTTGTGCACGGGAGCCTGCCGTCCTCGGGAAATGGGGAACCGTTGCCGGTCACCGACTCTGCCGCCGCCCGGACGGGGGCGCTGGCGGTGATCGGACATCGAGTTCCGGAGGATGCGACTCCGGTTTCCCGAGGACGGCGTCCGCGCCCCGGCGACGGGCGGGACGCGGCGGCCCGCCGTCAGCCCACCGGCCCCCGGGCGGAGACCAGCCGGGCCCGGCCGTCGCGCAGCCGGTAGGACAGGCCCACCACGGCCACCTTCCCCTCGGCGATCCGCGCCGCCAGCGCCTGCGAGCGCTCCACCAGCAGGTCCACGGTCTGGCGGATGTGCTCGTCCACGATCCCGTCCCGGTCCTCGATGCCCGCCGCCCTGGCGGACAGCACGCTCGGGGTCACCCGCTCCACCACGTCCCGGACGAAACCGCCCGGCAGCTGCCCCTGCTCCAGGGAGTCCAGCGCCGCCGCCACCGCACCGCAGGAGTCGTGCCCCAGCACCACCACCAGCGGGCAGTCCAGCACGCTCACCCCGTACTCGATGCTGCCCAGCGCCTCCGCGCCGGTGACGTGCCCGGCGGTGCGCACCACGAAGAGGTCGCCCAGGCCCTGGTCGAAGATGATCTCGGCGGCCAGCCGGGAGTCCGAGCAGCCGAACAGCACCGCGAAGGGCCGCTGCGCCGGGGCGAGCGCCGCGCGGCGCCCGGCGTCCTGGTTGGGGTGCTCGGGGTTGCCCGCCACGAACCGGGCGTTGCCCTGCATCATCACCCGCAGCGCCTGGGCGGGGTCGGTCAGGAAGTCGTCCGTCGGACCGTCGAGCCGGGTGGGCTCGGGGCTGGGTATCGGTGTGGGGATCATGCCTGCACCCTAGATCGCCGCAGGTGGAGCCCGCAGCCGGGGGTCAAGGGCCGGACGGCCCCATGGACGGTCCCGAACGGCCCCGAACGGCCGTGTACAGCCCCGTACGGCCCTGTTCGGTCCGTCCCCGGGCGGCTACCGGGCTACCGGGCCGGCGGAGCCGGCGGTTCCGGGGCGGGGCGCAGGGCGAGCACGGTGACGTCGTCGCGGCTGCTCCCGCCGCTCCAGCGCCGGGCCCGCCGGTCCAGGGCCTCGGGCAGGGCGTCGGCGGGGACGGCGGCGAGGTCGGCCAGGCCCCGTTCGACCGGGTAGAACGCGCCGGAGGCGTCCTGGGCCTCGGTGATGCCGTCGGTGAGCAGCACCAGCACCCCGTCCCCGGGCAGCGTGAAGCGCCGCTCGGGGCGCGGTTCGCCGGTGGCGGCCAGGGCGGCGAGGCCGAGCGGGAGCCCGGCGTCCAGGGGGACGGGCTCCACCCGGCCGTCGGGGCGCAGCAGGTAGGGGGAGAGGTGGCCGCAGTTGACGGCCCGCACCTCGGTGGCGCGGCCCCCGTCGTCGGTGCCCTCGTCGTCGGTGCCCCCGTCGGTGCTGTCCGGGGCGCGGACGCAGAGCACGGTGGCCGTGACGAACCGTTCCTGCTCGCCGCTCTGCTCCGCGTAGGCGTTGTGCCGCTCCACCGCCGCCTCCAGGGCGTCGGCGACGGCGGTCAGCCGCGGCTCGCGGAAGGCCGCCTCCCGGAAGGCGCTCAGCACCGCGAAGCCCGTCCCGATCGCGAGCAGGCCCTTGCCCTGGACGTCGCCGACCAGCACCCGGGTGCCGTGCGGGGTCTCGGCGACGTCGTACAGGTCGCCGCCGACCATGGCGTCCTGCTCCAGCGGCCGGTACAGCCCGTCCAGGCGCACGTCCGGGGTGGTGACGGGCAGCGGGCGCAGCAGCTGGCGCTGGAGGGCGACGGCGACCTGCCGCATCCGCGACAGCTGCCGCTCGCGCCGCACCCGCCGCGCGCACAGGCCGATCACGGCGGCCTCGGCGGCGACCACGCCCAGCAGGGTGCCCAGGCGGGCCGGCAGGTCCCCGGGCGGGAACAGCACCGAGTGGGCCACCACCACGGCGGTCACCCACACCGAGGCCGCCACCGTCTGGGCCACGGTGCCCAGGCCCGCCAGCAGCGCGGGCAGGAACACCAGCAGCAGCACCAGACGGGCACTGGTGCCGCTGACCGCCTGGACGAGCAGCACGGCGACGGTCGCGGCCAGCACACCGAGCACCACCGCCCGGTTGCCGGGCGCGCGCGGGGCGGTGGGCTGCTCGTCCTCGCCGTCCACCCCTGTCGCCCTCTCCGCCGTCCGGCCCCCGCTCCAGGGTGGTCGGCGCGGCGGGGCGGGCGCGAGCGGGCTGCGCCGGGCGGGGGACGGGGTGGACGGATCGGCCGGACGCCGTCTGTCGGTGGCAGTCGGTACGGTGGCCGGTGTGTCGTCCCCGTCCTCGTCCCCGTCTTCTACCTCGTCCCCGCCCGCGGGCCGCGTGCCGCTCGACGACCTCGTGCGGCTGCGCCGGGCCCGGGACCGGATGGACCGCGAGTACGCGCAGCCGCTGGACGTGCCGGCGCTGGCCCGCACCGCGCTGATGTCCTCCGGCCACTTCTCGCGCAGCTTCCGCGCCGCCTACGGCGAGACCCCGTACACCTACCTCATGACCCGCCGGATCGAGCGGGCCAAGGCGCTGCTGCGGCGCGGGGACCTGAGCGTGACCGAGGTCTGCATGGCGGTGGGCTGCACCTCGCTGGGCTCCTTCAGCACCCGCTTCACCGAGCTGGTCGGGCAGAGCCCCAGCGCCTACCGGGCCCGCGACCACGAGCAGGGCGCGGCGATCCCGGCCTGCGTCGCCAAGATCGGCACCCGCCCGGTGCGGCGCGCGGAGGCCAAAGAGGCGAAGGAGGCCAAGGGGGCGAAGGGGAACGGGAGCGACGGCGGCCCCGGTGCTCCCGTAGCGTGACGGGCATGAGCATCGAACTCGCGCAGTGCTTCATCGCCGTCGACGACCACGACCGGGCGCTCGCCTTCTACCGCGACGTCCTCGGCTTCGAAGTGCGCAACGACGTCGGCTTCGAGGGCATGCGCTGGGTCACCGTCGGCTCGCCCGACCAGCCCGGCGTGGAGATCGTCCTGGAGCCCCCGCTGGCCGACCCGCACGCCTCCGAGGCCGACCGCCGGGCCGCCGCCGAACTCCTCGCCAAGGGCCTGCTGCGCGGCGTCATCTTCCGCACCGACGACTGCGACGCCACCTTCGAACGCATCCGGGCGGCCGGCGCCGAGGTCCTCCAGGAGCCGATGGACCAGCCCTACGGGGTGCGCGACTGCGCCTTCCGCGACCCGTCGGGCAACATGCTGCGCTTCAACCAGCCGCGCACGGCGTAGTCGGGCGGGGGCGTGCGGCCTGGGGCTCAGGCGGTCCGGGCGGGCAGCGTGCGGGCGGGCAGCGGGTAGTCGGGCAGGGCGATGTCGCCGGCCTTGGCGAACTGGGCGGCCAGCACGGGGCGCAGCGGCCAGCGGCCCATCCAGCGCATGGAGGCGGCGCGCAGGCGGATCGCCAGGGCGCTGTCCGGGGCGTAGCCGCGCAGGCCGCCGGGCGGCAGCTCCTGGGCCCGGGTGGCGTAGGGGCGCATCAGCTCCTCGTAGCGGGCGAAGGCGGTGCGGAAGTCGCCTGCGGCGGCGGCGAGTTCACCGGCCAGCAGGTAGGCGCCGACCAGGGCGAGGCTGGTGCCGAGGCCGGTCAGGGGGCTCGGGCTGTACCCGGCGTCGCCGAGCAGGGCGACGCGGCCGCGGCTGTAGTGGTCGAGGTGGACCTGGCCGAAGGTGTCGAAGGCGAAGTCCCCGGCGGTGCGCATCCCGGCGAGCAGCCGGTCCACCTCCCAGCCGGCGCCGGCGAAGCGCTCGGCGAGCAGGCGCCGCTGGGCGGCGGTGTCGCGGCGGTCGTAGGCCGCGGGTGCGCGGCGCAGGCCGAGGGAGGCCTTGACCTCGCCGGGCAGCCGGCCGGGGCGGGCGCCGGCGACCAGGCCGCCGGGGGCGTTGTACATCAGGAACCAGCCGTCGAGCTCGCGGGCGAGGGCGGGGTCGTGGACGGTGAACCAGGCGTGGCAGCCGCCGAGCGGCCGGTAGTGGGCGCCTTCGGTGCCGTCGGTGCCGTCGCCGTCGCCGTCGTCGGGGCGGAAGGCGAGGCGGCGGACGGCGGAGTGCAGCCCGTCCGCGCCGACGACCAGGGCGAAGCGGCGGGCGGGGGCGTTCTCGAAGGTGACGGTGACGCCCCCGGCGTCCTGGTCGAGCGCGGTGACGGTGTCGTCCCAGAGGTACTCGACGCCGTCGGTGGCCTCGCGCAGCAGGTCGGCGAGGTCGCCGCGGAGGATCTCGATCTCGGAGACGATCCCCTCGCCGTCGAACAGCCCGGCGGGTATCCGGGCGGTGGCCCGCCCGCGCCGGTCGACCAGGGCGATGCCGTGCTGCTCGACGCGCAGCGCGCGGGCCCGCTCCATCAGCCCCATCCGCTCGATCACGGTGCGCCCGGCGCCGCGCAGGTCGACGGCCTGCCCGCCGGGGCGCGGGCCGGCGGCGCGCTCGACGACGGTGGGGGTGAAGCCGTGGCGGCGCAGCCAGTAGGCGAGGGCGGGGCCGGCGATCCCGGCGCCGGAGACGAGGACGTCGGTGCCGGGGCGGTCGGCGGCAGGGTCGTCGGTGGCGGGGGCATCGGTGCCCGTCGGGTGGTCCAGGTGTTCCATGCCGCCGAATGTACGCCGTACGCGTCGGCGTCAACAAGCCTTGTCGTGGGGCTATTTGAGGCTGGTGCACTAGTGCGGTGGGGTGCTCCGGGGCAGGTCCGGCGGCGCGCGGGGGCGTTCGTGCGGGCAGACGGCCCGACGGGTGCACTAGTGCGGCACCATGGTGCGATGGAGAGCACTCGACAGACAGTCAGTTCCGGCTCGCCCCTCGAACCGCGGATCGGCTTCTCCCGCGCCGTGCGCAAGGGCAACCATGTCGCGGTCGCGGGCACCGCCCCGATCAGTGAGCAGGGCACGACGGTCGGCCAGGGCGACGTCTACGCCCAGACCGTCCGCTGCCTGGACATCGCCGAGGCCGCCCTGCGGGAGGCGGGCGCCACCCTCACGGACGTCGTACGGACCCGCGTCATGCTCACCGACATGAGCCAGTGGCGGGAGGCCGCACGCGCCCACGGCGAGCGCTTCGCGCAGATCCGCCCGGTCACCACCTTCGTGGAGGTGTCGCGCTTCATCGACGAGCGCTGGCTGGTGGAGGTCGAGGTGGACGCGGTGATCGGCTAGCCGGCGGGGGGCGGCCGGCGGGCCGGGTTGCCGGGGCGGCCGGGGGCGAGGTCGTCGGGGTAGGGGCGGCCGGGGCGGAATGAAAGGCGGGACGGGTGCTGTTGTCGCTGGTCGAGATACCCCCACCCGTATTTTTTCGGGCCTCCGGACCTCCCCGGCGCCCGAGAACGGAGCACCACGTGAACCGCCCCGCCGAAGCCGTACGGCCCGCCGCCCCGCCCCCCGACGCCCCCGGCAGCGGCGGCGCCCCCGAGAACGGCCGACCCGGGCCGCTCGGCCGCCTCGGGGTGTGGTCCACCCGGCACTTCAAGGCCGTCCTGGTCGGCTGGCTGATCGTCGTCATCGGCCTCGGCGCCTTCGCCCCCAAGGTCACCAGCGCGCTGTCCGGCGCCGGCTGGCAGGCCGACGGCTCCCAGTCCGTCCAGGTCCGCGAACTCGCCGAGCGGCACTTCGCCGGCAACGCCTCCTCCGCGATCCAGATCGTCGTCGCCGCCGACCGCCCCGTCACCGACCCGGCCGTCCAGAAGGTGATCACCGAGGCGCACGACCTCGCCGCCGCCGACCCGCGGGTGTCCACCGTCCTCACGCCCCAGCCCGGCGCCACCATCAGCCCCGACGGCCGCACCGCCGTCCTGCTCGCCGGCGCCGCCGCCTCGCCCGACGACATGGTCCGCGCCGCCGACGACCTCAAGGGACCGCTCGGCGCCCTGTCCACGGACGGCGTCAGCGTCCACGCCACCGGCGCCTCCGTCCTGTGGAGCGACTTCAACAAGGCCAACCACGACGCCATGATGAAGTCCGAGGTCATGTCCTGGCCGGTCACCCTCGCCATCCTGGTGCTCGCCTTCGGCTCCCTCGTCGCCGCCGGACTGCCCCTGCTGCTCACCATGGCCGGCCTCGCCGCCTCGGCCGGCTCCCTCGTCCTGATCAGCCACCTCTTCCCGGTGTCCGTCTGGGCGATGAACTTCGCCATGATGTTCGCCCTGGCCCTCGGGATCGACTACGCGCTCTTCCTCGTCATGCGCTTCCGCGCCGCCCGCCGGGCCGACGGCCGTTCCGCCGGCCGCGCCGACGAGGGAGCCGTGCGCGCCGTCGCCGAGACCATGGACACCGCCGGCAAGGCCGTCCTGCTCTCCGGCGCCACCGTCCTGGTCAGCCTCTCCGCCGTGATGCTCGTCCCCTCCCCGGCGTTCCGCTCGATGGCCGGCGGCATCATGCTCGCCGTCCTGTTCGTCCTCGCCGCCACCCTCACCCTGCTGCCCGCCGTCCTCGGCCGGCTCGGCCACCGCGTCGACGCCCTCTCCCTGCCCTGGACCAAGTCCACCCCACCCGCCTCCCCGCGCTTCGCCGCCTGGGGCGAACGCCTCTGGAAGCACCCGCTGCGCTACGGCGCCCTCGCCCTCGCCGCGCTGATCGCCCTCGCCGCCCCCGTCATCGGACTGCGCACCGCGATGCCGTCCATCACCGTCCTGCCCGAGGACGCCAGCGCCCGCGCCGGCTACACCGCCGTCCAGCAGGCCTTCGGCCCCGGCGCCCCCGGCACCCTGCAGATCCTCACCCCCACCGACCGCGCCGCCGAGGTCGCCGCCCGGGTCGCCACCACCCCCGGCATCGCCGCCGCCATGCCCGCCCAGGCCGCCGCCGACGGCTCCGGCTGGTCGATGATCCAGGCCGTGCCCACCGTCGACCCCTCCAGCCCCGACCTCTCCGGCACCGTCCACACCCTGCGCGCCGAACTGCCCGCCGACACCATGGTCGGCGGCGCCGCCGTCGAGAACCTCGACCTGCAGCACCTGCTCACCGAGAAGACCCCGCTGGTCATCGGCGTCGTCATGGCCCTCGGCTTCCTGCTGCTCCTCGCCGCCCTGCGCGCCCCGCTGATCGCCGCCCTCGGCACCGCCGCCAGCCTGCTGTCCACCGGAGCCGCCTTCGGCGTCGCCCGCCTGGTCTTCCAGGACGGCCACGGAGCCGGCCTGCTGGGCTTCACCCCGCAGGGCTTCCTGGACGGCTGGGCACCGGTGTTCTTCTTCGCGATGATCTTCGCCATCGCGATGGACTACACCGTCTTCCTCCTCGCCTCCGCCAAGGAGCACTACGAACGCACCGGCGACCCCAAGGCCGCCATGACCGGGGCCCTGGCCCACTCCGGCCGGGTCGTCTTCGCCGCCGCCGGCGTCATGGTCGCGGTGTTCTTCACCTTCGCCCTGTCCGGCCCGCTCCCGCCCAAGGAGATGGGCATCGTCCTCGGCACCGCCGTCCTCCTCGACGCCGCCCTGGTCCGCCTCGTCCTGCTCCCCGTCCTGCTGCGCCTGACCGGGCACGCCGCCTGGCACACCCCCCGCTGGCTGGACCGGGTGCTGCCGCGGATCACCTTCTCGCACGGCTGACGGCCCGCCCGTCCCCGCGCGGCCCCTGCCCCCCGGCGCACTGCCGGGGGGCAGGGGCCGACCGTTGCGGCCACCGGGTACCCGCTTCGCACCGCCGGTCCGGCGTCAGGCTCAGGGTGCGGGCGTGGGCGTGGGGCCGGAGGTCGGGGTGGGGGCGGTCAGGGTGTGGAGCAGGTCCTCGCCGAGGGTGAGGCCGGTGGCGGAGTGGTCGGGCAGCCCGTAGTCGCCGTACCAGTCGGCCGGGGCCTCCGGGTGCGGGCCGCTGACCGCGACCCGGCCCCGGCCGTACGGGGCGACGGCGGCGGCGGTGCGGCCGTTGGGGTAGCGGGCGAGGACGTCCGTGCCCGGGCCGTCGACGTCGAAGTACGGGCCGTCCTGGAAGTACATTCGCTGCGGGCGGCCGCGCCACAGGACGTCGACCAGGCCGTCCTGTTCGTCGGTGACGGTGGCGTCCGGGGAGCGGATGTACTCGCCGGAGTCGCCGGGCAGGAGGTCGAAGCCGGGGTCGCCGGCCAGGTAGCCGCCCATGCACAGCCCCAGGTAGCGGCCGCCGCCGCGCACGTAGGCGCGCACCAGGTCCGGGGAGAAGCCCGGTTCGCGGGCCAGCAGGTCCCACGCGGTGCCCACCTCCTGCCCGTTGGTGCCGCCCGGCTGCACGTACACCGCCGCGTCGGCCAGCGCCGCCGGGCCGAACCGCACCCGCTCCCGGGGCCCGATGAACCGCACCGCGAACCCGGCCCGCTCCAGCAGCCCCCGCGCCGCCTCCGGGCACCCGTCGCAGGCGGCCGGCCCCCGGTACACCAGCGCCGTCGGCCGCTCCTCGCCCCGTTGCGGCAGGGACCTCTCCGTCGGCTCGCCGCCGCACCCCGCCGTCACCAGCACCGCCGCCGCCACCAGTCCCAGCACCCGCCCGACCCGCACTCCCGTCACCCCTCCCGAAGGCCCCGCGCGGCCGCCCCTCGCCGTCCGCCGTGACGACGCTACGGCCCACCGGGCGCGCACCGGGCGCGCGCCCCCCGATCGGGCGAACCCGCGCGGCCGGGGTTGACGCGCGGGGGTGCGGAGACACCGATGGCCCCCGCGCCGTCCCGAGGGCACAATGACCTGGTCCGACGGGCGGGAGGGGACCCATGGGGAAGACGGACGGCCTGCGGGGCGGGCGCGGACGGGCGGCCGGCGCGCTGCTGCTGCGCGGCCTGCTCGCCCTGCTGGGACTGACAGTTGTGGCGATCGGCTTCGTCCGGTTCGACGCCGCGTACGACGCCCGCGGCGCCTACCTCGACGCACCCGCCTGCGGGGCCCGGGCCGCCGGGCCGCAGGAGGACTGCCTGCGGTCGGAGAGCGGCCGGGTGACGAGGAAGTGGGCGGACCCGGGCAACGACTCGACCTCGTACGGGATCGCGGTGGCGCGCGAGAACGGGCCGAGCGACACCTACCCGGTCAGGGAGTCGTTCTACGACGCCGTGGACGTCGGCTCCGTGGTCGAGCTGAGGCTCTGGCACGGCCGGGTCGCCGACATCGCCTACCAGGGCCGCCGCACCGAGCCGCCGAGCACCCCGTGGCTCGCCATGACCGGGGTCGCGCTGCTGGTCGGCGCGGGCACGACGCTGCTGGTCCGCGGCCTGACCGGGACGTTCCAGAGCGAGGGCGACTGGCGGGTCCCGCTGGGAACCGCGATCTCACTGTTCCTCGCCACCGGGTTCGGCGGCGCGCTGATGCTGTCCCAGCACTGGCCGTGGGGCCTGGCGATGGCCGTGGCGGCGGCGGCCTGGCTGGCCGCCGCCGCCCTCGCGGTGGTGCTGGCGCTGCTCTGAGCACACCCGCCGGACGGGTGCCGTGATCAGAGGGAGGCGCTGATCGAGGTGCCGGTGTGGTTGCCGGGCACGGCGGTGAGGTCGAGGTACTCCGGAGCGGTCCAGGTGCCGTCGCCGTGACGGGAGGTCAGCAGCACCCTGTTGTCGGCGGTGGCGACGGCGAACCGGGCGTCGGTGTCGACGGGCGCGGCGCTGACGCTGGTCCCGGCGGCGCCGGCGAGGGAGTCGAACGGCCGCCAACTTCCGTTCGCGTAGCGCACGGTGTGGTACTGCCCGCCGCTCGTGACGACGGCGACGTCGAGGTCCCTGTCCTGCGGGGTGACGGCGACGCCGGTCACCGGCGCGGTGGCCCCGGCGGCCCCGGCGACCGACGTCCAGGAGGACCAGGCCCCGGAGGCGAAGCGACGGGTGTGGGAGACCTTCCCCCCGGACACGGCGGCGATGTGCAGCTCCCCGCCGCGGACGCCGGCGGTGGCGATCGACGTGATGCCGGTGAGCGGCCCGGTCTCGTCGGTGACCACCCCGAAGACGCTCCACCGGCCGTTCGCGGGGCGGCTGCTGTGCAGGAGCCGCCCGTTCGCCACGACGACGATGTGCAGGGCGCCGTCCACGTTGGCGATGGAGACCTGGGTGATGCCGCCGAGGTCGGCGACGGTGGTGTTGAGGTCGACGAACTTCTGGCCCCAGCCGCCGTCCAGGTTGTGGACGGCGTAGTGCAGGTGCCCGTCACCGCCGAGCGCGAGGACGTGGGTGTCGCCGTCGATGCCGACCGAGGAGACGGCGCGCACACCGCCGATGTTCCCGGCCGCCGCCTGGACGTCCTCGTACGGCGTCCACGAACCGTCGTAGAGACGGGTCGTGAGGTACAGGTCGGCGTCGCCGCGCACCAGGGCCCGGGTCTTCCAGCCCCAGGACCTGGCCCGCACCTGCTGGACCCAGCCGGAGACGTCGTCGACCCGGGCGCCGTACGCGCCGGTGCGGGTCTCGCCGGCGGGGGCGCCCAGGCAGCCGCCCTGCCAGGAGCGGGAGGCGACGGCGACCAGCTCGGCCCTGCCGCCCGTCTCGCGGACCACCGGGGCGCCGGTGTCGCCCTTGCAGACCGCCGCGCCGCCCGTGCCGGTGACGCCGAGGCCCGTCGCGCTCACCGTGTCGAGCGAGAACGCGCCGGTGTGCAGCTTCAGCGGCGCCCACTCGTCCTTGGTGCGCCCGTACCCGGGCACCCGCAGCGGCTGCCCGGCGGCGGGGGCGGTGGAGGCGGCCGCGATCGGGGCGATGCCGTCGACGGGCGTCGCGAGGCGGGCCATGACCAGGTCACGGCCCTGGTACGGCACCAGCTCGGAGACCTCGGACGTCTTGCCGCCGGAGGTGGTCAGGTCGGTGCGGCCGACGGTGGCGGTGGTCTTCCACTTCGGCGCACCGGCGGCCGGGGCCTGCGGCTGCGCCGGGTCGTCGGCGAAGCAGGAGGCCGCGGTGAGCACCCAGTTGCGGTCCACCAGGGCGCCGGTGCAGGTGCGCAGGCCGTCGCCGATCGCCAGGCGGGCGGTGTAGGCGTAGGAGCCGTCGGCGGCGGCGTCGCCGACCACGGCGCCGGCCGGCGCGCAGGTGCCCAGCACGCCGGCGGCCGTGGCCGCGGCGAGTACGCCGGTGCGCCAGGAGCGGGACGGGGTCTTGCGGGGCATGGGGATTCCTCTTCGGGTCGGTTCCGGGCCCGGGGCGCTTCCGGGTTCCGGGCTCGGGTTCTGGGCGCAGGTTCCGGGTCGTTCCCGGGGGTCAGTACGAGAAGGCCCACTTCTGGGTGGGGAGGTCGTAGAAGGTCCACTGCTGGGCGCGGGCGCCGTCGGTCGTGAGCGAGTCGTCGATCTCCAGGGCCTTGCCGCTGTTGCGGTTCCTGAGGGCGTAGCCGCCGGCGGCCTTGACGAGGTCCCACTTCTGGGTGGGGAGGCCGTGGAAGGTCCACTGCTGGGCGGGGGCGCCCTCGGCCAGGAGGGAGTTCTCGATCTCCAGGGCCTTGCCGCTGTTGGCGTTGCGCACCTCCCAGGCGTCGTCGGCCCAGTGGAAGGTCCAGCGGGCGGTCGGCAGGCCGTGGCAGGTCCACTGCTGGGCGCGGGCGCCGTCGGTCAGGAGGGAGTCGTCGATCTCCAGGCACTTGCCGCTGTTGGTGTTGACGAGCGGGGTCGTCCAGTCGAGGGCGGCGGTCTGCTGGATCCAGCTCCCGAGGTCGTCGGTGCGGGTCTCGTACGCGCCGGTGTGCGTGGTCGGGGCGGCGCCGAGGCAACCGTTCTGCCAGGAGCGGCTGTTGAGGGCGGCGAGTTCGTAGTGGTCGCCGACCTTGCGCAGGGCGGGGCCGCCGGTGTCGCCCTTGCAGACGGCGGCGTCGGCGGGGGATTTGGCGGCGATGGCGAGGCCGGTCGGGTCGACGGCGCCGACGGTGAAGGCGGCGCTGTGGAGCTGGTCGGGCACCCAGTCGGCCTTGGTGCGGCCGTAGCCCGTCACCAGCAGCTCCTCGCCCGGGGTGGGGGCGGTGGTGGCCACGGCGAGCGGGTCGACGTCGATGACCGGGTTGACCAGGCGCAGCATGACCAGGTCGCGGTCGGCGCGGGGGACCAGGTCGACGACGTCCCGGACCTGGCCCGCCGTGGTGGCAAGGTTGGTGCGGCCGACGGTGACGGTCGTTCGGAGCGCGGGCGGGCCGGCCGGGACGGTCGTCGGCCGGGCGGGGTCGTCGGCGAAGCAGGCGGCGGCGGTGACGACCCAGAACGGATCGACCAGGGCGCCGGTGCAGGAGCGCTTGCCGTCGCCGATGTCCAGCTTGGCGGTGAAGGCGTAGGAACCGGCGGGCGCGGCGTCGCCGACCACGGCGCCGGCCGGGGTGCAGGTGCCCAGTACGCCGGCGGCGGTGGCCGCGGCCAGTACGCCGGTCCGCCAGGAGCGGGACGGGGTCTTGCGGGGCATGGGGATTCCTCTTCGGGTCAGCGGGCGACGGTCCGCCGGGCGGGGCCGCCGTACCGGGCGTTCGCCGGGGTCGGTACGAGTCGGTACGAGTCGGTGCGGTCAGCCCGTCGTGGGGATCTGGCCGACGACGGACCAGCCGGACCAGGCCCCGTCGCCGGCCTTGGTGGCATGGGCCATGACGCCGTCGGTGCCCTGGCCGAAGACCTCGGCGGTCCGGGTGTCCGGGTTGTAGACCGCGGCGGGGGAGCCGCCGAACTTCCAGCTGCCGGTCATGGTCCAGGCCGACCAGCCGCCGGCGCGGCTCCACGTCGCCCGGTACATGGAGGCGTCGGTGCCGGTGGCGAACAGGTCGAGGGTGTTGGCGGCCGGGTTGTGGAGGATGGCGGGGGTGCCGGCGAACTTCCAGTCGCTGGGGCCGATCACGTACCAGCCGGACCAGCCCTCGCCGTTGGTGTTGTAGAGGTGGGCCATGGTGCCGTCGGTGGTCAGGGCGAAGACCTCGGCGGTCCTGGTGTCGGGGTTGTACACGGTGGTGGGGACGCCGCGGAACTTCCAGGTGCCGGTCATGATCCACGGTGTCCAGCCGTCGGCCCGGTTCCACGTCGCCCGGTAGATGGACCCGTCGGTGCCGGTGGCGAACACGTCGAGGGTGTTGGTGACCGGGTTGTGCAGGACGGCCGGTACGCCGACGAAGGCGCCTCCGGGGTTGAGGGTGAACCAGCCGTGCCAGCCCGCCCCCTCGGTGTTGTAGAGGTGGGCCATGACGCCGTCGGCGCGCAGGGCGAAGACCTCGGCGGTCCGGGTGTCCGGGTTGTAGACGGTGGTGGGGGAGCCGCGGAACTTCCAGTCGGCGGTCATGGTCCAGGCCGACCAGCCGGTGGCTCGGCTCCACGTTGCCCGGTAGATGGACCCGTCGGTGCCGGTGGCGAACACGTCGAGGGTGTTGGTGACCGGGTTGTGGACGACGGCCGGGGAACCGGTGAACCGCGCGCCGTCGCCGAGGACGTACCAGCCGGACCAGCCCTCGCCGTTGGTGTTGTAGGCGTGGATCATGGCGCCGTCGCTGCGCAGGGCGAAGGTCTCGGCGGTCCTGGTGTCCGGGTTGTAGACCGTGTTGCGGCCCCCGGAACGGGCGGCGACCACGGCGGACCAGGCGGAGACGGCCTGCTGGATCCAGCCCCCGAGGTCGTCGGCGCGGGTCTCGTACGCGCCGGTGCGGGTGGTCGGGGCGGCGCCGAGGCAACCGTTCTGCCAGGAGCGGCTGTTGAGGGCGGCGAGTTCGTAGCGGTCGCCGACCTTGCGCAGGGCGGGGCCGCCGGTGTCGCCCTTGCAGACGGCGGCGTCCGCGGGGGCCTTGGCGGCGATGGCGAGACCGGTCGGGTCGACGGCGCCGACGGTGAAGGCGGCGCTGTGGAGCTTGTCGGGCACCCAGTCGGCCTTGGTGCGGCCGTAGCCCGTCACCAGCAGGTCCTCACCGGTGGCGGGGGCGGTGGTGGCCACGGCGAGCGGGGTGATGTCGGTGACGGGGGTGGCGAGCCGGGCCAGGACGAGGTCGCGGTCGGTGCGGGGGACGAGCTCGGCGATGTCGCGGACCTGGCCGGTCGTGGTGGTGGTGAGGTCGGTGCGGCCGATGGTGGCGGTGGCTTTGAGCGCGGGCGGGCCGGCGGGGACGGTTGTCGGTTGGGCGGGGTTGTCGGCGAAGCAGGCGGCGGCGGTGACGATCCAGTACGGGTCGACCAGGGCGCCGGTGCAGGCGCGTTGGCCGTTGCCGATGTCCAGCTTGGCGGTGAAGGCGTAGGAGCCGGCGGGTGCGGTGTCGCCGCTGACGGCGGGGGCTGGCGTGCCGGACAACAGGGTGCCGGCGAGGGCGGCGGCGGTGACCGTCCCGGCCGTCCATGCGGATCGTGGGCGTGAGCGAACCATGAGGTGGCTTTCCTTCGTCTGCCGGGCGGTGGCGGTGGCGGTAGCGCCGGGGAAGCGCGGACCGGGGGTCACGCTGTGGCGGTGATCTCCAGCAGGGTGAACACGCGCTCCTGCGGGTCGGCGGTCTCCCCGACCGGCGTCCACTTGTTCTTCTGCACGTCGAAGGACTTGGCCTCGGTGCCCGTCTGCATGTCGACGCGTACGGCGTAGTCGTTGCCCTTGGCGCCGTAGACGGAGGGGAGTTCGAGGCTCAGGCGGCCGGTCGCGCCGGTGACCTGGAAGCAGAACCGGCCGTGGCCGACCGGGTCCGTGGTCGACATGCCCCGGGCGTTCACTTCGAGCAGGCCGGGGCGGCTGTCGCAGGTGGCGAGCAGGATGTGGCCGTCGCCGCTCTTCAGCTTGATGCCGCGCTCCTTGAAGATCCTGTCGGCCTCCGGGTACGCGAAGTCCTCGACGGCCGGCGGCGGGGTGTCGTCCGCGGTGACGGCCCCGGCGGTGGTGGTACCGGCCCCGGCGGCGCTCACGGTTCCGGCGGGCACAGGGGCGGCGCCGACCGTGGTCAGACCCGTCAGGGCGACGGCACCGGCGACGGCACCGACGGTCAGGCAGCGAATCAAAGGCTTCATGCTGGTGGGGCCTCCTCGTTCGGAATTCCACGGGCAAGGGAATGGTGTGATTGAAGTAAACGATGCGCCGACCCGGGCCTGCGCAGGGCGCTTCGCCATCGGGTCGGAGGCCTATTGGTATCACGGTCGCCGAGTTCAGTAAAAGGGTCGGGTTCGAGCCAATATTGCGGACCGAGCGGCCTGCGGCGATCCCCTTCGGAAACCGGTAGCCCGGCCTTGGGGCCCCCTCAAAGTGCCTCTGACCAGCTGTTTCTTCCACTCGACGTCCCAGCGTGCTCGATCCGTGGCATGGCTCGTGAATTCGGTATCGGACCCGTGGGTTCACGACCTGTGCGACAGTTCGACAGGTTGTTGTAGACGGTTCCGAAAATGCCTGGAATTCCAGTCGAAAAGCACTCAAGGAATTGAGGAGAAATGGTCGATAAATTATCCGGGATCACATTCCCGCCTAAGCGTCTCCGACGCGCCCGGCTGACCGCGGTGACGGCGCTGTCGCTGGCCATGGCGGTCTTCGGCACGACGGTGGCGGCGGCGGTCCCCGCCGATCCCGGGCCGGCGCCGCTGCCCGCGGGCGCGCGCACCCAGGTGGTCGAGGCGTGGGCGGCCGGCGGGTCGGCGGTCAAGGACGCGGCGGCCGCCGCGCTGGTCGGCGGCGATGCCCAGATCAGCGACTTCCTGGCCGCTGGCCTGCAGCGGGCGACCACCGAGGACGAGCGCCTCGCGGTCCTGAAGATGCTCGCCTTCGCCGACGCTGGCGTGCGGGCCGCGGCGCAGCAGGCGCTGAACGGCACGGACGCGCAGCTGCACGACTTCGTGCTGACCGGCTTCCGGGCGCCGCTGCAGGAGGACCGGCGCGCGGCCGCCCTGGCCGCCATCGGCACGGGCGGCCGCGCCGTCCAGGATGCGGCGCAGAAGGCGCTCGACGACGGTTCCGCCAAGGCGTTGACGGACTTCCTCGGCGAGGGCCTCGCCCGGGCCCGGGAGGAGGACCAGCGGGTCCAGGTCACCAAGGTCCTGGCGACCGGCGGCCCCGAGGTGCAGAGGCTCGCGCAGCGGGCCCTGACCGGGACGGCCGAGGACATCACCGACTTCCTGGACAGCGGGCTGGAGCTGGCCCGCGCCCGTGACCAGGAGACTCTGACGATCAGCCAGCTGGTCGAGGCCGCGACGGAGGCCGGCAAGCGCGCCAAGGCCGAGACCGACGCGGCCAAGGCGGCGGGCGAGCGCGCGCAGGAGGCCTCCCGGCTGGCCAAGGAGGCCGCGCAGAAGGCCGCCGTGGAAGCCGAGGCGGCCAAGAACGACCTGGTGAAGGCCGGTCGGGCCGCGAACCGCGCGGCCGAGGCGGCGGAAGGCGCCGCCAACGCCGCGCGGACCGCGATCCAGGCCTCCAACACGGCGGTGGCCGCGGCCCGGACGGCGGCGAACGCGGCCCGCGGCGCGGCCAGTGCCGCGGCGGCCGCGAGTCAGGCCGCCACGCGTGCCTACCAGGCCGCCTCGGCAGCCCGCCAGGACGCCGGCCAGGCCCAGGCGGCCCGCAACGCGGCGCAGGCCGCCCGGGACGCGGCAGCCGGCGCCCGCAGTGCCGCGGACGCCGCCGCGAGCGCGGCCGTCTCGGGCGCGCAGGCCGGGCTCTCCGCGAGCTCCGCGGCCAGCGCTGCGCGCAACGCGGCGGACGCCGCGGACGCGGCGAGTTCGGCCGGGGTGTCCGCCGGCCAGGCCACGGCGCAGTCCCGGCGGGCGTCGGAGGCGGCCGCACTCGCCCGCAGCGCCTCCGCCTCCGCCGACGCGGCCGCCAAGCGGGCCAACTCGCTGGCCTCCCGCGCGGCTTCGGCCGCGAAGGACGCGCAGGCGGCCGCCAACGGGGCCGCCACCCACGCGGAGAACGCCGCGAAGGCGGCGGACGCGGCCGCCGACCAGGCGGGCAACGCCCAGGACTGGGCGAACAAGGCCACCGAGCACGCCAACGCGGCCGTGGCCGCCGCGAAGGTGGCGGGCGACGCCGTGGCGGTGGCGCAGAAGGTCGAGGTGCTCGCCCGGGAGAGCGAGCAGGAGGAGCTCGAGGCCGACGCCAAGGTCGGGGTCGAGGAGGCCACGACGCTCCGCAAGGACGAGCAGGAGGAGGAGCGGTCGCGGGAGACCGCCATGACCCAGGCGGCAGCGGTCGACGAGGCCACCCGGCAGCTCGTCGCCAAGGCCGCCGACCCGGCGGTCGACACCGCGACGGCGGCCGCCGCCGGCCGCCGGGCCGCCGTCAACCTGATGGCCAGCAGCGGCGCGTGGACCAGCCGGGCCGCCCAGGGCGCACTCTCCGGCACCGACCAGGACGTGATCGGCTGGGCCGTGTCGCAGTACCCGAAGGCCCTGAGGCAGGACGACCGGGAGAAGACCCTGGTGTTCTCCACCCTCGGCGGCCCCGGCCTGGCGGAGGCGGCGCAGCGGGCGCTGGCCGCCGACAGTCCGGCACAGATCGAGGCCTTCCTCACCCAGGGCATCCACGACGTCCAGGCCGAGGACAACCGGATCCGGACCCTCAAGCTGATGAACAACGCGGGCAAGGCGGTCACCGACGCCGGGAACGCCGCCCTGAACGACGGCTCCTCGAAGGCCCTGACCGAATTCCTGGCCACCACCTACTGGCAGGCCAAGGCCGAGGACGACCGGGTGTCCGTACTCGCCGTCATGGGCAAGGGCGGCCCCACCGTGGCGGCCCTCGGACAGGTCGCGATGGCCGGGCCGGACTCGATGCAGAGCGACTTCGTCGCGCGGAGCCAGTACCGGGCGGCCCAGAAGGACCAGGACACCGCCACCCACGTGGCGGCGGTCCGCGCGCTGATCGCGAGCGCCGCCCGGATCGCGGCGCAGGCGAATCAGGACGCGGCCGAGGCGTCCACGGTCGCGGCCCAGGCCCGCTCGGCCGCCGCGGAGGCCGGCCAGTGGGCCGACCGGGCCCGGGCGTCGGCCTCGCAGGCCAAGGGCTACGCGGACGAAGCACGCAACCGGGCCGCCGAGGCCGCGGCTTCCGCCACCGCTGCGGCGGCCTCCGCCCAGCAGGCCAATACCGCCTCCGTCACGGCGAAGCTGGCGAGCCGGCAGGCCAACTACTCCGCGAACCAGGCCGCCGTGTCGGCCCACAGCGCGGTGGCCTCGGCGGCCAACGCCGCCGCGTCGGCGGCCGAGGCCAGGGCCTCGGCGCTGGCGGCCGGCAAGAGCTCGGAGGAGGCAGGGCAGGCCGCCAACGAGGCCGGGAACATCGCGGCCCGCAAGCGCGAGCAGGAGCAGGCGGCGGAAGCGGCCAGGGCGGCGGAGCAGGCCCGGCAGAACGCCGCGAACAACGTCAATCCCGCCGACAACCCGGCCTACGACACGATCGGGCCGATCTCGGCGGGCATCGACTCCGGCGACGACTCCAGGGCCACGGCCCGTGAGTATGCCAAGCTGGCCAACAGTGTCAGCAATTACCTGAGCATTGCGGCCGGAGTGGCCAAGTACATCCCGGGCCCTTACGGGCGGGTCGCCTGGGCGGGCCTCACCGTGGCGTCGGTGGCCGCCAGCGGGGTGAGCGTCGTGCTGACCGGCTACGGGTACGGGTGGACCAGCCAGGAGTTCCGGGCTTCCCTCTTCAAGTTCGGGGAGAAGAGCCTCCTGCCCTTCATGCCGATCGACAAGATCGCGAAGTTCTCGGTAGGCGGGAAGGATCTGGTGAACAGGGGAACACAGGCCGTCGTCCGCTCGGGGTCCAAACTCATGCGCGGCATCAAGCGCTTGTGGTGACGCGGGCCGTGCGGCGGTGGCTCCGGCCACCGCCGCACGTCGCCGCGCACCCGGGCGGCGGTCGATGCCCGGCCGCCGTCCGCCCTCGCCCTACCGGCCGCGCCGCAGCGCCCCCGGCACCGCCGACAGGTCCTGCTCGGCGATCTCCGGGTGCGCCAGCAGCACCTCGCGGGCCGCCGCCAGCACCGGGCCGCCGCCCGCCAGGGCGAGGTCCTTGGCGGCCAGGCGGACCGGGAAGTCCGACCCCGTGCCGAACGCCCGGGTCGCCACCCCCGCGAGCGGCCCGGCCGACAGCACCTCCCGCGCCTGCTCCTGCGGCACGCCCAACTCCTCGGCCACCGCCAGGACTTCGCCCAGGACGGTGACGGAGGCGACGATCGCGCCGATCACCACCACCTTCAGCGCCGCGCCCGCGCCCGGGCCGCCGCAGCGCCGTACCCGGCCCAGGTGCTTCAGGACCGGCTGGGCGCGGTCCAGGTCGGCGTCCTCGCCGCCCGCGAAGACCGTCAGGTCGCCGGTGGCCGCAGGGCCCGTGCTGCCCATCACCGGGGCGTCCACCAGGGCGACGCCGTCCGGCAGTTCGGCGCGCAGGGCGGCGGTGGCGCGCGGGCCGATCGAGGACATGTCGATCCACAGGGTGCCCGGGGCGAGGTCGGCCGTGAACCGTCCGGCCAGCTCGGCGACGGCCGCCGGGTCGGACAGCATGGTGACGACGACGTCCGCGCCGCGCACGGCCTCCGCCGGGGTGGCGGCCTCGGTGGCCCCGGCCTCGGTGAGGTCCCCGGCGCGGCCGGGGGAGCGGTTCCAGACGGTCAACGGGTAACCGGCGGCGGCGATTCGGCGGGCCATCGGCAGGCCCATCCGGCCCAGTCCCAGAAAAGCGATCTTCTCCATGGCCGCCACGCTAGGCAGCCACGAGCCAGGCGACAAGCGAATGTCCCGCATGGTAGTCATGCGGAATGGACATGGCTTGGCTGGACGTCTTCCGCACCGTCGCCCACCTGGGCTCCTTCACCGCCGCCGGCGAGCGGCTGGGCTTCACCCAGTCCGCGATCTCCCGCCAGATCGCCACCCTGGAATCCGAGTTGGGCACACCGCTGTTCGACCGGCTGGCACGCGGGGTGCGGCTCACCGAGCACGGCCGGGCGCTGCTGCCGCACGCCGAGGCGATGCTGGAACGGCTCGACAGCACCCGGCGTGACCTGGTCGCCCTCACCGAACTCACCGCCGGACGCCTGCGGGTCGGCGCCTTCGACAGCGCCAACGCCGCCCTCGTCCCCGCCGCCCTCACCGCCTTCCGCGCCGCGCACCCGGACGTGGCGATCAGCCTCACCGAGGGACTGGCGGCGCACCTGCTGGACCTGCTCGCCGAGGGCGCGATCGACCTCGCCCTGGTCGCCTCGTACACCGAACCCGCCGACACCGGCGAGCAGTTCGACTTCCGGCCGCTCATGGACGACCCGGTGCTCGTCGCCCTCCCGCGCGGCCACCGCCTCGCCAGGCGCCGCCGCCTGCGCCTGGCCGAACTCGCCGACGAACCCTGGATCGCCGCCCGCCGCCACGCCGAGTCCACCCTCCTCGCCGCCTGCGTCCGCAGCGGCTTCCAGCCCCGCATCGAGTACACCGTCGCCGCCTGGACCGCCAAACTCGGCCTGGTGGCCGCCGGGTTGGGCGCCACCCTCATCCCCTCCCTCGCCGCCCGCGTCACCCGCCCCGGCATCGCCCTCATCCCCCTGCACCCCGACGACACCCCGGTCCGCCAGGTCTACACAGTCACGCGGCGCGGCCGGCAGGTGCCCCCGGCGGCCGAGGCCTTCGCGGCCCTCCTGCGCGAGGGCGCCGGTTAGCGGCACAGGGCGGGGAGAGCCGGCCCGGCAACGGCCTGGGCGCGAACAGCGACGTTGCTGCCGGAGCACGGCGGTGCCGGCCGACCGCCACCGGGCCGGCGTGCTGATCGCGTCACCGGTGCTGCGGCCGCGGGACTCCACGACCTGATCCGACGTCCAAGAGGGGCCGGGCCTGCTATTTGACCAGGTGGAAGTCCGGATGCCGAAGCCAGGCGGCCAGGAACTCCACGTCACCGACATGCCGGAACCAGCGGTTGGCGCCGCCCGTGTCGTAGGAGACCTCTGCCACCTTCCCCGGTAGGGACGCCACCAGTGCCCTCGCCCTGGCGAGGTCCGCGTCGCCGCGCGTCCCATCACGCGGAGTGGGAAAGCCGAGGACGCCGTCGAAGTCGACCAGCGCGCCGAAACGGCGGGCCAGGGCGAGGGCGAGGTGGCCAAGGAGCAGATGGTTCTCCTGCCCCGAGCAGTCGGCGCACAGGACCAGCCCCTGCACCGGGGGCGTCAGGAAGGCCGAGTAGTCCTCGTCGTCCGCCGGCACGTACTCGTCCTCCGACAGGACGAAGCCGCCGACGCCGACCGGATCAAAGTGCCGCAGCCCCAAGGGCGAAGCCTCCCGCACCCGGAAGGCCAGATCGCCACCGGCCTCGGTCCTGACCGGCTCGCAGAAGGTCTCCAACCACGGGACCACTCCGGCCAGGACGTCCCCGAAGGCGCAAGGTTCGAAGAGCCACAGCCCGACTGCCGGTCCCGACACGATGCCTCCAGACGCGCGTGGTCCGATGCCACGGGCAGCCCCGGTTCTACCAGGTCCTGGAGGCACACGCGTGATCGTTGACGCGACACGTCCTGACGTCCTAGCGGCGCACGGCGAGGACGGCGGTCAGGGCGCTGACCGCGGGGCCGCCGAGGAGCAGCACGGCCGGGTGGCGGGGCCGGGACTGCAGGGTCAGGCGGAAGCCGCCGACGCGGAACTCCAGGAACGGGCGAGGGGGACGGGAACGCTGCTGTCGGCGCATGGGGATCTCCGTGGATGGGACGACTCTCGGTACAGCGCCCATCACAATGGTCTGCACGGTGGTTGCGTCAGGTCGCAACCGGAACTTGCGGTGGGAGAGCGCAACTTGCCGACGGCGCAACACGGAGACCGGCACGGGGTGCCCGTGCGGAGGGGGCTGGCCCCGCTCGACGAACGGCTGGCGGAGCCGGAGCGGCGCTGCGCGGAGCGCCTGCGCGAGCTGCGGGAGCGCACCGGCCTCACCTCGGAGGAACTGGCCGAACGGCTGGGTGTCGACCGGACCCGGCTGTCGAAGTTCCTCAACGGCCGGGAGGTGCCCCGCCTGGAGACCGTCACCCGGCTGCACCGCCTGGCGGCCGAGTGCGAGGGAGTGGAGGTCTCGCAGGCCGAGGCCGCCGAGATCCGGGCGCTGATGTACGCGGCGGCGCGTGTGCGCAGTCCGCTGCAGGCCCGCGAGTTCGAACTCGCCGCCGCCCGTGAGGACCTCGACCTCCACCGCGCCGAGGCAGTCCAGGAGCTGGCCGACCTCCAGCATGAACTCCACGACGAGCGCAAGCGGCGCCAGGAGGCGGAGGACGCGCTGGAGGACGTGGTCTTTCGCAGTCGGGAGGAGGTCCGCGCACTGACGGAGGAGCGGGACACCGCGCTGGAGCGCATCGCGCAGTTGGAGGACCAGATCCGGCAGGCGGGGGCCGTGCTTAGGCTGCGCGAGCGCGAAGCCGGGGCCCTCGACCAGATCACCCATGCCACAGAGGCCGAACTGGCGGCCTGGGAGAGCGGTGGCACGGGTGATCTGGCGGGCATCTGCGCCACTATCGCCTACCTGCGCGATGCCGACGAGGATGATGCCGCGGACCGCCTCATCGGGCAGTTCGTCCTCGGCCACCCCGTGCACTACATCGTGCGCCTTGCCCATGAGCTCAACTCCATGTCCCGGTTCCGCGAGAGCGTCACGGTCGAGAACGAACTCGCCCGGCAGGGAAGGCCCATCGACCTCTTCCGGTGGCTCTCCCGTGAGGACAGACAGAGCGAAGCTCGCTTGAGCCTCATTACAGCGATGGCCATCGCTGCGCCCATCGAGCATCTCGTTCGTTTCCACAAGGCCTGTGTGGACCACGGCGACATGGACATGGACTTCGATCTGCAGAAAGCCATGGTGGAGAGGAAACGGGTGATTCTGAGGAGCAACGGCGACTATTGGACCAGGGAGCTCCAGAGCCATCTGGAGGCCCTACGAGAGGCCTTGGCTCAGCAGACGGTGTCCGCTGCTGGCAGCGCCCCCGTCGACAGGTAGGTGTCCACCGCCGCGTTCGCGCACGGGCTGTAGCCGTTGAGGGTGAGGGTGTGGACGCGGCCGGGGACGGTGACCAGGCGGGAGCCGGGCAGGCGGGTGTGGAGGGCGAGGGCGCCCTGGTAGGGGGCGTGGGTGTCGCCGGTGGCGTGGAGTTGGAGGGCGGGGACGGTGTTGCGGACCTCGACCGGCGGCTCCAGCGGGGCGCCGCGCCAGGAGGCGCACGGGACGGGGCCGTTGTAGACCGGGCCGAAGACCGGCTCGGTGGCGCGGGAGTGTTCGACGGCGTCGCGGTACCACGCGGCCGAGCGGGGCATCGCCACGTCGTCACACACGATGGCGACCGTGGACGACAGGCCGGCGCCGGCCTCCGGGCCCGGGGCGAGGAGCATGGTCAGCAGCTGGTGCAGGGCCGGGCCCGCCTGTACCGGCCGGCCGTCGGCGGCGTCCAGCAACTGGCGCAGCGCGTCCGCGTATTCGGCGCTGTCGCGGTCGTCGCTCTGGAAGACCGCGAGCAGGACCGGCAGCAGGGCGCCGTCGAGCCGGTAGCCGTCGACGGCGATCGGCGCCGCCTCGGCCCGGCGGACCAGGCACTCGACGGTGGACCGCACCGCCGCCGGGGTGGCGCCCAGGTGGTGGGCGGCGTCGCGCGGCGCGGCCCAGGCGGCGAAGTCGTCCAGGGCGCGCTCGTTGGCGCCGCCCATGTCCTGGAACACCCCGATGCCGTACCGCGCCGGGTCGAGGGCGCTGTCCAGCACCAGCCGGTCGACGCGCCGGGGGAACAGCTGCGCGTACACCGCGCCCAGCATCGCGCCGTAGGACTGCCCGAAGAAGGAGGTCCGCTGCTCGCCCAGCGCGGCGCGCAGCACGTCGACGTCCCGGGCGGTGTTGCGGGTGGTCAGGTGGGGCAGCAGGTCCGGGTACTTGCTCCAGCAGGCGTCCGCGTCGGCCTTGGCCAGGCGCCAGGCCTGCTCGAAGCCGGCCTGGCCGGTGCCGGTCGAGCGCAGCCAGGTGCCGCGGGTGAGGCCGCAGTTGGGGCCGCCGGCGCCGACCCCGCGCGGGTCCATGCCGACGAGGTCGTAGGCCGCCGCCGTCCCGGGCGCCAGCTGCTCCCGCAGCGCGGCCGGCATGTCCAGCCCGCGCTCGCCGGGCCCGCCGGGGTTGGTCTGGAGTATCCCGCGGCGTTTGGCGGGGTCGGCGGAGCGGATCCGGGAGACGGCCAGGGAGAGGGTGCGGCCCCGCGGCTCGCGGTAGTCCAGCGGGACGGTCAGGGCCGTGCACTCGGCGCCGGCCAACTGCGGTTCCTGGCAGGGGGACCAGGCGAGCGGCTGGCGGTGGAAGCGCTCCAGCGGGTCGGCGGCGGGGGAGGCCGAGGACGCGGGGGAGGCGGGGGCGGCCGCGCCGAGTACGGCGGCCGCGGACAGGGCGAGGGCGGCGGCGAGCGCCGGTGCGGTCTTCATGTGGGCCACCCTAGAAGGGAGTTGACCATCGCTGGGCCCCGGGTCCTGGAACTGCCTTGACCTCAAGGCGGCTTGAGGTCCTACGGTCGGTCGTGTCCTGACGGACAGGTGAAGGAGCACCGGACATGACGATCAAGACCTACGAACCGCAGATCATCGCCGCCCAGCCCATCGGGGCGTGGACCGGCGAGCTCTTCCGCCGCCTGGTGGTGGACGGCCTGCGCGTGCAGCTCGCGGTGGAAGGCCTCACCCAGCCGCACTGGTGGACGCTCAACCACGCCGCCGGCCGGCCCGGCGGGTGGACCCGCACGACCCTGGCCGAGCGGCTCGCCCCGTACGACGACCAGGGCACCGCCTTCGACGCCGTCTTCGACGACCTGATCGCCCGCGGCTGGCTGACCGAGGACGCCGACGGGGCGTTCACCCTGACCGAGGAGGGCGAGGCCGGCCGCCTGCGCGCCCGCGAGCGCAACCTGGCGGTCAGTGAACGCGCCCACGAGGGCATCGGCACCGAGGAGTTCGTGACCACGATCAACGTGCTGCGCCGGATGGTGGCGAACCTGGGCGGCAACGGGAACCTCCCCGACTGACGGCGCCCGGGCGGCACGGGGGAGGCCGAGGATGCGGGGGAGGCGGGTCGGCGGGAGGAAATTGACCCATGGAAACGGTCGCTGATTGCCACCTGATCGTGGGTCTTTCCGGCCATAGGTTGGTCACATGACGACGACGAAGAACACCGCCCCCGCCGCCACCGCCGCCGCCCCCGTGCTGACCCGCTGCGCCGAGGCCGAGATCTGCGCCGACCCGAGCTCCACCATGACGCTGCTCGCCGACTCGGCCCCGGGCGAGGGCGGCTTCACCGTCTACCGCTCCACCTTCGCCGCCGGCGCCCCCGGGGCGCCCGCGCACTTCCACACCCGGGCCTGGGAGCTGTTCTTCGTGATCGGCGGCTCGCTGCGGGTGCTGGTCGGCGAGGAGGTCACCGTGCTGGGCGCGGGCGACTTCCTGGCCGTGCCCCCGCACACCCCGCACGCCTTCGCCGCCGCCCCGGGCTCCGAGGCCGACGTGCTGTGCGTGTTCGCGCCCGGCATGGACCGCTTCGACTACCTGCGCCTGCTGGGCAGCGTCATGCGCGGCGAGACCGCGCCGGGGGCGATCGCGGCCTCGTCCGAGCGCTTCGACAACCACTACGTCGACAGCCCCGCCTGGCGCGCGGCCCTGGCGGGCGACGGCGCCTGAGACCCGCGGGGCCGCTCGACGGGCCGGGTCCTCGACGGGCCGGGGCGCTCGACGGGCCGGGGCCGCCCGGGTGTGGAACGGTGGAAGACCGGAAGTCCCGGCTGCGAGAGGAGTGGCCATGTCGTCGAAGCGCCGCCGCAAGAAGAAGGCCAGGGCCAAGCACGGGGCCAACCACGGCCGCCGCCCCCAGTGCTGAAACGCGGCTGAACGGGTGAGCCGGTGAGCGGGTGAGGGCGCCCGGACGGGCCCGGAGAGGCCGTCCGGGCGCCCCGGCCCCACCGGGCACCCCCCGCTCAGAGCCGCCCGCGCCCCGCGAAGCCGCCGCGCGCCACCTTGTGGTACTGGCAGTGGTCGACCCAGTCCGCGCCGAAGGCCAGCTCCAGGACCACGCCCCGCCCGTCCGCACGGGCCTCGTCCAGCAGCCGTGCCGCGTCCGCGTCCGGCGGGGTCTGCTCCAGCACGAAGAGCCGGTCGGGGTACGGGCCCGCCGGGATCGGGTCCCGGGGCGGGATGCCGGGCCGGTCCCAGGTCAGCTTCGCACCGGGGCTGGACAGGCAAGGGGGGTCCATCCGCCAGCCGTTGGCGTCGACGCCGCCGTCGCGGTACCAGCGCAGCGCGTGCTCCAGGCTCCCGTGCGGGTCCGGCCCCTGCCCGTTGGCCTGCCACTCGGCCACGTTCGCCGCCTCGATCCGCCGCAGGACGTCGAGGACGTCCTCCCGGACGACGAAGTAGGCGCGGGCGTGGATGCGGCAGACCAGCAGGGTGTCCCGGGGGTGGTCCAGGCCGTAGGAGGACGGGCGGGTGGACTGGTCCAGCACCTGGGTCAGCAGGTGCTCGACCCCCTCCACCGCCCCCAGCGCCTCGACCAGCGCCCGGATCCGCTCCCGCTCCGCCGCCCGGGCCGCCCGTGCCGTCGGTGAACCGATCAGCCTGAGCTTGCGCCGCTCGGTCGGCCAGTGGTGCGCCCGCAGCGACTGCACGCCGTTGAGGAGCGGGTTCACCAGCATGACGACGAGGTACACGAGGCTCGTCGCCACGTCCTTCAGCAGCTTCTTCACCGGCAGGGATCCTCTCGGGTCGCGCGCGTCCGCGCCCACACCCTGGCCCGCCCGCGCCGCGGCCCGCAATCCGCCCCCGTACTCAACTCCCCAGCGTGCCCGAGCCGTTGCCGAGCGCGAGCACGGGTACGGGCACGAGCGCGAACGCGAACGCGACCGCACGCCGTCCGCCGCCGCCCGGACCGCGTTCGGACGGCGGCGGGACGCTGCCGCTACTTGGTGCAGGTCACGTCGGCCTCCGGCAGGCGCCCGCCCGCCAGGTAGGCGTTGACCGTGTCGTCCACGCACGCGTTGCCGTACGTCCCGTACAGCCCGTGCTGGTCGGCGCCCCGCAGGGTCAGCAGCCGGGAGCTGGGCAGCAGCCCGTGCAGCGCGACGCCGTCCCGGTAGGGGGCGCGCGGGTCGCCGGTGGCGGAGAGGATCAGCGCCCGGGCGTCGCGGCGCACCTCGGTGGGCGCCTCGCGCGGGGCGTCCAGGAAGGCGCACGGGGAGATGTTGTCGAGCAGCGGGCCGGACAGCGGGTACCGGGCGCGGTCGCGTTCGATCCGGCGCCAGTACTCCTCGGGATCGCGCGGCGCCGTACCGTCCGCGCACAGGATGGCCTGGGAGACGCTGCCGGCCTGCGAGCCCTGCGGGGTGAACAGGAAGCGCAGCAGGGCGGTGGTCTCGGCCGAGGGGGTGACCGGCCGGCCCGCCGCGGCCTCGGCGAGCACCGCCATCAGCTCGGCGAGGCCCGCCCGTTCCGGGTCGGAGTCGCCCTGGAGGTTCCCGAACACCAGCAGCGGCACCCGGGTGTCGTCGAGCTCGAAGGCGTCCGCGCCGGTGCCGAGGACGAGCGGGCGCGCCGAGGCCGCCCCGACCGTCCGCAGCACCCCGGCGACCACCTCCTCGCGGGTGCGGCCCAGCCCGTAGGTGTCGTTGCGCCGCGCCGCCCAGTCCGCCCAGTCGGCGAACGCCCGCTCGTTCGCCCGCACCATGTTGGGGAGCAGCTCCGGCCCGACGTGGTCCGGGGCCAGCGCGCCGTCCAGGACCACCCGGTCGAAGCGGCCGGGGAACATCTGGGAGTACACCGTGCCCAGGTAGGTGCCGTACGAGAGGCCGAGGTAGGAGATCCGCCGCTCGCCGAGCGCGCCCCGCACCACGTCCATGTCCCGGGCCGCGTCGCGGGTGCTCGCGTGCGGCAGCAGGTCCCCGGCCGCCGAACGGCACCGGGCCGCGAGGTCCCGCTGGAAGGCGACCTGGCGCTCGAAGGAGGCCCGGGTGGTCCCGGCGGAGGTGATGTTGTAGCCGATCGGCCAGTCGCAGTCGAGGGGGGCGCTGCGGCCGGCGAAACGCTGGTCCAGCCCGACGATGTCGAAGCGGGCGGCGGTGTCCTTCAACGCGGCGTGCACCCTCGTCGGTGCGCCGAGCGTCGGACTGCCGGGGCCGCCGTCGTTCAGCAGCAGCGTGCCGATCCGGTGGCGGGTGTCGGTGGCCTTGATCCGGGAGAGCGCGAGGGTGACGGTGCGTCCGCCGGGGTCGCCGTAGTCGAGCGGCACGGTGACCTCCGCGCAGCGGGCGCCGGCCTTCTCCAGGTCGGTGCCCACCTGGTCGTCCGGGCCCTGGACGCAGCTGTGCCAGTCGGGGCGCTGCTGGTAGTAGCGGTCGAGCGCCTGGGTGGTGGCGGCCTGGGCGGGGACGGTCGCGGCGGCCGTGGTCAGGGCGGCGAGGGCGAGACCGGCCGCGAGGGTGCGGCGCCGGGCGCGCGGCCCGGCGGGGCCTGGTTCGGTGCGGTGTGGCTCGGCGGTGCGGGGGCGTGGTTCGCTCATGACGTCTCCTCGGCGGTGCGGGGCCCGGCGCGGGCCGTGGCGAAGGCAGGGGTCGTGACGACGATCGCGGTACCGGCGGCCGTGTCTACGGAGGACACCTGCACCTGTGCGAGCTGACGGTACGTCAAAAAACGGACGCCGGGGACCGGATGGTCGGTGTCCACGGCATTGACATCCCCGCCCGCCCGAGTTGGAGGTGCTCCCGTCCGGCCCGCCGTCGCCGGGCGGGCCGGACGGCGGGCGAGGCCGCTGTCGGTGGCGTGTCCTACGGTGATGCCGTCGGCGGGTACGCGGTGCCCGCCCGAGCACCGCCCGATGGAGACGACGATGACCCGCACCACCCCGAAGCGCGCCGTGGACTTGGAGCAGCTGTTCCCCGAACTGGTGCCGCTGCGCCGCGACGCCGTACGCCTCCACCCGCGCGCCGGCAGCCCGTCCGCGGCCGAGAGCTCGGTCGGCGGGCCGCCGCTGTGGCCCGCCGACGAGCCGTGGCCGCTGTGCCCGAGCACCAGCCACCCGGGGGAGTGGGGCGGGCCCGCCGCGGAGGGGCCGGTGCCGCTGGTCCCCGTCGTCCAGATCCACCGCCGGGACGTGCCCCAACTCGCCTTCCCCGCCGGGACGGACCTGCTCCAGGTGCTCTGGTGCCCGTTCATCATCGGCCGCTGCCCGACCGCGACGCCCCTGGTGCGCTGGCGGAGCTCCGAGGAGGTCGGCCCGGCCCTCGCCGCCGTGCCGCCGACCGTGGGCACCGCGCCGAAGGACAGCATCCCGGCACCGTGCGTCCTGCACCCCGAGCCGGTGGTCGACTACCCGAGCTGGGACATGCCGGAGGACCTGGGCCCGGAACTGAGCGTGCGGATGGAGGAACTGCGGGCCCGCACCGGCCTGCGGTACGGCTACCACCTGGCCGAGGCGCCGGGGATCAAGCTCGGAGGGTACCCGGGCTGGACCCAGGAGCCCTGCTGGCCGGACTGCCCGACCTGCGGGCGGACGATGGAGCACCTCCTGACGGTGAGCAGCTGGGAGTACGACGGTCAGTCGTACCGCACCTGGCTCCCGCTGGAGGACCGGGACGACGAGACCGGCGAGGAGCGCCGGGACGCCGACGGCGGCCGCGGGGCGCACAGCCCCGCCGGGCTGATGATCGGGGACGCGGGCGGGGTGTACGTCTTCGAGTGCCGGTCCTGCCCGGACCGCCCGGTGGACCACCACTGGGACTGCTCCTGAGGCGCCGCCGCCCGTCCGTCCCCCGGCGGGCCTCAGCGCCCGCCGGACCGGACGGGCAGGCCGGAGCCCTTCGCCGGGCCTAGGTCTCCGGCCCGTTACGCCGTCGGTGGCGTCCCGCCTACGGTCCTTGCCGTGGATACGACGGACACGACAGGCATTCTGGACGAGGCGCTCCAACGACTGCACGCCTCCGGGCCCGAGCGGCTCGGACGGCTCACCAACCACGCGCCGATGGCCGTCGAGGCCCTCGCCGCCCACGGACAGGCACGGTCCGTGCACCGCTGGCTCGACCAGTACGCGCGCAAGCTGGAGGACTTCCCGCCGCGCGTCGAGCCGGTCACGGCCGCCAACTGGCGTGCGGCGCTCGGCGATCCGAGCCGCGCGGCCGACTGGATCGACCACTTCGAGCGCCAACTCGCCGACCACCCCTGGCGCGAGGTGCTCGCCCGCTGGTGGCCCCGGCTGCTGCCCGGCCTGTACGGCGGCTCGACACACCCGGTGATCCGGGTGGGGCACGCCGTGCGCACCCTGCTGTCCGGCGGCGAGGCCACCGGGCCCCGGCTGGCCGAACTCGCCCACGGCCTCGGCTACTGGGCCGCCCGCCACCGGCCCGTCGCCGCCCTCGCCACGCTGCCCGGCGTGCTGTCCGGCGCGGCAGCCGCCCTCGACGCGGTGCCGCCCATCGCCCTCCAGGACGGCGGCTTCCCCGCCCGGCTCGACCGCGTCACCGCCCTGCCGGCGTGGGCGGTCGGGGTCACGCGGCCGCAGGAGGCGGCCGACCGCCTCGCGGAACTGGTCCGGGCGGCGACCCACCGCTACGCCGCCTACGGGCACGGCGAGGAGACCATGCTCGTCCACGCCGCCACCGCGCCCAACGCCGTGCTGCGCGCCCTGCCCGCGCTCCCGCCGGACCTGTGGCCGGCCGGCCTGCGGGCGGCCTGGACGGCGTCGGCGGCGGTCACCGCGATGTACGCGCCGACCGAGCCGGCGGCCTGCACTCCGCCGGGCACCCTCACCCCCGAGGAGGTCTTCGAACGGGCCCTGGCGCACGGCGACGAGCACGTGATCAAGCTGGCGGACACCGCCCTCGACGTCGGCGACGCCCCCGCCCTGGCGGCGGCGCTGCGCGCGATGGAGCTGAGCGCCCCGCTGGGGTGAGGCGGGCGCGGGGCCGGACGCGGAAAGGAAATCGGTACCGGGGCGCGTCGTCGGATCCGGCGGCTTGAACGTGTACACCGGGGCGGCAACTCCCCGATGGCGCATGCCCTCCGACCCTCCGGCCCCGTCGACCCCCTCCGACCCCGACGGCTCCGACGGCCCCGCCCCGGGGCGTCCGGCACCCCACCGCAGTCCCGCAGGACGGCATGCCCTCCGAAGAACGGCGCCGCCACCGGGTGCTCCGCAACCGCGCACCCCACCACCTTCACCGCGAAGGAGTCCTGACCATGCGGAAGCTCATCGTCGACCTGGTCGAGCGCACCGTCGCCACGTACGCCGTGGCGTTCCTCGGCCTGCTGCTGGCCGACAAGTTCGACCTCACATCGATCGGCTCGCTCAAGGCGGCGGCGGTCGCGGCGCTGCCCGCGGCCCTGACCGTGCTCAAGGGCGCGGTGGCCACCCGCATCGGCGACCCGGACTCGGCCGCCCTGCTGGGCCGCAGCAACCGCGAGTAGCCGGCCCGGCATAGCAGGGGGCGGGGCGCTATCGGGCGCCCCGCCCCCTGTCGTTGATGTCCGGTCAGCTCTCGGCCGGGAACTCGTCCCCCCGGATCGCGGTGATGAAGGAGTCCCAGGCAGCGGCCGGGAAGAGGAGGGCCGGGCCGTGGGGGTCCTTGGAGTCACGCACAGGGACGAGACCGGGAAATCCGGGGGCCACCTCGATGCACTCGCCCGCGTTGTCCCCGCTGTAGCTGCTCTTGCACCACTGCGCCCCGCTCAGCTCGGCGTTCCGCATACCGGTATTCCTCCGTTACTTCGGTCATGAAGGCATGGGAGTCGTCGACCGAGAGTACAGACCCGCGGACAAGGTCGAAGTCCCGGCGGGCCTCCTGCACGATCGAAGGGGCGTCGCTGAAGTGCCCTCGGTACAGGCTCTCCGAGTAGACCCACTCCTTCCCGTCGGGCAGCTCCAGCAGCACCACCGATGTGGTCGGCAGCTTCCGCGTCCTGCAGGAGAACGGCGCTACCTGGATCAGAATGTTGGACCGTTCCCCGACGGAGAGGAGGTGCTCCATCTGCCTTCTCATGGTGCCCGGTCCACCGATGACGCTCCGGATCGCGCTCTCATGGAGGACGACGATCATTGACGGCCCGTTGTCGACCAGGTAGCGGTCCTGCCGACTCAGCCGAGCCTCCACCCGCTCGGCCAGCCACTCCGGGTTGTTCCGGGCATCGCCGAGGCGAAACATCTCGTAGGCGTACTCCTCGCACTGAAGCAGCCCGTTGATCCGCATGTACTGGAGCACCCGGGCGGCCACGGCCTCCGCTTCCAGCTCGACGTACTTCTGGAACCAGTCGGGGTGCTCGATGTCCGCATGCCAGTCCACCCGCTCCCAGAGCCTCACCAGCAGGCCCCTCATGCCGAGCAGCTCGTCGGCTCGTTCGACGGTGTCCCTCGGCATCGAGCGCTTGCCGCTCTCGTACCGGGTGATCACCGTTCGGTGGCAGTGCAGGAGTTTGCCCAGCCCTTCCTGCGTGTAGCCCGCCAAATCGCGCGCGAAGCGGAGTGCTTCGCCGAACATCACCGCCGGGCTCGACGTGAGACCGTTCTCCAGACGCCGATGTGGCATCCCAAATCCCCTCAGGTACTGCGGGTTCCGCACTCCGGTGTGATCGTCACCGTAGTCCCGGCATCCTCCGGGTTGTTACCGGAATGCGGTCTTTTGCTTGCACAGCGTCATGGCGCGCGCCCCCGGCGTGCGCCCTTGCCGCCGACCGCTGTTCGGACGGGACAGGCCCGGTTCCCGACAGGCGGGTGCGGGAAGCCGGCCGGGCCGGCTTCCCGCACCGAGGGTGCTCGCGTTCCTCACCTGTGCCGTGGGGCGGTCACTGGTGCCAGTCGACCGTGGAGATGGCGCCGAGATCGCGCGCGATCGTGGAGAGCGGCTGGATGTAGGTGTAGGGCCTCGGCGCGCTGCCGGGGGTCGAGCCGCCCGTCACGGTGCCGACGGCGCTGGTGCCGTAGAGGGCCGCACCTCCGCTGTCACCGTAATCCGACTGCATTCCGGCGACCTTGACCTGGCGGGTCGAGGTATAGGTCTCGTTGCCTATCGTTGTGGTGTAGGTGGAGATGCCGTCGACGAATGTGCCGCACCTCCAGCCGCTCGCCACGCCCGAGGCGCAGATGGTCCCGCCATCGACGATCTGGTTGTCCGCGCTGCGGATGTAGTCGTTGTAGACGTTGTAGCCGCTGGACGTCTTGACCGCGCTCCCGCCGGGGGTCCAGCCCCGCGGGTTGTCCATCGCGATCAGCGCGTAGTCCGAGGCGGGGAACTGCCGGTCGGCGATGTGGCCGATCCGGGTGTTGCCCTGGTTGTCCGGCCAGCTGTCGTCGCGCCGGACCGCCGGGTTCGACTGCCCCAGCCAGCAGTGGCCGGCGGTCACCAGGTAGGTCACACCGGCCTGTTTGATCATGATTCCGGCCGAGCAGGTGCCGGTGTTGTTCTCGTCCCGCAGGCCGTCGCCCCCGACCAGGCCGGTCCGGGCGTAGGCGGTCCCCTGGTGGGTGGTGACGCTGACCTTCGCACGGTCGGCGTCGGTGATGCCGGCCGTCCGCAGCATCGCCTCGGCGTCCGTGCCGGCCGGCACGTCCAGCACGACACGGTTGGTCCGGCTGTCCAGGGACCAGGAGCTGTCGCCCGGCGTCAGCTTCTTCTCCGCGGCCGCGTCGAGCCGCTCGTGCACCTCCCGGAGTTCGGCGGTGGTGTAGGCGGCGCGCTGCGGGATGATGCCGGCGGCCCGGGCCGCGCGCTCCCCCTCGTCGTCCAGCACGTTGGCGTGGACCTCGCCGTCCATCACGTCGAGCCACACGCCCGCGGCCCTGGCGCCCTGGCTGTCGCGGAACGCCCGGGCGGTCTTCGACAGCCCGCCCTCCGCGGCGAGGCGCTGCGCCACCTGCTGCTCGGGGAGCCCGAGTTGCTGCGCCAGCGCGTGGGCGGCGCCGCCCGGGGCGGCCGGGGGCGTCAAGGCGACGGTTCCGGTGGCCGAGGCCACGGCCGGGCTCTGGGCCGTGGCCGGTGCCAGGGTCACCCCGGCGAGCAGGAGCGCGGCTCCGGCCCTGGCGAGGGTCTTCCTGGAGACCTTCATGGTCTTCTCCTTCGTGCGGATCGAACGTGTTGAGGTGAGAGGGGAGCGAGCGGGCGCCGGGCCACCGCTCAGGCGAGGATGTTCATCTGCGAGGACATCAGCCGGTACTGGCCGGAGGCGTAGTCGTAGGAGACGTAGCCGGTCCAGTACGCGCCGACCAGCGAGTCGGTGAGCTCCCGGGTGAAGGTGTACGAGGTGCCGTACGAGGCCCACTGCCAGGCGCCCGAGACGTAGGAGTTCACGCCGCACTTGTCCGGGTCGTAGTTGTACAGCCCGACCCAGTCGTACTTCCCGACCGGGTTGCCGTTGTAGTTCCAGCCGATCGTGACGACCTGGGTCTCCTTCACGTGGACGGCGGCGGCCCAGGTGCCCGGCGCGGACTGGGCCGCCGCGGCGCCCTGGGCGGGCAGCGCGCCCAGCAGGGCGAGGGCCAGCGCCGCCGCCTTCGTCGACAGGGCCACCGGCTCAGTCGATGTGGGAGCGGTGGGACTCGATGATGCGGTACTGGCTGGAGGCGTAGTCGTAGGAGATGTAGGCCGTCCAGTAGTCGCCGCTGACCGCCGGGACGCTGGTCAGGTACGAGGTGCCGTGGTTGTAGGCCCACTGCCAGGTCTCGTAGTTGTCGATGCCGATGGCGTTCGGGTCGCGCTTGTAGAGGCCGATCCAGTCGTACTTGCCGACGTTGTTCGGCGGGGTCCAGTTGATCTGGACGTAGCCGCCGTTCTTCTCGGCCCAGGTCGTGGGCGCGTCCGCCGCCAGCGTCGAGTTCGGCGCGCCCTGGACGCTCCGGACACCGGCGGGCACCGCCGCCGAGGCGGTGGCCGTACCCGCGAGGGGCAGCGCGACGGCCGTCACCAGGGCCGCGACGGCGGCGGCACGGGTGCGATGGGGAATGCGGGACATGCGAGTCCTCCTGGGTCGTCTGCCGGCGGTGCCACCTGGCGGCCGCCGAGTCCGTGACCGGACCAGGAACACGCTCGTGGACTCCCGCAGACAAGCGGTCAACGTCCTGTCGACACCCTGGTCACCACGGCCGCGGACACCCCGCCCGGCGCCCCGGGTAGACAACCGATGAACGGCGAAACGGTGAACTCCCGTACCACGCCCATGATTTCAGGAGGACAGGCCTCCGCAACGGGAGGGCCGCCACGCGGATCGGAGGCAGTCCGAGGCTGGTCGGAGGGCGGCGCCCGCGGTGGTGTTACGGTCGCACCGCGCCGACCAGCCGGCCGGGCGGAGGGCAGTGAGGGAGCAGGGCGTCGTGGACGGACACACGGATCCATACAAGGTGTTCATCGACGTGCTGGCCCACCGCCACGCGGGTGCCCAGCGGCAGGCTCTGACCGGGGAGTCGATCGCCGCCTACACCGAGCTGAACCACCTCCTGGGGCGCACCAAGGGAACGCTGGCAAGGACGGTGTGGCTCGACTGCGCCGACGAGCTCGACCGGTGCGTGAGCCTCTACAGAGGCGCCTGGGCGCGGTTCGCCTCGGTGGTCGGCAACGACTACCCGAACGGTGCGGACACCGCGCCCTCGCCGGAGCTGGGCCCGGAGACGACCCGGGCGTTCCAGGAGGCCGCGGACGGGCTCCGGGCCGCGCTCGCCGTCCTGCGGAGGGAGGCCCGCCTGCTCGGCTGCGAGAGCTGGGTTCGCTAGGGGCTTCCCTCCGACCCGGGTGGCGGCGGGGGATGCGAGGGCCGGGGGGAGGGGCGGTGGCGGGGCCCGTCACAAGTGGAGCCCGCGCCACCGCCGGAGTGCAGAGAGACCGCCTCGGGCCACCGGGGCCGGGCGGTCTCTGCTGTTCGGGCGGGCCCATGCGCCAACACGGCCCGCTGCCGATGTTCCCGAGATGTTGGAGTGAACAGCGCCCCCCGGGTTCCGGACCCGCAGGTCCGGGTGACGCCGCTGTCAATCGTCACACCCGGCCAGGACGGCTTACAAGGGCGCGCTGCACAAAGGCGCATCAAAATCCGGTTTCGATTCGTTGAACTGCGGCTTTCTGGTACGACGTTCGCAAGATTTCAGGTAGGGGCCGGGACTGTCGCGCATCAATCCGCGCGATGTTCGCCGAACCGATTGGGATTCACCCATATGCCTGACAGAGTGTCATCCAACGGGCACCCCGTGCGACGCCAACCGCACAAGTGCCCACCCGTTGGAGTGGACAGTGATATAGGAGGGTTCCCTCGATGACGAGGAAGCGGAACAAGCGCGTCCCCATCCCCTGCGCGGACGGCGTCCCGAGGCCCGCGCGCCGCCCGGCCCTGCCCTGGCCGTTCGTGGCCGGACAGTCGTCCGTGACGGCCGTGACCGCCGGCCAGGTGGCCGTGGTGATCGTCGTGGTCGTCCTGACGGTCGCGCTCACCGCCGCCCTGGTGGTGACCGGCATGTCCGCCGGAGTGGCGCTCGAACTGACCACCGGGGGCTGGCTGTTGGCCTCCAGGCTGCAAAGGGGACGGGCCTAGGGGAGAGCGCCTGCCTGCGATGGGACGCCGAGAGAACCCGATCGAGACGACCGAGCCGGCGCTGAGCCGACTGGCCGCCTGGCTGCGGGAGCAGCGCGAGCAGGCCGGGTTGACGTACAGTCAGCTCGCCGTTCGGACCAACTACCACGCCACCACCCTGCAACGGGCCGCCAGCGGACGCTCCCTGCCGAGCTGGAAGGTCGTCGAGGCCGTCACCGGCGAATGCGGCGGCGACCTCAAGACGGCCCGGCGCAAGTGGGTCCACGCCAACTACTGGGCCCACGTGCCCCGCCCCTCGGGGAGCCGGCGGCTGCGCGCACCGAGGCGGGTCGACCCCCAACAGGTCGACTCCTTCGCCGACTTGCGCCGGGCGATGCACGAGATGCGCCGCAAGGCCGACTGGCCCTCCCTGCGGGAACTGGACCGCCGGGCCCGCGACCGGGGAGGGCGCCTGCCCTCCAGCACGCTGGCCCTGGTCCTCAAGGGCGAGGCCCCGCTGCGCAAACCCGTCTTCCTCGCCTACATGGAGGTCTGCGGGGTCCGGGAGGCCCGCCGCGCTCTGTGGGCGGCGGCCTGGGACCGGACGAACAACGCCCGCACCCCGTTCCCGGTCAACTCGCGCACGTACCAGAGCGAGTTCACCCGGGCCATGCAGTCCTCCAGTGCCGGGACGTCGACGGACATCCTGTTCCGGCTCTGGATGACCCTGCGCACCAACCTGGCCGCCGACCGCGACGACGGCCCCGGCCACTCCGGCGCGGCGGGCCGCGGAGGCACCGACGACAACCCGCCGGTGCTCGTGTGACCCGGTCCGCGGCCGGGACGCGCCACCCGCGTCCCGGCCGCGGGCCCCAGCCACCCACGGACGGGCACCCGCCCGCGTCCCCGTCGCGGGCCGGCATCCGCCCGCGGGCCGGCGCCCGCCCGCGCCACCTGCGGGAAACCTCGGGACACCTCGGGAAACTCGGGACACCACCATGCCGACACCACCACGCCGCCCGGCCGCCCCCGGGCCCGCCCTGGGCCTGTGGGCGCTGCACGACCTCCACCTGCGCCACTACCTGAACTACGCCGCACTGCTCCTGTCGCCCGCCGACGCGCCCCTGGCCGTCCGCGCCGCCTTCGAGGAGCTCGGCGGCCACTGGCTCGACGCCCTGGCCACCGCCAGCCCGGCCGCCTGCGCCTGGCAGGCGGTGCGCCGCCGCGTCTGCGCCCTGGCCGGCCCCCGGCCGCTCGGCCCGGTCGCCCACCTCACCGCCGCCCAGCAGGACGTCCTGCTGCTGCACCTGGTCCTCGACCTGTCCGCCGCCGAGATCGCCGCCCTCACCGGCACCGAGCCCGCCGCCGTCCACGTCCAGCTCCGCTCCCTGGCGGCCGCCCGCCGCTGAGCGGCCCCGCCCGGGGTGCCCCGCCGTGCGGCGCCCGGGGCCGGGCCGGGCCGGCCCGTACGGCCGGCGGCGCACCCGGAGGTCACCGGTGCGCCGAAGAAGAGCGCCGTGAGAATTCCCGTTTCGGCCCGAGGCCTGTTACGGTCGTAGGAGTTGCAGTTTTGGTTCCCATGAACTCTGTGTGCGCCTGCTGATTCCCATCGCAGGCGTATTTTTTTTCTGAGATCCCGGCGGGTCATCAGTGCGGCGACGAGTAGCCCGCGCAGTGCGGTCTACAGCGCCTTAGAAGGAGAATTTCCCATGGCTTTCGGCACCGTGAAGTGGTTCAACGGGGAAAAGGGCTTCGGCTTCATCCAGCAGGAAGACGGCGGCCCGGACGTGTTCGCCCACTACTCGAACATCAACGCCTCGGGCTTCCGTGAGCTGCTCGAGGGCCAGAAGGTCGAGTACGACGTCACGCAGGGCCAGAAGGGCCTCCAGGCGGAGAACATCCGCCCCGTCGCTCTCTGACATTTCCCGCCGCACGATTCTCGAATCGTAGAGGGAACCGGGGCCCGTACCGCACAGGCGGTACGGGCCCCGGCCCATGTCCGCCCGCCGTCGCCGACCGTTTTCCTTATCCGCGAACCGGAATAAAACGGGCATGAGGGAATCCGCCCGCGCGCCGGACCCGCCGTACGAGCCGGACCCGCCGACGCGAACCGGTCCACGCCCTCCCGCCCTCCGCCGACCGTCCCGTGCAGAAGCCGGCGGTCGCGCCCGCCCCGGGGTGAGCCCGGCGGCGGACCGGGACCGTAGACGTGGACGGGGCGCCCGCTGCCGGAGCGGGCGCCGCGGCGCGAGGAGGCAGGCGTGCTCAGGTTCCACGGCGCATGGCGGATCACCGTGGTCGGCACGAGCGCCGACTTCGACCAGCGGGCGGTCGTGCGCGGCGCGTACGGACTGCGGGTGCTGCCGGGGCGGGTCGGCGCCACGATCGCGGTCGACGAGGAGAGCTGGACGCTGTCCCTGGAACACCACCCGTTGGGCCGCACCTGGCAGCCCAACCTGCGCACCACCCCCGGACCGGTCACCGAACACGACGGCCTGCGCAGCCAGTTGCTCACCAGCAACGACCGCCACTGGCCGGGCAAGCCGCTCGGCTACGTCAACTTCGTGCTGCGCCTGGAGCAGAGCGTCGCCCCGACCGGCGTCGTCCCCCCGCTGCCGTCGCCGTCGCCGGGGGAGTACGGGCGGGCCACCCGGTAGCCCGACGGCGGGTCCGGGGGCTACCCCCAGGCCGGAGCGGCCCGCTGGCCGGGTGTTGCGGCGGGCGGGCGCCGAGTTGACTGGTCGTATCCGCACCAGCCGACCGACCGAAAGGCCGTCACCCGTGTCGTTCCGCACGACCGTCCGCACCGCCACCCGTACCACCGCCACCCGTACCACCGCCGCCCGTACGACCGCCGGCGAGCCCGCCTCCCGCCGCCGTGGCGCCCGGATCGCCGCCGTCGCCGCCCTGGCCGCCGCGCTGGGTGCCACCGCCATGAGCGGCAGCGCCTCCGCGATCGTCAACGGCCGTGACTCCACCGAGCGTTACCCCTTCATGGCCACCCTCCCGCTGAGCGCGAAGCAGCTAGCCGACGGCGCCTGCGGCGGCACCCTGATCGACCGCCAGTGGGTGCTGACCGCCGCCCACTGCGTGGTGGGCACCGAGGACACCGGCGTCACCCTCAAGGGCACCGTGCGCATCGGCAGCGCCCACCGCGACACCGGCGGCAGCGTACGGAACGTCGAGCGCGTCGTCGTCCACCCCGGCTTCGGCTTCGGCGACGGCGCCACCCGCCCCAACCACGACGACCTCGCCCTCGTCCGCCTGGACCGCCCCGCCGCCGGGCAGCCCATCCGCATCGCCGACCACCCCGGCACCCCCGGCACCCCCACCCGGCTGCTCGGCTTCGGCACCGTCGTCGACACCCAGGACTACCAGCAGATGGTCTTCCCCGACCGCCTCCAGGAACTGCCCAGCCGCATCGGCGCACCGGCCGACTGCGCCCCCGGCTACGCCGACCCCACCCGCCTGTGCACGCTCAGCCGCGTCCCGCAGGCCATGGCCTGCTTCGGCGACTCCGGCGGCCCCCAGATCCAGCGCGGCCGCGGCGGCCGCTGGGAACTGGTCGGCACCACCTCCGGCCCCGGCGCCCCCGGCGTGCCCTGCGCGGGCGGCCCCGGCCTGTACACCGACGTGCCCGCCTACGCCCCCTGGATCCGCGCCACCATCGCCGCCGGCTGACGGCCCGGCACCACCACGCGGCTAAAGTCCCAGGTGAGAACCGTCGCGCCCGAGGAGAGCCCGCCATGCCGACCGACCCCGCCGCCACCGCAACCCCCGCCCCCGCCGCGCGCCCGCACCCCGCGCGCCTCGGCCTGGGCACGGCGGCCGTCGGCCGGCCCGGCTACATCAACCTCGGGCGCGACACCGACCTGCCCGCCGACCGCACCGTCGACGCCCTGCGCGCCCGCACCCACACCCTGCTCGACGCCGCGTACGCCGCCGGCGTCCGCTACCTCGACACCGCCCGCTCCTACGGCCGCGCCGAGGAGTTCCTCGGCCAGTGGCTCGCCGAACACCCCCGGGCCGCCGCCGAGGTGACGGTCGGCAGCAAGTGGGGCTACACCTACACCGCCGACTGGCGGACCAGCGGAGTCGCCGCACACGAGGTCAAGGAGCACTCGACGGCCGTCTACGACCGCCAGATCCGCGAGACCCGCGCCCTGCTCGGCGACCACTTGGACGTCTACCTCGTCCACTCCGTCACCCCCGACAGCCCCGCCCTCACCGACCCCGCCCTGCACCGGCGCCTCGCCGCCCTCGCCGCCGAAGGCGTGCGGGTCGGCCTGTCCACCAGCGGCCCCGCCCAGGCCGACACCATCCGCCGGGCCCTCGCCGTCACCGCCGACGGCCGCCCGCTGTTCACCGCCGTCCAGGCCACCTGGAACCTGCTGGAGACCTCCGCCGCCCCCGCCCTCGCCGAGGCCCACGCGGCCGGCTGGCTCGTCGTCGTCAAGGAGGCCATGGCCAACGGCCGCCTGGCCGGCCGCAACGCCACCGGCCCCGACACCACCGCCCTGCGCACCCTCGCACAGCACACCGGCGCGACCGCCGACGCCCTCGCCCTGGCCGCGGCCGCCGCCCAGCCCTGGGCCGACACCGTCCTCTCCGGCGCCGCCACCCCCGACCAGCTCACCTCCAACCTCGCCGCCACCCACCTGCGCCCCACCCCCGAGGACCTCGCCGCCCTCGCGCCCATGGCCGAGCCCGCCGAGGCGTACTGGCGCACCCGGGCCGCACTGCCCTGGTCCTGACGGGGCGCCCGCCGCCGGGCGCTGTCGGTGCCCGCCCCTACGGTGGGCCGCATGACCGAGCACCCGGACCTCGCCGCCGCCCTCGCCGCCCTGCCCGTCGACCTGCCGCCCGGCCGGCTGGTCACCGAGGAGGACGGGCGGGAGCCGCTGCTGTGGATCAGCGACGACCCGGCGCCCGCCGGGCTGTGGCGGCAGCTGCACCGCGCCCACCCGCAGACCGGCCTGTGGCCGCTGCTGCTCAGCCCGCTGGACCGCGACGACGACGACTACCGGCCCTGGCTGTCCGGCGAGCTGTACCCGGCCGAGGCCTCCGAGTCCTCCCGCTACGACCCGCAGGCGCTGCTGCGCGGCTGGTGGAGGCAGGTCGACGAGGACGAGGACGGGGACGCGAGCGAGGACGTGAGCGAGGACGCCGGGATCCTGGACGAGGCCCTGGCTCCCTACGGCCGCACCTGGCCCGGCCTCGCCCCCGCCGCCACCGTGCCCGACGGCGCCGCCGGCACCGAGGCCCGGGAGCTGGCCGAGGTGCTGGGCTCCGTCAAGGACGTCCGCCTCGGCCTGGTGCGGGCCGGCAGCGGCGCCGAGGCGCTGACGGTCTGCGGCTGGGGCGGCCCGGCGAACCACGCCGGCACCGGCAGGATCGCCGCCGTGCTCGCCGACTGGGAACGCCGATTCGGTGCCCAGGTGGTCGAAGTCGGCTTCGCCACCCTGGAGTTGAGCGTCCCCGTGCCGCCCGCCACGCTCGCCGAGGCGCTCCCGCTGGCCGCCGAGCACACCGCCTTCTGCCCCGACCTCGTCTTCCAGGGCACCGGCACCCTCACCGCCTACGCCGAGCAGCTGGTGGGCGCCCACCAGTGGTCCTTCTGGTGGGACTGACCTGACCTCGGGGGGTACGGGGCCGGGGGGGGGGGGGGGGGGCGGCCCCCCCCCCCCCCCCCCCCCCCCCCGCCCCCCCCCCCCCCGCGGGGGGGGGGGGGCGCCGGCCCGGCCCCCCCCCCCCCCCCCCGCCCCCCCCCCCCCCCCCCCGGGTCCGGGGGGGGGCCCCCCCCCGGGGGCCGGGGGGGGGGCCCGGCCCGCCCGGGGGGGGGGGGGGGGGGGGGGGGCGGGGGGGCCCGCCGCCCCCGCCCCCCCGGACCCGCCCGGCGGCCGCGCGCCGCCGGTGTGGCATGCTGCGCCGGGCCGCGAACCGAGCGCGAGCACCGACCGCACCACCCCCCCCCCGAGGAGCGCGCCCTGAACACCGCCTGCGCCGAAGCCCTGTCCGCAGGACTCCTGGTGCTCGTCCTGGTCTGCGCCGTCGCCCGCCCCTGGGGCTGGCCGGAGGCCGTCGTCGCCGTGCCGGCCGCCGCCCTGCTGGTGGCGACCGGCGCCGTCCCGCTGGAGCACGCCACCGCCGAGGCCGCCCGCCTCGGACCGGTGATCGGCTTCCTGGCCGCCGTCCTGGTCCTGGCCAAGCTCTGCGACGACGAGGGACTGTTCCGCGCCTGCGGGGCCTGGATGGCGCGCAGCGCCGCCGGACGCCCGCGCCGCCTGCTGGTCCAGGTGTTCACCGTCGCCTCGGTCGTCACCGCCGTGCTCAGCCTGGACGCCACCGTCGTCCTGCTCACCCCCGTCGTCCTGGCCACCGCCGCCCGCCTCGGCGCCCGGCCCGCACCGCACCTGTACGCCTGCGCCCACCTGTCGAACACGGCCTCGCTGCTGCTGCCCGTCTCCAACCTGACCAACCTGCTCGCCTTCACCGCCAGCGGCCTGAGCTTCGGCCGCTTCGCCGCCCTCATGACACTGCCCTGGCTGGCGGCGGTCGGCGTCGAGTACCTGGTGCTGCGCCGCTGCTTCGCCGCCGACCTGGACGCCGCCCCGGCCGAGACCCCCGAGACCGGACCGGCCCCCGCCATGCCGGTCTTCGCCCTGGCCACCGTCGGCTGCACGCTCGCCGGGTTCGTCCTCACCTCCGCGCTGGACGTCAACCCGGCCTGGGCGGCGGCCGCCGGCGCCACCGTCCTGGCCGCCCGCGCCCTGGCCCGCGGCCACGCCACCCCCGCGACGGTGGTGCGCTCGGCCGCCCTGCCGTTCCTGGCGTTCGTCCTCGCCCTGGGCATCGTGGTGCGCGCGGTCGTCGACAACGGCCTGGCCGCCGGCCTCGCCCACCTCGTCCCGTCCGGCACCGCGCTGCCCGCCCTGCTCGCCACCGCCGCCCTGGCCGCCGTCCTCGCCAACGTCATCAACAACCTGCCCGCCACCCTCGCCCTGGTGCCACTGGCCGCCCCCGTCGGGCCCGGCGCCGTCCTCGCGGTCCTGCTCGGGGTGAACATCGGCCCCAACCTCAGCTACGCCGGCTCGCTGGCCACCCTGCTGTGGCGCGGCATCGTCCGCGACCGCGGCGTACCGGTGGACCTGCGCGAGTTCACCCGCCTCGGCCTGCTCGCCGTCCCCGCCACCCTCACCGCCGCGGTCCTGGCCCTGTGGGCCTCGCTGCGCCTGATCGGGGTCTGACCGGGGGCCTGACGGGTGCCGGAGTGCTGTGACCGCGCCGGTCCTACGCGGGGCGCAGGACGGGATCGATCCCCGCCAGGGCTTCGTGCAGCCGGCGAGCCCCGAGGCACCATGGTCGTCGGTGCCCATAGCAAGCCTCGCGCCGCCGTGCCGCGGCGGAGCAGGAAGTCGGCGGGTCCGACGTCCCGCGTCGGGGAGTGGCCGGCGGGCCCGGGCCGGTCAGTACTCGGAGCTGGGGGCCGGTGTGACCGGGCCGAGGTCCGGTACGTCGCGCAACTCCACCGCTGCGCCGTGGCGTTCGAGTTCCAGGACGACCAGTTCGTTGGCGCCGGCCCGCCACAGCGGGGCGGGGGCGTAGAGGGTGCGCTGGGGGCCGGCGGCGCAGTGGCGGCCGAGCAGGAAACCGTTGAGCCAGAGCAGTCCGCGGCCCCAGTGGGGCAGGGCGACGAACGCGTCGGCGGGGGAGGGGAGTTCGGCAGTGAAGCGGTGGAAGACCGGTTCCCCGTCGCGTACCCCGGCGTCGTCGGTGAAGCGCAGCGCGGACAGGTCGGTCAGCGGCAGGGGGCGGATCTGCCAGTCGAAGAGCCGCTGGTGGCCGTGCGAGACGCCGCGGGTGATGCCCTTGCGGTCGTCCATCTGCGGGCCGTAGTTCACCCGGCCCAGTGCCTCGACCAGGATGTCCAGCACGACGCCGTCGGGCCCGGTGGCCAGCGGCAGGGTCGCGCCGGGGGAGTTGCGCTCCAGCGTCCCGAGCGGGCGGCCGTCCGCGAAGACCTGCGCCCGGTCGGCCAACCCGTCGATGCGCAGCGGCAGTTCGGGGCGCGGCCCGGGCACGCGGGTGCGGTAGTGGATCAGGCCGCGGTCCTGCCCGACCTGTTCCATCGGCAGCGGTGCGGCGTGCCGTCGCGGCCGCGACAGCGCGTCCAGGGCCTCGGCCAGGGGCGCCCGCCCGTGCGCGCGCTCCAGCCGCCGCGGCGCCACCCGGGGTACGGGGGCGGGCAGTTCGCCGTCCGGCAGGGGCAGGTAGCGGCCGATGACCTCGCGCAGGGCGTGGAACTTCTCGGTCAGTTCGCCGGCCTCGCCGATCGGCGCGTCGTAGTCGTAGCTGGTGACGGTCGGCTCGTAGCCGGCGTCCAGCGGGTGGGCGCCGGAGTGGTTGGCGCCGGACCACAGGCCGAAGCTGGTGCCGCCGTGCGCCATGTAGAGGCTCACGGAGGCGCCGGTGGCGAGGAGTTCGTCGAGCGAGGCGGCGGTCTCCTCGGGGTCGCGGACGTGGTGCGGCAGGCCCCACTGGTCGAACCAGCCGATCCAGAACTCCATGGCGGTCAGCGGGCCTTCGCCCTGGTGGCGGCGGAGCACCGCGAGGCGCTCGGGCGCGCGGGAGCCGAAGGTGGCGGTGGCGAGGTGGCCGGGGATGGCGCCGCCCTGCTGCATGGTGTCGTGGGCGCCGTCGGCGGTGAACAGCAGGCAGTCCACGCCGCGCCGCACCAGGCCGTCGCGCAGGTGGGCGAGGTAGGCGGCGTCGTCGCCGTAGCTGCCGTACTCGTTCTCCACCTGCACCGCCACCACCGGCCCGCCCCGGCTCGCCAGCAGCGGCAGCAACTCGGGCGCCAGCGCGTCGAACCAGCCGTCCACCTCGGCCAGGTACGCCGGGTCCGCGCAGCGCAGCCGCAGCCCGTCCACCGCCAGCAGCCGGGCGGGCAGCCCGCCGAACTCCCACTCCGCGCAGATGTACGGGCCGGGGCGCAGGATCACGTCCAGGCCCAGGCCGCCGGCCAGCCGCACGAACCGGGCCACGTCCCGCCAGCCGGTGAAGTCCACCGTCCCGTCGGGCAGTTCGTGGAAGTTCCACGGGACGTAGGTGTCCACCGTGTTCACGCCCAGCGCCCGCACCCGCCGCAGCCGGTCCTCCCACAGCCGCGGGTGCACCCGGAAGTAGTGCACCGCCCCGGCCACCACCCGGTGCGGCACCCCGTCCCGCACGAACCCGTCCGCGTCGTACCCGAGCATGCGCACACCCCGCCTTCCCGCAGGACACCCCCGCGGGCCCCGGAGGCCCCGGAGACCCGGCACCGCCGAGCCTAGCGAGGATCTGGCCGCGCGGTCCGTCGGTGCTCAGGTGTCGTAGCAGCCGTTCCAGGGGGCGGAGAAGGCCAGGCCGTCCGGGTGGAGCTCCATCCAGACGCCGTCCTCCTCGTCCTCCTCTTCCTCGTCCACCTCCAGGACCAGGCCGAACAGGGCGCCCTCGAAGCGGACGTCGAAGGGCGCGATGGCGATGTCCTGGTAGTGCCGCCCCGGCAGGGCGTCCAGCCACTGCTCCAGCAGCCGCCGGGCCGCGGCGATCGCCTGCTGCTCGCCGTCCGCCGTCGTGCCGGTGAACTCGATGCGCGAGCCCAGGTGGCGGCCGGCCTCGTCGAAGCGGTGGAGGACGGCGTGCCAGCGCTTCTGCGGCTGCCAGTCGTCGCCGCTCCAGCCCTCGCGGTAGGCCGCGACGACGGTCGCGTAGAACTGGCCGCCCTCGCACTTCCCGATGGTGCGGGTGCGGTAGTCGGGCTGGTAGCCGATTGGGATGACCTTGGGAACGTTCACGGGCCGAACCCTAGGCCCCACCTGCGACAACGCGCGCGCGGTGGCGGCCGGCCCGGAGCGGAGTCGTGCGTCGTGTGCCGTGCGCCCGCTACCGCGGCGGCAGGCCGAGGGCGGGGAGGTGGTCGGCCATCAGGAGGGCGACGAGTTCGCGGCGGGAGCGGACGCCGGTCTTGTGGAGGATGGCGGTGACGTGCTGCTGGACGGTGGGCACGGTCAGGTGGAGCAGCGCGGCGATGTCCTTCGTACTGGCGCCGCGCACCGCGTGCAGGGCGACCTGCTGTTCGCGCGGGGACAGGCCGTGGGCGAGGATCGCCAGCGGCAGGCGCTGGACGGGGGAGGCCGGGGAGGCGACGACGGCGACGCCGCCGCGCCGGCCGTCCAGCGGGGAGGCGTGCAGGGACAGCCACTGGCCGTCGGGGGTGCACACCCGCACCTCGGCGGGGCCGCCGCGGCGGGCGGCCTGGCGGGCGACGGTGAGGAAGCCGCTGGGCACCCCGCCGGTGTGGGCGGTGGGTTCGGCCATCCGTCCGATCAGGTCGCGGGCCGCCGCGTCCGCCGAGCGCAGCCGCCCGTACCGGTCCAGGATGGCGACGGCCGGGGCGGGGGCGGGCGGCAGGGGGCGGGCGCCGCGCAGGGCGGCGAGGTGGGTGTCGCGCAGGGCGGCGCCGATCGGGGCGGCGACGCGTTCGGCCAGGCGCAGGTCGGGCAGGTCGTAGCGGCCGCGGGCGCGTTCGCGCATGAACGCCGCGGAGCCCCAACGGCCGCCGCCCACATCGAAGTTGATCCGCAGCTCGTCGCCGTATCCGCAGGGGTTGAGCAACTCCCGGTAGCGGACGCTGCGTTCGGGGCGGCCGTCGGTGGCCCGGTCGACGGTCTGCGCCCGGTGGCCGGCGGTGCGGATCGCGGTGAAGGTGGTGGAGTCCTCGCCCTGGAGCTCCAGGTGCACGGCCTGCTCGAACTGGGCGGGGTCCAGGCCGTCGGCGACGGTGGAGGTGGGGAACCCGGTGACCGGGTCGTTGCCGTGCCAGCAGCCGCCGTCGAAGCCGAGCGGTTTCAGCAGCAGGGTGTGCAGCTCGCGGAACAGCGCGGCCGCGGGTAACCCGGAGGACGCCAACTCGCCTATGGAACCCAGGACTTCCCGCTCAACCTCACGTCGTTTGGCCACGGACGGAATCCTACGGAAGCAGGGTCTCCGTGTCCGGTGAACGGACGAGGAAGGACGGGTACGGAGCGATGGGGGCGAGGCGCCCGCCCCCGCCGGTGACCGGCGTTCCCGTCCGTCACCGGCCGTCGCGCTCGCGCCACCAGGCGACCGTGGCCCGCAGCTGCTCCTCCAGTGGCGTGGCGCGCACCGTGAACGCGGCCTCGTAGGCGGAGCAGTCCACCGTGAACGGCCGGTCGAACTGGTAGCGCGTCTCCCGCAGTTCGCGCAGCAGCGGGGAGAGCAGCCCCGCCACGGCCAGCGCCGCCGCGGGCAGGCGGCGCACCGGGACCGGGCCGCCGCCGGCCTCGGCGGCCAGCCGCTCGACCATCGCGCGCACCGACAGGGGAGGGGCGGTGGGCACGTGCCAGGCCCGGCCCCAGGCCCGCTCCTCGCCCGCGAGTTCGGCCATCGCCCGGGCCACGTCCGGCAGGTAGGTCCAGCTGTGCGGGGCGTCCGGGTCGCCGAGCGTCGCGACCGGGCGGCCCTTGAGCAGGTTGGGCATCACCCGCGCGGCCAGGTGGCCGCCGTCGGTGACGCCGGGGCCGAAGAAGTCCGATGCCCGCACCTCCACCGCCCGGATCCGCCCGGCCTCGTGCAGCGCCCGCGCCCGCTCCCAGGCCGCCGCCCGCACCCGCCCCTTGGGGCCGGTCGCGGCGAGCGGCAGGTCCTCGGTCATCGGCCCCGCCACCGGCCCGTAGCCGTACAGGTTGCCGAGCATGACCAGCACCGCGCCGCTCTCCTCGGCCGCCGCGCACAGCGAGGCGCTCAGCGCCGGCCAGAGCCGCGCCCACTGCGGCAGCGGCGGCGCGGCGCAGCCGTGGACGGCGACGGCACCGCGGGCGGCCCGCGCCAGCGCCGCGGGGTCGCTCGCGTCCAGGGCGAGGTGCTCGACGCCGGCGGCGGCCGGCCCGGCGGGGCGTCCGGTACGGGTGGCGACCCGGACCTCGTGGCCCTGTTCGGCCAGCAGGCGGGCGGTGGCGGCCCCGGCGGGCCCGTGTCCGACGACCAGGTGGAAGCTCATCCGCCACACCCTAGTGGTGGCCCCGGACGGGCGGGGCGCGGTGCGATATGTAGCCGGGTGGGGGGAATGGGAGATTCAGCAAATAATTGGTATGGCAGTCGTAAAAGTAGATCTATGCTGTTGGCGTTTCATGATCCTTCGTACAAAGCAGGTCTTGCGCAAGATGAAGCTGCCCCGGGTGTCCGCCGTCGTCGCGGCCGCCGTTCTGGCCCCCGCCGTCCTCTTCCCCACCACGGCCTCGGCCACCGACACCCCCAAGCCGACCGGCGTCTCCGGCCCCGACACCGGCTCCGACTCCGCCAAGGACACCGCGCCCCAGGCCGACGGCCAGGAGCAGCGCGACCGCGCCGAGGTCAAGCGCATCCTCGCCGACCCGAAGAGCGGCGTCGGCGTGCGCGAGGCGGCCGAGAAGGCCCTCAAGGGCGGCGCCGCCGAACTGCGCCACTTCCTGGACGTCGAGTTCGACGAGCAGACCAGGATCGACAACCAGGTCCGGGTCTCCCAGATCTACGCCGTCGGCGGCCCGGCCGTGAAGGCGGCCGCCAAGGCCGCCCTCCGCGGCACCGACGAGGACATCACCGCGTTCCTGACCACCGGCCAGTACGTCGCCCGCGCCGAGGACGAGGACCGCGCCAAGGTCGCGGCCATCATCGCCGACCCGCTCACCGGCCCCAAGGTCCGCGAGGCCGCCGAGAAGGCCCTCAAGGGCGGCGCCGCCGAGCTGCGCCACTTCCTCGAGGTCGAACTCGCCGAGAAGCAGCAGCCCGACAACCTGCTGCGCCTCACCCGGATCGCCGACGGTGCCGAAGGGGCCGGCCCCGCGCTGCGCCTCGCCGCCGCCGTGGCGCTGAACGGCAGCTACCAGGACGTCCTCGACTTCCTGGCGACCGGCCAGTACGCCGCCCGGGCCGAGGACGAGGACCGCGCCAAGGTCGAGGCCCTGGTGGCCGACCCCAAGACCGGCCCCGGCGTGCGCGAGGGCGCCGAGCAGGCCCTCAAGGGCGGCGCGGCCGACCTGCGGACCTTCCTGACGACCAAGCTGCCCAGGCTGCGCAGCGACGACAACCGGGTCAAGCTCAGCCAGCTCATGGACCAGGGCGGCCCGGCCGTGCGCGAGGCGGCCAGCAAGGCGCTGGACGCCGGCACCGACGCGGCCGTCGACGCCTTCCTCAACGAGGGCTTCGCCAAGGCCCAGTTCGAGGACGACCGGGTCGAGGTGCTGCGCGTCATCGCCGACAAGGAGACCGGCCCGCACACCGCCGCGGCCGCCCAGAAGGCCATGGACGGCAACGCCGAGGACGTGCGGCGCTTCCTGACCGTCGAGCTGCCGAACCTGCGCTTCAGCGACAACCGGCTGAAGGTCTCCCAGATCATCGAGACCGGCGGCCCCGCGGTGAAGAAGGCCGCCATGGCCGCCTACGAGGGCAGCTACGCGGACCTCCTGGCCTTCCTCAAGGACGGCTGGGCCAAGGCCCAGGCCGAGGACCAGGCCGCGGCGGCCAAGCAGGGCAACGGCGCGGGCAACGGTACGGGGACGGGCGCGGGCACCGGTGGCACCGGGCAGCAGCCGCAGACCGTGCAGCCGGCCGGCCTCACCACCGGCACCGGGACCGGCACCCGTACGGGCGGCGGCACCACCGGCACCACCGGCACCACCGGTTCCGGCGCGCTCGCCGCCACCGGCACCGACGGGCTCGGCTGGGAGGCCGGCGGCGCCGCCGCGGCCCTCGCCGCGGGCGCGGCGCTGGTCGCGGCCGCCCGCCGCCGCTCCACCGAGAGCTGACACCCGGGAGCAGAACCCGGGAGCTGAATCCGGAAGCAGAACCCGGGGGCTGACACCCCCTCGCGTCCCCTGCCGCCGCCCACCCGGGCGGCGGCAGGGGACGCGGTCGCGCTCAGGGGCCCGGGCCGTCCGATCGCCCCGTGAAGGCGGCGCCGGGCCGCCCTGTCAAACCCGCAGACACCCTGGCACCCCGCCCCCGGCCGACGCGGCGGCTGGCGCGCCGCCTCGAAAACGGCCCGGCGCCGGGTCCCGCCCGGACGCCGACGGCTCAGTTGCCGCCCCCGCCACCGTCCATGTAGCTGCCCCCGCCGTTGTTGCCCACCTGACGGCGCCGGCGGCGCTGTGCGCTACGCAGCGCGTTGCCGGCACCGAGGGTGAGGGCGGCGGCCACCCGGGTCCAACGCGGCCCGCCGCGATCGGCCCACACCACGCAGCCGCACCCCGCGACCACCAGGACCAGAATCCCCACCAGAACCGCACCGACCATCACGGCCACCCGCCTTTCCCTTGACGCCCTACTGCCTGGTAGGACGTGCGGACCGTCCCACCCGGTTCGGCCACGAGGCCGGACGCTGTGCCAGGATGCGGGTGCCGAACGGCCCAGGTCACCGTACCGGTCGTACGGGAACCGTACCGACCAGCACCACCCGCCACCCACCCGTCAGCCGTACCCCGAGGAGTCACCGTGGCCACTGCCCGGTTCGCCACCCTGCACACCACGGCGGGCCCGATCCGCCTGGAGCTGTTCCCGTTCCACGCGCCGAAGACGGTCCGCAACTTCGCCGAACTCGCCGAGGGCACCCGGGAGTACACCGACCCGCGCACCGGCGAGCCGGGCCAGGGCCCGTACTACGACGGCACGCTGTTCCACCGGGTGATCAAGGGCTTCATGATCCAGGGCGGCGACCCGACCGGCACCGGCACCGGCGGCCCGGGCTACGCCTTCGCGGACGAGTTCCACCCGGAGCTGTTCTTCACCAAGCCGTACCTGCTCGCGATGGCCAACGCCGGCCCGGGCACCAATGGCTCGCAGTTCTTCATCACGGTGGGCACCCCCGCCCACCTCAACCGCAAGCACACCATCTTCGGCCAGGTCGCCGACGCCGCCTCCAAGGCCGTGGTCGACGCGATCGCCGCCGCCCCGACCGAGGACGAGCGCCCGGTCGAGGACGTGGTGATCACCTCCGTGGAGATCGAGCAGTCCTGACCCGCCGCCCGCCCGGTACTCCTCCTGCCCCCGCCCGGGACACGGGCGGGGGAGCGGCGCCGCACGTCCGGGGGCGTCCGGCCCTCCCGTCCGGTCGGCGGAAACGCGAAGCCGCCGCCCGGCGCGGTGCGCGGGCGGCGGCCGTGGAGCGGGCGCGGTGTCAGGAGCAGCTGTTGAACGTCGCGCTGGTGTTGGCGATGTAGAGGGTGGCGCCGCCGTTGGGGTCGGAGGTGACCGGGATGGTGATGGTGTCGTCGGCGGTCCACGGGAAGCCCTGGGCGTCGAAGGTCCAGGTGCCGGTGACCTTGCGGGCGAGCTCGGCGAGCGTCACCCAGCCGTACTGCTGCTGCGGGACGGTGACGGTGACGGAGTTGTTGACGCTGCGCGAGCCGCTCCAGACGTTCTGGAAGCTGATGCCGGTCTTGACCGAGGCCTTGAACACTCCTTCGGCGCCGCCGCCGATGTCGCTGCCCAGCTCGGTGCCGATGGTGTTGGACCAGCCGCTGGTGTCGGTGACCGCGAAGGACTGCTGGACGGTGCTGCTGGTGTTGTTGAACCAGATCGCGGAGGCGCACACCCGCGGCAGCGGTGCGGCGGGGGCCTCGCTCTTCGTGGCCCAGGAGCAGGCGGAGATGTTCTTCTGGCACTGCTTGGCGGCGTGGTCGACGGCCAGGTTGCGGGCGGCCTGCGCGAAGCCGGTGGCCCACTGCTGGTTGGCGGTGCCGTTGCAGGCGTACTGGTCGGTCCAGGCGTCGTCGTAGTTGCCGCCGAGCAGCAGGTCCAGGCAGGTGTTGTCGCCGGCGTGGCGGATCATGAACGCGTCGCCGCCGCCGGGCGCGGGCTGGAGGAACCAGCGCTGGCTGGCCTGTCCGGCGCAGGTCTGCTGGCGCAGGGCCGGGGTGAGGAAGGCCAGGTCGATGCACTTGCCGGTGTCGTTGTTGACGATGGTGAAGGTGTAGTCCGAGGGGTCGACGTTCAGCCGCCAGGACTGGTGGTAGCCGGGGGCGGAGTTGGTGACGATGTAGGCGCCGTCGCCCATGTTGCCGTTCTGGACGTCGAGTTGGCGCCCGTTGCTGAGCGACTTGATGGTCAGGCACTGCTGCGGCGAGGCGCAGGCGGCGAGCGCGGCGGACGGCGCGGGCGCGGCGGCGCGGGCGGGGGCGGCGGCCAGGCCCAGGGCGGCGCAACAGGTCACCAGGAGGGCCGCGAGCAGGCGCAGCCAGGGCGCGGTGCGTCCGAGGGGCAGGGTGGGCAAGGGGTGTCCTTTCGTCGGGGGAGAGGGTGGGGAGAGGAGGCCAGAGGTCAGGAGGCGGCGGCGAAGGCCGCCTCCAGGCGCGGGACGTAGTCCACGAGGTCCTGCGCCCAGCAGCCCGCGGTGTGGCCGCCGTGGCAGTCGGCGCCCCAGCCGGTGCCGTCGCCGTAGTCGGTGAAGCGGTACGGCAGGCCGAGCGCGTCCAGGCGCTGCTTGAGGCGCTTGGCGGTGCCCTCGGCCCAGAACTCCATGTCGCCGGGGCTGTTGTTGCCGTTGCCGGTGTAGATGGCGATGCCGGTGTGGTCGAGCACGGCGGCGCGTGCGACGGGGTCGGCGGCGTTCCAGCGCCAGTCGGCGTTGAACACCGGGTACGGGCTGCCGAAGATCGCGTCGCTGGAGACGGTGGGGCCGAAGTCCAGGCCGCAGGGGTGGCCGTCGCTGGGGCCGCAGAGCACGGTGCCGGCGTTGACCAGGGTGGCGACCACGGCACCGCGGATGATCATCTCGTCGGTGGACAGGTCGTTGGCGCCGGACATGGTGAGGACCTGGCCGAACAGGTCGGGGCGGTCCTGGGCGTAGTGCAGGGCGCCGAAACCGCCCATGGACAGCCCGCCGACGGCCCGGTGGGCGCGGTCGGTGCGGGTGCGCAGGTTGGCGTCGACGAACGGGAGGACCTGGGTGAGGTGGAAGGTCTCCCAGTTCTGCGCGCCGGCGGCGGTGCCCTGGTCGAGCCAGTCGGCGTACCAGCCGCGCAGGCCGCCGTCCGGGATGACGGTGATCATCGACTGGGCGGCGGTCAGTGCGGGGTAGGCCAGCGCCGGGTCGCTCGGGTTGTCCGAGGCGCCGTGCAGGAAGTACAGCACCGGGTAGCGCTTGTCCGGCCGGGACGCGTAGTCGGCGGGCAGCAGGATGCGGATGGTGTGCGGCCCGGCGACCTGCGGGGTGGTGACGGTGATGACGAAGTTGGTGGCGGTGCCGGTGGCGGCGCCGACCTGCGTGAGGCCGAAGCCGTCGGTCAGCGGGGGCGGCGCGTCGGCCCCTGCCCCGGCCCGTACGGAGGCGGTTGCCGAGGCGGACGCGGGTGCGGCGGGTGCGGCGAGCGGGAGCAGGCAGGCGGCCAGGGCGGCGAGAACCGCGCGGGCGCGCCGGAGCCGGGCAGGGGGCATGGGCGTCCTCGGCCTTCCGTCGTGTCTTCCGTCGTGTGACTGATCGCCGTCAACTCTTGCCAGGGGCCCCGCCCGGACGCCAGAGCCCCCGGTGGCGCACCTGGGCCACCGGCGCATGTGCGCCGCCGCTGCGGGTAGGCTCCCCCGGCTCCGCCCGGGGCGGGTACGGAGGGCGGAGCACACCGTGACATTGGGGGGTGTCGTGCACGACGTACTGGAACCGGACTCCGAACGCGGCCGCGTCTACCACTGCCTGGTCGGCCGACCGCGCGCCCGCGTACCCGAACTGGCACGGGAGGCGGGCCTGGACGAGGAGGCCGTCCTCGCCGTGCTCCGCGACCTCGCCGACGAGGGCGTCGCGGTGGCCTTCGACACCACCGACAGCGCCGACGACCGCGACCACGCCTGGGAGGCGCTGCCGCCCGCCCGGGTGGTCGAGGCCGTGTTGCAGCACGACGCGCTGCGCCAGGCCGCCGCCCGCCGGGCCGGCGCCGAACTGGAACGGCTCTACCGCTTCGCCCGCCGCGACACCGGCAGCTACGGCGCGCTGGAGGTCGTCGACGACCCGACCGAGGTGCTGGCCGCCAGCCACCGCCTCCAACTCGCCGCCCGTCACCAGGTGCGGGTCATCGACGTGCCGCCGTACTCCGGCAGCCGCGCCCACTACCTCGACCAGGAGGTGCTGCAGCGCCGCCGGATGGCCGCGGGCGTCGTCTACCGCGCCATCTACCAGGGGTGCGCGTTCCAGGACCCGGTGGCCGGGCCCAACATGGCCCGGATGATCGAGGCGGGCGAGCAGGCGCGGACACTGGACGAGCCGCCGCTCAAACTCGCCATCGGGGACGACGATCTGGCCATCGTCACGCTGCGCGCCGACGACGGGCCGGGCGTCGTCTCGCTGCTGATCCGGCCGTCCGGGCTGCTGAACGCGCTGAGCGCGGTCTTCGAGACGCTGTGGCGCCTGGCCGTACCCGCCTCCATGGCCGGCGTCGACCCGCGCATCGACGAACGCGACCGGCGGATCCTGACGTTGATGGCCGGCGGCGCGACGGACGACGCGATCGCCCGCCGGCTGGGGCTGGGGCGGCGCACGGTGGTGCGGCGGGTCTCCACCCTGCTGGCGCACCTCGGGGCCACCACCCGTTTTCAGGCGGGGGTGCAGGCCGCGCGGAGGGGGTGGCTGTAGGCGGGGGCGGCTTCCTGGTGCGGTGCGTTGGTGTGGAGGGGAGGGAGTGGGAAGTCGGATCGGCCGACTTCTGGTGCGGGCCGCGTGGAGGGGGTGGCTGTAGGCGGGGCGTCGGCCTGACGTCTGACGCGGCGCGTCGGCGGGGAGGGGCGCGAGAAGTCGGATCGGCCGACTTCTCGCGGTGGGCGGCGACGCGGCCGTCGTCGAAGTGGAGCGGGGAGTGGACGGGTCGGTGCTGAGGCGGCGGTCCGGGCTGGGGGCCGGCCGGGTCTCAGCGCCGGACGTGGCCGATCACGTGGGCTGCTGGGCGGGGTTGGCCCAGCTGATGCGGATCTCGCGGTCGCCGGCGGGGATGACGAGGACGGGTTCGTCGGCGAGGTCGCGGATGATGTCGCGCAGGGCACAGGGGCCGGTGAGGCGGCGCTCCAGGGCGTAGTGCTGGAAGCGGGACATCGGGCGGTAGCGGACCGAGTCCCAGAGCCGGCGCAGGAGGTCGTCGCTGAGGGTGTGGACGGCGGGCGGCTGGTGGTCCGGGATCTCCACGAGGACGTCGTGATCGGCCCTCACGCGGCCACCTCCGACCAGACGATCTTGCCGGTGTGCTCGCGCGGGGAGCAACCCGTGCGGGTCGACAGGCACTTGACGAGGTGGAGGCCGCGTCCGGCCTCGCCGTCGAGGGTGAGGGCGCGCAGGACCGGTTCGCGGTTCCGCCGGGCGTCGTGCACCTCGATGCGGAGGCGGGCGGGGTCGAGGTCGAGGGCGAGGTAGATGCGGTGGCCGGGCGGCGTCCCGTGGACGAGGGCGTTGGTGACGAGCTCCGAGACGATCAGGAGCCCGGAGTCGCGGTACGACTCACCGGCGGGGGTGGAGGCGAGGAGCGAGGCGAGGAGGGAGCGCCCCTTGCCGGGGGAGCGGCGGCTGCGCGGCAGCCAGGTGGTGGAGGAGTGGCAGGACATGGCGAATCCACCTTCCAGACGCGGAGTTTGAAGCCATGCGGAAGTCGGGCGGAGGCATAGGGATGCCCGGCGGTAGGTCAGTCATGGTCACTTAGGAGACCTGAATCACTACTCCCTGTAGATTGCCCTAGTGAGGCATTTGCATGCAACTGCTTCACCCATGCAATTGCATGATCATGGGCCGGGACTGGGCCCCCGGGAGGGGTGGCAAACTATGCAAGGAAGCGAACAGCCAGGGAGTGTGACGCATGGGCAGTCCGACCGTGCTGCGACGTAGGCTCGGTGGCGAGCTTGGCAAGTTGCGCGCATCGCGCGACCTGAACGCCAAGGACGTGGCCGCCGCGCTGGGTTGGTCCGCTTCGAAGCTGAGCCGCATTGAGAGTGGCCTGGTGCCACTGCAGGAGCGCGATGCTGCGAAACTCCTGGCGCACTATGGCATTACTTCACCCGATGAGGTGAAGCACTTCCTCGGGCTTACGCGCCAAAGCCGTCAGCAGGGATGGTGGCATGCATACGGCGATGCCCTGCCGGACTGGTTCCGCGCCTACGTGGGCTTTGAGTCGGACGCCGCAAGGATCACAACCTACGAGTGCGAGTTGGTCCCAGGCCTTCTGCAGACCGAGTCGTATGCGCGGCACGTTATCCGGGCCATGAATCCAACCGAATCAGCCGAAGAAGTCGAGCGGCGAGTCGCATTGCGGATGGAGCGCCAGCTGATTCTCGATCGCCATGAACCGCCACAACTATGGGCGATCATCGGGGAGGCGGTCATAAGGCGGCCGGTCGGTGGCAGTCCGACCATGGCGGAGCAGTTGCACCACCTTGCCGTGATGGCGGATGGGCGGCCCAACATCACAATCCAGGTCCTGCCGTTCTCTGCTAGCGCACACGCGGCCATGGGCGCCTCGTTCTCGGTCCTCTCCTTCGATGACATCCCCGGCAGCGTGGCCTACTCCGAGACCACCACCAGCAGCATCTACTCGGAGCGACCGCAGGAAATCGCTCGTCATGAGGATGTGTTCCACCGTCTTATGGCGTCGTCGGTCCAGCCGGAGAAGTCCATCGCATGGTTGAAGAAGGTTGCAGAGGAGTATTCCCCGTGAAGCGGGATTCCAGTGCCATCACGTGGCGCAGAAGCACGTATAGCAACGGCCAGGGTAACTGCATCGAGATAGCCGACGGCCTCGCCAGTACCATCCCCGTCCGCGACAGCAAGGATCCCAACGGCCCTGCCCTTGCCTTCACCACGGAGGCTTGGCGCGCGTTTGTGTCAGGTGTCCAGGCGGGCGACTTCCCGGTGGTCGGCTGACCCAGTACCGTGGGCTGCCCCGCGCTGCGCGGGGCCGCCCCCCACCCGCGGGGGGGCCCCGGGGGGCGTCCGCCTGTCAGCTGGCCGGGGCTGGCGCAAGAG
>NZ_JBIAXP010000013.1:227343-253589 GCF_042896795.1 Kitasatospora sp. NPDC001261
CCCCGCCCCTCCCCTGCCCTCCACCCCGGTGGGTGGGGGGGGGTGTGGGGGGGGCGCCCCGGCGGGGGGGGGCGGGGGGGGGGGGCCCCCCCGCCCGGGGGGGGCCCCCGGGGGGGGGGGGCCCCCCCACTACCGGCTGAGGGCCTCCGGAGGTCGTCCGCATGACAGCTGGCCTGGCATGGCGCAAGAGCAACTACAGCGGCGGCGAAGGCGGCAACTGCGTCGAGGTCGCCAGCGGGCCCCTGGACTCCGTCCCTGTCCGCGACAGCAAGGACCCCCACGGCCCAGTTCTCACCTTCGCTCCCGAGGCGTGGCGGTCCTTCGTCGCCGGTGTCCGGGCAGGTGACTTCCCGACCAGCCCCTGAAGCGTTTCTTGCCGGGCGGCCCTGCGGAGCACGCAGGGCCGCCCGGTCTGCTTGATGCGCTGGGCCAACGTGAGGGCCCTCGGAGTGCCTCGACCTCGCAGCGGGGGCGGGCTGAAAACCTGAAGCCTCCACCCCTCCGCGCGACTACTGTGCTGCCGGGTAGGCCGCCCCGACCGCTGGAGGCTGATTCGTGCTGACCGATTCGCACCCGCCGTAGGTACCTCTGGAGAGCCCGGAGGGCCCTACGGAGGCCCCTGATGTCCCGAACCGTCCGCACGACTCCCCGACAACTCCGCGTCCAAGAAGGCGCATCGCACTCCATGTCCTTGTACGACCTGCGCTACACCCGCGCCGAACTGGCCCGGGCCGCCCGCGAAGGCCGTCGCCCCGCCCCCAAGAAGACGCGTCGCCGGATCACCTCCTGGCAGTGGCAGGTGCTCGACTGCAGGACGGGGTACTTCTCCACCGAGATCGCCACGGCCGAAGCCCGGGCCCGCCTTCAGGGCCGGCTCGCCGCCCAGCGGATCCGCGGACTGCACCGCGCCGGCCACGACCTCGACGGCGCGGACATCCCCCCGGTCCGCCACCGCCACGACGCACTCTGGCACGCCTGGTAGCCACGAAGCACCCTCTGCGGCCCGCTCCTCGGCTTCGCCCCGGATGCGTCGCGGTCCTTCGTCGAGGGCGTCCGGGTGGATGGCTTCCCGGTGGTCGGCTGGCCCAGTACCGTGGGGGGGCCCGCGCCGCGCGGGGCAGCCCACCACCGACTGAGGGCCCAGGAGGTCATCCGCGTGACAGCTGGCCTGGCATGGCGCAAGAGCAGCTACAGCGGCGGCGAAGGCGGCGACTGCATCGAGGTCGCCAGCGGGCTTCTGGACTCCATCCCCGTCCGCGACAGCAAGGACCCCCACGGCCCGGCTCTCGTCTTCGCTCCCGAGGCGTGGCGGTCCTTCGTCGCCGGTGTCCGGGCGGGTGACTTCCCGACCAGCTCCTGAAGCGTTCTTTCCGGGCGGCCCTGCGGAGCACGCAGGGCCGCCCGGTCTGCCGTGGTGTGCGCAGGAAGTCGGCGGGTCCGACTTCCTGCGCGCCTGTCACCGGCATCTCGGTTGGGGATCAACTCGTCCGTGATGGTGCTGACTTGATGTTCCCGCGCCTACCATCGAGCCGTGCTGAAGCGATGGGGGAGCCAGGTGCGCCGGCATCCGGTGCTGGGGGCGGTCGGGGTCGCGGTCGTCTGGCAGGCGGTGATCGTGGTGGTGGCGAAGGTGCTCCCGCCGTTGGAGCCCGGGTGGTTCCCGCAGTTGGGGCCGACCGTGGTCAACCTGGCGGGCGCGGCGGTGGTGCTGGTGCTGCTCCGGGCCTGGGGACTGCTGGCGACCGGCGGGGTGGCGGGCCCCGGGGTGATGGCGCGCTGGCCGGTGCTGCTGCCGCTGGTGGTGGTGGCGGGGCTGGCGGCGCTGCCCGGGATCGAGGGCGGCACGGCGACCCTGGTGGGCGGGGTGGTGCTGATGCTCGCCATCGGGGTCAGCGAGGAACTGAGCAGCCGGGCACTGGTGTTGGAGGTCGCGCGGCCGCTCGGCCCGGTGCGCGCGGTGGTGCTGACGGCGGTGCTGTTCGGGGTCGGGCACCTCGGCAACTGGCTGTTCTTCGGCGCGCCCCTGGGCAACACGCTGTGGCAGGTCCTGGAGGCCGGCGCGTTCGGCTTCTGCCTGTGCGGGGCGCGCCTGTACATCGGGAGCGTCTGGCCGCTGGTGCTGGTGCACGCGCTGTCCGACTACCTGGAGATCTACTCGCCGGGGAAGACGGCCGACTGGCTGCAGGCACTGGGCCTGGCCGTCGACCTGGGGCTCGGGATCGGGCTGCTCCTGCTGCTCCGGGCCCGTACGGCTCCCGCTCCGGCCGCTTCCTGAAGCGCTCATCCGCCCCCGGGGACGCGAGCGATTCGTTCAAGACGCGGCCCCAACCACCCGACCACACTGGCCGGATGACACCGACCGACACCTTCACCCCCGCCGCCGGGCGCCTCGCCCTCGGGCTCTACGACCCGATCGTCTCGCTCACCCGCGAACGCCTGTGGCGCAGCCTGCTCGCCATGCACGCCGCCCCGCGCCCCGGGGACGTCATCGTCGACGTCGGCTGCGGCACCGGGTCCTTCGCCGTCCTGCTGGGCCGCGCCGAACCGCAGGCCACCGTCGTCGGCGTCGACCCCGACCCCGCCGTGCTGCGCCTGGCCCGCCGCAAGGCCGCCGCGGCCGGGATCGAACCCGACTTCCGAACCGGCATGGGTGACGCGGTGGACGAGGTCGTCGGCGCCGGGACCGCCGACACCGTCGTCTCCAGCCTCGTCCTGCACCAGTGCCCCGTCCCGATGAAGCAGGCCGTCCTCGCCGCCATGCACCGCACGCTGCGCCCCGGCGGGAAGCTGGTGATCGCCGACTACGGGCGGCAGCGCACGGCGGCCATGCGGCTGGCCTTCCGGATCGTCCAGTTCGCCGACGGCAAGGAGGACACCCAGCCGAACGCCGACGGCATCCTGCCCCGGCTGATCGCGGAGGCCGGCTTCGAGGGGGTGCGCGAGGTGGACACCGTCGCGACGGTGACCGGCTCGATGTCCTTCTACACCGCGCGCCGCCCGGCCTGAACCGCCGTTCCGCGCAGGGCGGGCAGCACCTGCGAGGGCGTCAGCCCCGTCAACTCCCGCATCCACCGGGTGAGATGGGCCTGGTCGGCGAACCCGCCCGCGAGCGCCGCCTGTGCCAGGGAGCACCCCTCGCCGACGGCCAGTGCCGCCCGGGACAGCCGCTGCCAGCTGCGCCAGCGCGCCAGCGGCACCCCCAACTGTCGCCGTGCCAGGGCCCGCAGGCGTTGCGGGGACAGTCCGACGCGCGCGGCCAGGCCCTCCAGCGGCTCCCGGCCGTCGGCGGCCAGTGCCGCCATCGCCGCGCGCAGCCGCGGGTCCAGCCCGGTGGCGGGCAGCCCGCCACCGGGCCGGACGTCCCGCTCGGTCAGGCCCCGCCACTGCGGGGCGACGGCGACCCCCGGTGCGCAGCCCGCGCGCAGCCGGTCGGCGAAGGCGCAGTGCGGGTCGACGTAGAAGGTCAGCACCTCCCGGGTCGGGGCCATCCGGTGGCGCACCATCGGCGCCACCACGAGCGCGGGCCCGCGGTGGCGCCGCCCGGTGTCGTCGTCGATGGCCACCGTGCGGGCGGCGGCCGCGACGGCGACCTGGAAGGTGGCGTGCCGGTGGAAGGCGCTGTCCGCCAACGGCCCCTGGTAGAGCGCGTATCCGGGGCCGACGGCGAACCGCGGGGCCCCGGCCCCGGCGGCCCCGGCCGCCGGCCCGCCTCCCGCGCCGGGCCGGGCCGGGTCGGCGCGGGCCGGGTCAGGCTGATCGGACGGCGCCCCGCGGCCGTCCGGGTCCGATCCGTCGACCGGGTACTCCTCGCCGCACACCTGTCCGTCCACGGTCCAACGGTAGGCGCAGCCGTCCGCCCTCGGGCCCGGACCGCCGCCCGGCCCGGCCCGTACGGCCACGGGGACGTCAGGGAGCGAGGTGCTCCAGGGTGAACACGGCCACCCGGTCGGAGTACTGGGCGATGGCCGAGCCGGCGCTGCCGGACTGGTCGCCGAGGGCCGCGTAGAAGCCGCTGTGCGCGAGCCTGAGGATCACCTGGCTGGTGTTGCCAGGGTTGGGGTACAGGAAGTGGAAGATCTGGTTGCCGTAGATCCAGCCCTGGCAGTCGAACACGTTGAGGTTGGCGCCCTCGCCGCCGGTGGCGCCGTCGTTCGGGTTCTGCTTCCACAGGCCGAGGCACTCGCCCTCGTTCCGCCGGCTGCGGAAGATGAACGACTGGTTGTCGGTGTTGTAGTGGCAGAGCTTCCACTGCTGGTTGTAGCCGCCGGTGTCGGGGTTCTGGATGGCCTGCCCCCAGGCGCTGTACTGGTTGCGCTCGACGAGCTGGTTGAAAGGCGTCTTGATCCGGTAGTAGCCGTCGTCGCAGACGTAGCCGTGCCACTCGCTGGAGGCCAGGCCCTGGGTGGCGGCCGAGGCGGGGGCGGCGGGCAGGGTCAGGGCGGACAGTGCGGCGAGGGCGGTGGCGCCGAGGGCGCGCAGCACGGTGCTGCGGCGTGGGTTCGTCACGGGACCTCCAAGGGTCGTCGGGTCGGGGCCGTCGGGGCCGGCGCTGCGGGCCGGGCCCGTGGTGGGGTGGGGGGAGGTCACCCGGCGAGGTGTTCCAGGGTGAACGCGGTCGCCCGGTAGCCGTACTGGGTCACCGGTGAGCCCGCGCCGCCGTTCGGGTCGGCGATGGTGAGCATGCTCCCGCTGTGGGAGATCCGGATCAGAACCTGCTGGGAGCCGGCCGTGGGGTGGATCAGCCCGAAGACCTGGTTGCTGTAGATCAGGCCCGTGCAGTCGAACACGGAGAGGACGGCGCCGTCGACGAACCCCTCGGTCGGGTCGGCAGGGTTCTCCTTCCACAGGCCCAGGCAGAAGTTCTCGTTCTGCCGGTTGCGGAAGATGAACGCCTGGCTGTCGTCCCGGTGGTGGCAGAGCTTCCACTGCTGGTTGTAGCCGCCGGTGTCGGGGTTCTGGACGGCCTGTGCCCAGGTGCTGTACTGGTTGCGCTCGACGAGCTGGTTGAAGGGCGTCCTGATCCGGGTGTAGCCGTCGTCGCAGACGTAGCCGTGCCACTCGGTTGAGGCCAGGCCCTGGGGCGCGGCCGTGGCGGGGGCGGCGGGCAGGGTCAGGGCGGACAGTGCGGCGAGGGCGGTGGCGCCGAGGGCGCGCAGCACGGTGCTGCGGCGTGGGTTCGTCACGGGATCTCCAAGGGCTGTCGGGTCGGCGGGGCGGTCAGCAGCTGCTGATGAGGAGCTGGGCGGCGCGGCGCACGGTGCCGGCGGGTTCGGCGGGCGCGCAGACGACCGAGCCGATCTCCGGGGCCTCGTAGGTGGTGAAGGTGCCGGGGCTGGGCGAGGTGGTGACCCAGATGCCGGTGTTGGGGCCGCCGGTCTGGGCGCAGACGCGGTTGACGTACTGGCCGGTGACGACCCGGGTGCCGCGGTAGAGGCCGTAGCGGCCGGGGGAGTTGAGGTTCCAGGTGTCGCTGACGGTGGTGCTGGTGGTGGTGGAGGTGGTCTTCTGGACGGAGAAGCCGACCTTGGCCTCGACCTTGAGGAACAGGACGCTCGCGCTGGCGGTGATCTCGGTCCTGTTGTCGACGGTGGTGGTCACCGAGTTGACCCGGGTCAGGGTCTCGCTGTGCTGCCCGGTGGCGCCCGGGGCGACGTTGAAGATCAGGAAGTCGGTGATGACGGGGTTCACCTGCACGTTGAGGGTCTCCGTGGTGGTGTGGTCCACGGCCGGGTTGCACAGGGTCGGGAGGGTGTCGGCGTGGGCGGCCGGTGCCGCGCCGAGGCTCAGCAGCCCGACGGCGAGGGCGGTGGTGGCGGAGGCGGCGAGGGTGCGGCGCCGGCGGGTCCTGCGGGCGATGGTCATCCGTGCTCCTGGAGCGGTCGTGGAAGGTAAGGGGAGAGGGTGTGCACGCGGCGAAGCCCGGGCGCGCACCCCGTGGAGAGACGGTGGAGAGTCTCGCGGGCGCGCGCCGGGCGCCAGTAGTGGCTGATGGCATGAACCGGCCGGGCGGTGTCACGGTCGGTTTATGACAACTGTCATGATCTATTGGCTGGTTCGGCTACAGACAGGGCGCGGCGACGGCCTCTACGCTGGCCGGACATGAGCACCTCATTCGCGGGGGCCGGTGTGGTCGATCCGGGTCGGCTGGGCCTCCTCACCCGCCGGACGTTGCTCGCCCTGGGGCCCCTGTGGCTGCTGCTGGCCGCGAACGACGTCGTCTTCAACCTGGACCCGGTGCGTACCGCGCTGACGGCCCCGGTGATCGTCGCCGTCCTGGTCCAGCACACCCGGCTCGTCCGCCGGGCGGTGCCGCCTCGCGCCGTGGGTCGGGAGCCCGGTGCCGGCCCGCCGGAGGGACAGGGAACCGGCCCCCGCCGCCCCTCCGCGGCCGAGTGGCGGTGGAGCCTCGCGCTGCTGGCCGTGGCGGTCGCCACCTGGGGCGAGATGGCGGACCGTCCGTACACCGCGCTCGACTGGGCGATGGTGCCCGGGGCCATGACGGCGGCCCTGGCCCTGTCCCTGCCGGCCCGGGCGCGGCGCCGGCTGCTGACGGCGGTCGCACTGGTCTGCGCGGTGCTGGGCGAGGCCGTGGCGCAGTGGCGCCACGAGACCCCCGGCCTCCTGCCCGGGGTACCGGCGGCGACCGGCGCCGGGATGCTGCTGTTCGTCGCCGCGGTGGAACTGGTCCTGCTCCGGCTGTGGCGGGCGGTAGTGGAGGCCGAGCAGGTCCGCGAAGCCACGGCCGACCTGGCCGTGGCGGAGGAGCGGATGCGCTTCGCCGCGGACCTGCACGACCTCCAGGGCCACCGGCTCCAGGCCATCACGCTCAAGGGGGAGTTGGCCGAGCGGCTGATCGGCCGCAGCGACCACGAGGCGCGCGCCCAGCTCCGGGAGATCACCGAACTGGCGCGCGCCGCCCTGGAGGAGTCCCGGGCCGTGGTCCACGGCTACCGGAGCGCCAGCCTGGGCACCGAACTGGCCAACGCCGTGGGGCTCCTGGAGGCCGCCGGGATCCGCACCGTCGTCGACGGCGACGCCGAACGCGTCCCCCACCAGCTCCAGCCGGCCTTCGCCGCCCTGGTCCGCGAGGGCGTCACCAACATCCTGCGCCACAGCCGCGCCCGGCACTGCCGGATCACCGTCACCGCGGACGCGGGCCGGGTCCGCGTCCTGCTGTGCAACGACGGCGCCCCGGCGCACCCCGCCACCGACCGCGGCAGTGGTAACGGCAGCGGCCTGGCCGGGCTGCGGGAACGCTTCCACGCCATCGGCGGGCACGTCGGCACCACCACCCACCCCGACGGCCGCTTCGAACTGGCCGGCCACACCGACCGGGAGGCCCCCGCGTGATCCGCATCCTGCTCGCCGAGGACGAGGACCTCACCCGCGGCGCCCTCGCGGCGCTCCTCGACCTCGAACCCGACCTGACCGTCACCGCCCAGGCCTGCGACGGCCCCGCGGCCGTCCGGGCCGCCGCCGACCACCCGGTCGACATCGCCCTGCTGGACCTGGAGATGCCCCACCTGGACGGCGTCGGCGCCGCCCAGGCCATCCGCCGCCGCCACCCCGTCCCCGTCGTCCTCGTCACCCGCCACGCCCGGCCCGGCGTACTGCGCCGGGCACTGGCGGCGGGCATCCAGGGCTTCGTGCCCAAGACCACCCCCGCCACCCGACTGGCCGACATCCTGCGCGACGTCCACGGCGGCGGCCGCTACATCGACCACCGGCTCGCCACCCACGCCCTCACCGAGACGCCCTGCCCGCTGACCCCGCGCGAACTGGACGTGCTGCGCGCCGTCCACCGGGGCCAGCCGATCAGCGCGCTGGCCGAGCAGCACCACCTCGCCCCCGGCACCGTCCGCAACTACCTCTCGGGGGCCATCACCAAGCTCGCCGTGCGCACCCGCCACGAGGCGGCGCGGCGGGCCTGGGAGGAAGGGTGGATCTGACGGCACCGGTCCGGCCCCCGGCACCGGCGGGGCGGAAGTAGGCCATGTTCGAATCGATGTGTCGACACAGTGTCATCACCGCAGGACAGCGCCCATTGCGGTTCGATCACGGTGTGTCCGATTCGTCGAACATTGGGGGAAAGTGTGGCGGTTGATTGTTTTGGCAGTGGTGTCGGCGGCCTTTCATAATTCCTGCCGACACGCGTGACGGAATGCCCGGAGAACCCGCTGGGGGAGTGGTTCCCGTGAGGAGCCCGCGCGTGGGATTCCGCATTCTTCACTGGGGGGATTTCCTTGCCTGAGCCCGAGAACGAGGGCGCCGCCGCCGGACCTCCGGCACCGGCCGAGCCGGCCGCCGCGCCGGGGGCCGCCGCTCCCGAGATCGCCGCGCCCGCCGCCGCCGCACCCGACGCCCAGGCCGGCGCCGCCGTACCGCCCGCACCGGAGCAGGCCCCGCGCCGGCTGCCGCGCGCCGTCGGCGTCGCGCTGGCCACCGCCGGACTGCTCGCCGTCACCGCGGCCAGCGCCGCCGTGACCGTCGCCGTCGGCAAGCCCGACACCCGCCCGGCCGCCGCGGCCGCCCCGGCCCCGTCGAAGGCGAGCGCGAGCGCGAGTGCCGCCGCGAGCGCGACGCCCTCGGCCGCGCCCGTCCCGGTGCCCACCGCCGTCCCGGCCGAGCCCGCCCCCGCCAGCACCGTCAAGGGCACCGTCAGCGGCGGCAAGCACGAGGGCGACCTGCGCTACTTCCTGCTCCCCATCCCGGCCGGCGGCGAGTCCTACGGGCCCGTGGACGGGATGGCCATGAGCGACGACGACGTCGCCGACCTCTTCGGCAAGCAGGACGGCATCATGGACATCCTCAAGTCCTACGGCTACAAGGGCGGCGCGAACCGGATGTACCGGACCGCCGACGGCAAGGCCGAAGTCACCGTCACCCTGCTGAAGTTCGGCTCCACCGCGATGGCGTCCGACTTCGCCAAGAACTACAAGATCAAGTCACTGGACCCGTTCGACATCGACGGCGACTCCGGCGGCCGCGGCTACCTGAAAGCCCCCAAGCAGCAGGCCTACACCGGCTCGATGAGCGGCATCTCCAGCCAGGGCGACGTCCAGTACACGATCGACGTCGACGTGAAGGGGACGCCCGACAAGGCGCTGCTGAACGAGCTGATGAAGCGCCAGCGCGAGTGGCTCACCACCGGCGGCTGAGCCCGGCTCCGCCCTTTCCCCGTCCTTCTCCTCCTCCTCTGGAGCCACTTCCGTGACCACCGAACCCGCGGAGCCGGTGCCCGCCGCGCCCGCCGTTCCGCCGCCGCCCGCCGCACCGCCCGTCGCGCCCGAACCCGCCGTACCCGCCGCGCCGTTCGCACCCGAGGCCGGCGCCCCGAAGGCCCCGCGCGGCCCGCGCCGCCCCCGCCCCGTGCTGCTGACCGCCTGCGCCCTGGTGCTGGGCACCCTGGCCGGCGGCGGCGTCGGCTACGCCGTGCAGGCCCAGCGCCCGCCCACGCCGCTGCCGCCGCTCCAGGCCGCCCGCCCGGCCTACCCGGCCGAGCGGGTCGACCCGGCCGCCCTCGCCGCCGAGCAGCCCGCGCCGATCGGCATCGACGGCGACCTGACCAAGCTGCTGATCGGCGCCCCCGAGGGCAGCGCCCCCTGGGACGACCACCCGGACAAGCCGAGCTGGATCTCGATCGGCGAACTCGCCGAGGAGAAGGGCGGTTCGGCTAAGAGGTTCAAGGACTTCGCCTCGCGCGGCTTCCGGCGCGCGGCCGAGGTGGACTGGAAGAAGGACGGCGTCTTCTACCGCGTCCAGCTGGTCCAGTTCACCGAGGACCGCTCCGACGAGGCGAAGACCGGTCCCGGTTACTGGCCGCTGCCGTTCGCCGAGGGCGCCAGCGGCGGCTACAAGGTGGACACCGTGCCCAGCCACTGGGCCGAGAGCACCGAGCAGTACTACTACGGCGGGGCCAGCGCCAAGCGCGGGTCGGTGCAGATGACGATCGAGGTCCTCGACACCAAGCCGGTGAACCCCGACACCCTCAAGGACCTCGCCAAGCGGCAGTGGGAGCGGCTCGCGTGAACGACGACACCATGACCACCGCCGCCGCCCCGGGCGCGCCCGAACCGGCACCCGAGGGTTCGCCCATCGGGTCCGCCGCGCCCGCAGGCCCCGCCGCGCCCGCAGGCCCGAGCCCCGCCTCCCGCCGCCTGCTGCGCGCGGGGGCCGCGACCGCCGCCGCCGCGCTGGTCGGCGTGGCCATCGGCGTGGGCATCATCAAGACCCAGTACGACGACCCCGCGCCGGCCACCGCCGCCGCCCCGTCCACCGGTCCCACCCCCACCGCGACCGCCACGCCGTACGGTGCCAAGTCCAACGGCAGCCACTTCGGTTCGATGCGCGACCTGCTGCTGCCCGTGCCGGCCGGCTACCGGCCCGGCCCGGACGACGGCGGCTACGGCCACGACAGCGAGCAGAACGGCGAGCAGCTGTCCGCCGAGATGGACGCCGACCTCCAGCAGCTCCCCAAGGACAAGCGCGACAAGATGCGTTCCTACTGGGAGGGCATGCACGTCAAGGCCTCCGGCGTGCGCACCTACCTCGCCGACGGGGACGACCTGGTGATCGGCCTGAAGCTGCGCCAGTTCAACCAGCAGGAAGTGCAGCGGATCAACGAGTACACCGCGGTCTTCACCGGCGACACCGGCCTGTTCCGGGTCGGCCCGGCCGTCCCCGGGCACCCCGAGGCGCACTGCTACCTGATGCCGGCGCCGCCGTCCGCGCCGATCGACTACCTGGAGTGCTCGGCAGCCGAGGGCGACCTCCTGGTGGTCATGAGCGCCGAGGGTGTGGCGCCGCTGCCCAAGGACAAGATCGTCGCCCTGTTCACCCTCCAGCTCGACCGCCTCGCCCGCCCCGGAGCCTCCGTATGACCGACCACGCCACCCCGTCGCCCGCGCCCGCGAACGCGCCCGTGCCCGCGAACGCGCCCGCGAACGCGCCCGCGCCCGCGCCCGTGCCCGGGAAGGGGGCCGATCCGGTCCTGGAGGCGCTCGCCGCGCCCGTCGCCGAGCCCTTCGCCGCCGCCGAGGACCCCGCGGCCCTCGCGGAGCAGGAGGCCCGCCGCACCCGGCGCCGCAAGGCCGCGGTGCGCTGGAGCGGCGCCGTCCTGGTGTTCGCCCTCGCCGGCACCGGCAGCGCGCTGGCCGTCACCGCCCCCGACCGGACCGACCTGCCGGGCCTGGCCACCGCGAGCGACGGCCGCTACACCTTCGCGCCGCTGACGCTGCCTCCGCTGCCCGCGGGCCAGGAGGCCCCGGACGACAAGGGCAAGTCCCCGCACCACGCGGACCTGCGCTACCTGCTGCTGCCCGCGCCCAAGGAGGCCGGCGGCTCGCTGACCCCGCCGGTCTTCCCGGCGCCCACCGCGGCCGCCCCCTCGGGCTCGCCGACCGCCGCCCCGTCGGCCCCGGCCACCCCGGCGCCCTCGGACTCCGCGTCCGCCGGCGCCTCCGCCCCCGCCGCCGGATCCGCGTTCGGCCAGTGGGTGCCCTGCGACGCGATCGCCGACGAGCAGCAGGACCCGGTCAAGATGCGCTCCGTGCTGCTGGAGCACGCCTGCCGCGCGGCCACCGTCCGGGAGTGGACCGCCTCCGACGGCACCCGCACCCAGATCCGGCTGCTGCGCTTCGGCTCCGTCCGGGAGTCCTGGGGCGCCTTCGCCGACGTGCGCTCCAAGGGCGGCCCCAAGGCCGCGCCCTCCACCAAGGGCACCCCCCACGACGACTGGGACGCCCTCGACGGCAGCAGCCTGACCCTCGTGGAGTCCACCACGGCCGGCACCAAGGGCGCCCCCACCGCCCGCGTCGCCTACCTCTCCGCCGCCGACGTCGTCGCCGTCATCACCATGACCAACCCCGCCGGCGTGCCCACCGCGCCCTTCCGGCAGGTCGTCACCCTCCAGGGCGAACTGCTCGGCTGACCCGCCCTGTTCCACCGGGCCGGCCCCCTTCCTGCGGCGGCCGGCCCGGCGGCGTTCCCCGCCCGCGTCGTCCAACACCCCGTCCGTGCAAGCCTTCTGGCGCAGGCCTTCTGGGACAGGATCGGGATATTTCCCGCACCGGCCCGTGAACGACCCGCCCGTACGGTGATCACACGCCGGTGAACCGCACCGCCCGGACGACAGCAGGAGAACCCCCCCATGCGCACGCGCCGCCTCGCCCTCACCGCCGCCGCCGTCGCGGCGATCGCCGCCACCGCCACGGCCTGCGGACCGGACAACAGCGACGCGGCCGCCCCCACCGCCCCCGTGACCAAGGCCGCCGCGCCCTCCGAGCCCGCCACGGCCGCGCCGGCCGGAGCCGCACCGACGAAGACCGCCCCGCCCAAGTCCCCTGCCGCGCCCGCCGGTTCGGCATCCGCCGCGCCCGGCGACAAGAGCGGGTACGGCCAGGTCTGCGGCGCCAACGACCTGGACTTCGGCGCGAAGGCCGAAACCCAGGCCGGCGGCTACCTCCTGATCAGCGCCAAGGCCAAGTCGGGCATCACCTGCACGCTCCCCGCGGGCCACCCCGTCATCGCGTTCGGCTCGGGCGGCATCGAGGCCGCCGCCTTCGAGCGCGGGGCGGGAGAGCAGATCACCCTGAGCGGCGCCAAGACCGTGTACGCGGGCATCATGACCAAGACCACCAAGGGCAACCAGGCGGTCCAGTACACCGACGTCATCATCGGCATCGGCACCCCCGACCCGAACCCGGTGACCGTCCCCGTCGGCACCACCCCGGTCGACAAGCCGGTCGTCACCAACTGGCACACCCTGCCGAAGGACGCCGTCCCCGTCGGCTGACACATCGTCATCTCGCGGTTCCCGCAGGTGAGATGAAGGTTGACGTCAGCGCGGTGACAGTGCGGCCCGGCACCTTCGAGAGGTCCGGACCCACCCCTCGCGAGGAGCACCCATCCCTGATCTTCGGAGGGTATCCCCGGCTTCAGCCGGGGAGGGAATCCGATCCTGAGATCGGCGGCGCGGAGCGGCGCCACGTCCCTGCGCAGCGGGACGCTCGTGGTGTCTTCTGTCAGCGGCGTGTGGCATGTTGATGGTCGAGGCGGTGGAGGGGGTGGGTCGTGTTGATTCGTGCGTACAAGTTCTTGATGCGGCCCACCGTGGGCCAGCAGCAGGCGCTTTCCGAGATGCTGCGGGATCACTGCTCGCTCTACAACGGGGCGTTGCAGGAACGACGTGATGCCTGCGGCATGTCTCCAGGACGACGGTCCGCTACGGCGGGCAGTCCGCGCAGCTCAAGGAGATCCGGGCGTTCGACCCGGAGTGTCAGGGCCGGTGGTCCTTCTCCTCCCAGCAGGCCACGCTTCGACGGCTGGACAAGGCGTTCGCCGCGTTCTTCCGCCGGGTCGAGTCCGGCGAGAAACCCGGCTACCCGCGCTTTCGGGGCGTGAACCGGTTCGACACGGTGGACTTCCCCAGAAACGGTGACGGCTGCCGCTGGGACTCGACCCCGCACGACCCGGTGACCCGTGTCCGGTTCCAGGGCGTCGGCCACGTCAAGGTGCATCGGCACCGTGCGGTGGTCGGCACGGTCAAGACCGTGTCCGTCAAGCGTGAGGGCAAGCGCTGGTACGTGGTGCTGACTGCCGAGCAGGCCCGGCCCGATCCGCTGCCCGCGACCGGCAGCGTGGTCGGCATCGACATGGGCATAGCCGACTTCCTCGCCGACTCCGACGGCGAGTTCGTTGCCAATCCCCGCCACGGCCGGAAGGCCGCCGCGAAGCTCGAAGCCGCTCAGCAGGCCCTCAGTCGGTGCAAGCGCCGTGGCAATCGCCGCCGCAAGGCTGTGGAGACCGTGGCCGGGCTGCACCGTAAGGTCCGCCGTCAACGGCTCGACCATGCCCACAAGACCGCCCTCGGACTGGTCCGCGCGCATGATCTGATCGCGCACGAAGACCTCAAGATCCGCAACATGGTCAAGGCCCCCGCGCCGAAGCCCGACCCCGAACAGGCAGGCGCGTTCCTGCCGAACGGGGCTGCGGCCAAGGCCGGACTCAACCGCTCGATATCGGATGCCGGATGGGGGGTGTTCCTCACGATCCTGCACGCCAAGGCTGAAAGCGCCGGACGGGAAGTGATCGCCGTGGACCCCCGCAACACCTCCCGGACGTGCCCCGCATGCGGACACACCACGGCGGAGAACCGGCCCACCCAGGACACCTTCCACTGCACCGGCTGCGCCCACCGGGCACACTCCGACACGGTGGGAGCCGTCAATGTTCTACGGGCCGGGCTGGCCCGTCGCAACGCCCGGAAGGGCTAGCGAGAAAGCCCCCGGCTTCAGCCGGGGAAGGAGTCACGATGATCACCCTCCGGCCGGGAAGCACCGTGCTGTTCACCGGCGACTCGACCACCGACTGCCGCCGCCGGGAGAGCGGGGACGGCCTCGGGCACGGCTACCCGCTGCGCGTCGCCGGCGAGTGGGCCCACCGCCACCCCGACCGGCCGGTGACCTGGCTGAACACCGCGAACGCGGGCGACAAGGTGACGGACCTGGAAGCCCGCTGGCGGACGGACGTGCTCGACGCGCGCCCGGACGTCGTCTCGATCCTCGTCGGGGTCAACGACGCGGGCCGGCACATCCTCGACCCGCGGGGGTACCCGATCCCCGCCGAACGCTTCGAGGCGGGCTACGACCGCCTCCTCGCGCCCCTCGCCGAAGCGGGCACGGAACTCGTCCTCATCGAGCCGTTCCTCCTGCCGATCCGCGGCACCGTCGAGGCCGGCGCCGCGCTCATCGGCGAGAAGGAACGCGAGCGGTGGCGCGCCGACCTGGACCCGAAGATCCAGGCCGTCCGCAGGCTCGCCCGCCGCTACGGGGCCCACCTGCTCGCCGCCGACGGCAGGTTCGCCGAACTCGCCGCGACGGCCGGAGCCGAGCACTGGGCCGAGGACGGCGTCCATCCGACGCCGGCCGGCCACGCCGCCCTCGCGGCGGCCTGGCTGCGGCTGGTCGCCTGACCGGGCTCGGGCCTGCCGCCGGGCCCCGCCGTCAGCCCCGCAGCCGTGCCGCCACCGGGCGGTGGTCGCTGGGGGTGGCGGGCAGGGTCCAGGTGGCGGTGGCGGGGAGATCGCGGGTGAGGATGTGGTCGATCCGGGCCAGGGGGAGGGCGGACGGCCAGCTGAAGCCGAAGCCGCTGCGCGCGGGGGTGAGGCGGCTGGTGAGCGGGGCGAGGGCGCGGTCGTCGGCGGCGGTGTTGAGGTCGCCCAGCAGCAGGACCCGGCGCAGTGGTTCGGCGTCCAGGGCCTGGCCGAGGGCGGCGATGTCGCGGTCGCGGTGGGCGGTGGCGAAGCCGGTGGCGGTCATCCGCACCGAGGCGAGGTGGGCGACGTAGACGGCCAACGGCCCGCCGGGGGCGCTGACTTCGGCCCGCAGGGAGCGGTTCCAGCCGGGGTCGATGACCAGCCGCCGGGACTCCGTCACCGGGTAGCGGCTCCACAGCGCGACGGTGCCGGTGCGGGCGTGGTGGGGCAGCGCCTTGTCCAGCACGCCCTGGTAGGCGGGCAGGGCGGCGTCGGTGACCTCCTCCAGCGCGACCAGGTCAGGGTCGGCGGCGAGCAGGGCGCGGGCGGTGCCGGCCGGGTCCGGGTTGGCGGCGTTCACGTTGTGGGTGACCACCGTCAGCCCCGGCCCGCCGGTCCCGCCCGTCGACGCCCCGTGCGCCGGAGCCCCGCCGCCCAGCAGCAGCGGCCCGAACGCCACCACCCACACCACCGCCAGCACCCCGCCCGCGCAGGCCGCCGCCGGTGCCCGGCGCAGCGCCGCGCACAGCAGCGCCGCCACCGCCACCAGGGCGCTCCAGGGCAGGGCGCTCTCCCACAGGCTGCCCAGGCCCACGCCCAGTTCCGGCACCAGCCGGTGGCCGCCCAGGGCGAGCGCGGTGAGCAGCCCGAGCGCGGCGGGCACGCGCCCGCGCCGCCACCGGGGGACGGCGCGCCAGCGGGGCACGGCCCGTCGGCGGGGTTCGGCTTGTCGGCGGGGTTCGGCTTGTCGCCCCCGTGCGGCCCGTCGCCCTCGTGTGATCGGCCACCGGCGTACGGCCCACCACCCGGGTGCGGCCCGTCGCCGGGACGGCCGGGCGGCCCCGGCGGGCGCCTCGGCGGGCGTGTCGGAACCGGTGGGAGTGGTCACGGCGCGCCCCCTCACCCTGCGGCGTCCGGCAGCGGCGCCGGGCAGGTCCCGCCCGGCGTCGTGAGCAGTTCGAAGTGCCAGATCTCGTTGGCGTACACCTGGCACAGCCCGTACCGGGCGCCGTTCTGGATCAGCCAGTAGTCGGCGCTGGTCGGGCCGACGTCCACCGCCTTGCCGCTGACGTGCGCGGACTTCTCCGGCGTGTTGACGAACTTCCGGGCCTGCTCCAGGCTCCCGTACGTGACCACCCCCCGGTCCAGCAGCCGCTGCTGGTAGGCCTTGCTGCGCCAGCCGGAGGTGACGGTCATCTCGATGCCCTTGGCCCGCGCGTCGACGGCCGCCTGCTGCAGGGCCTCGCGCAGCGGACCGTCCAGGTTGCCCACGGCGGGGGAGCCGGTGTCGGAGGGGGTCAGCGTCCGGCCGTCGGGTATCTCCCCGTCCGCCTCCGCCTCCGTCGTGACGGGCGGGGCGGTGACGGGCTGGGCGGTGACGGTGGCCGCCAGGGTGCGCAGGACGGCCTCGGTGCCCGGCGGGTCGGCGGCGCACGCCCCGGCCAGGGCCAGCACCGCCGTCGCGGCGGCGCCCGCGGCCAGCCGCCGCTGCCGTCCGCTCCGCGCGGCCGTCCCCGTGGCCGTCCCCGTCTCCGTTCCCGTGGCTGTGCTGGTCCCCGTCTCCGTCGGGGTGTCCGTCGTGTCCATTTCCTGCCTCCCGGTGGTGCTCGTCCGTTGCCGGACCATTGGAGGAAAGTCGGTGTTGCGAGGACGTCTGCGCAGGCCGATACGTTTTCGATAGGCCCCATCGGGTCCAATGGGTACGAACAGCGGAGCGAGGGAGAACGGCACGTGCGGGTCCTGGTGGTGGAGGACGAGATCTACCTCGCGGAGGCGGTCCAGGCCGGACTGCGGCTGGAGGCGATGGCCTGCGACATCGTCACCGACGGCGACGCGGCGCTGGAGCGCCTGGCCGTCCACAGCTACGACGTCGTCGTCCTCGACCGCGACATCCCCGGCACCCACGGCGACGACGTCTGCCGCAGCATCGTCGAGCAGGGCCTGGGCTGCCGGGTGCTGATGCTCACCGCCGCCGCCCGCCTGAACGAGAAGGTCGCCGGCTTCGAACTCGGCGCCGACGACTACCTCACCAAGCCCTTCGACCTCGCCGAACTCGTCGTCCGGCTGCGCTCCCTGGCCCGCCGCCCGGCCCAGGCCGCGCCGCCCGTCCTGGAGTACGCCGGGCTGCGCCTGGACCCCTTCCGCCGCGAGGTCTACCGCGACGGCCGCTACGTGGGCCTGTCCCGCAAGCAGTTCGCCGTCCTGGAGGTCCTGATGGCGGCGCACGGCGGCGTCATCAGCGCCGAGGACCTGCTGGAACGCGCCTGGGACGAGAACGCCGACCCCTTCACCAACGCGGTCCGCATCACCATCTCCGGCCTGCGCAAACGCCTCGGCGACCCGTGGGTGATCCAGACCGTGCCGGGCGTGGGCTACCGCCTCACCGACCCGCGCCAGGAAGGCACCCCGCAGTGAACCCCGACCCCGGTTCCTCCTCTTCCGCCTCCGGGCGCCGTACGGGCGGACGCCGCACCGGAACCCGCCCGCGCCGGCTGACCGCCCGGATGCGCCTGACCCTCAGCTACACCCTCTTCGCCGTCACCGCCGGCGTCCTCTGCCTCGCCGTCGTCTACGTCGGCATGCGCTACGTGCCCAACTACCCCCTCACCTCCTCCAACCCGCGCTACCGCTCCGACGCCCCCTCCCGCCAGGAGATCCTGCGCTCCCTGCTCACCGCCAGCGGCTACGCCCTGGCCCTGCTGACCGCCGTCGGCCTGGTCGGCGGCTGGCTGATCGCCGGCCGGGTGCTGCGCCCGCTGCAGGACATCACCCGCGCCGCCCACCGCGCCGCGGGCGGCGCGCTGGAACACCGCATCGCCCTCACCGGGCCGCGCGACGAGTTCACCGACCTCTCCGACGCCTTCGACGAGATGCTCGCCCGCCTCCAGCACTCCTTCGAGGCCCAGCAGCGCTTCGCCGCCAACGCCTCCCACGAACTGCGCACCCCGCTGGCGATCACCCGCACCATGCTCCAGGTCGCCGCCGCCGACCCGGCCGGCCAGGACTGGGGCCGGCTCGTCAGCCGCCTCCAGGACACCAACCAGCGCGGCATCGAGATCAGCGAGGCCCTGCTCCAGCTCGCCGACCTCGGCCACGCCCCGCCCGACCTCGCCCCCACCGACCTCGCCACCGCCACCGGCGAGGCACTGGCCGCCGTCCGCGACGAGGCCCGGACCCTCGGCGTCACCCTCACCGCCGACCTGCGCCCCGCCCCGACCACCGGCAACCCCGTCCTGCTGCGCCAGGCGGCCGTCAACCTGCTGCACAACGCGCTGCGGCACAACCTGCCGACCGGCGGGCGGGTCACCGTCGCCACCGGGGCCGACCCCGAACGGCCCGGGCGGGTGCGCCTGACCGTCGCCAACACCGGCCCCCAGCTGACGGCGGAGACCGTGGCCACCTTCACCGAACCGTTCCTGCGCGGCCGCGGGCGCACCGCCGAGACCGACCCGGCCCGCCGCGGCCACGGCCTGGGCCTGGCCATCGTCGCCGCCGTCACCGACGCCCACCACGGGGCCCTCCACCTCGCCCCCGAACCCGCCGGCGGCCTCCGCGCCACCCTCGACCTGCCGGGCCTGCCCGGTCTGCCCGGTTCTCGTTGACGTCACGGTGGAAGAGCCGTGTGGGAAGGTGGCGGTCATGCCGCAGCTCGGTCGCCGCCTCCGTTCCCTCCGGTTCACGCTCGGGCTCGCTCCGACGGGCTTCGCCGCAAGCCGGGAGACCGGCGACCCGGCCCTGGAGCACGCCCTGGCCGGCCCGGCGACGCTCTGCGGCATCCCCCGGCGCCGGGTGACGGTCTACCGGCATCCGTTCGTCGCGAGGAAGCGGCCCGGAAGCTGCCCGCGGTGCAGGGCGAAGGCCGTCGACGCCCCGTCCGGGCCCTGAGCGGAGGCGTCCTCGGAGCCGGCCTCGGAGCCGACCGGGACGGCCGTACCGCCTGCCGTCGCCGAGTACGACCGGTCGCCGAGCACGACCGCAGGCGTCCGCAGCCGATCGTCCTCAGCCGGTCACGGGGAAGCGGTCGATGTTGCGCTCCACCCAGGTGCGCAGGTGTGCCAGCGGGGCGCAGGCGTCCACGCCCAGCGGGGTGAGGCTGTACTCGACCCGCGGGGGGACCTCGGCGTGGATCTCGCGGTGGACCAGGCCGTGCTCCTCCAGCCTGCGCAGGGTCTGGGTGAGGACCTTCGGGCTGACGCCCTGCAGGCGGGTACGCAGTGCGCCGAAGCGCTGCGGGCCGTCCTCCAGGGCGCCCAGGGCGAGGGCGCTCCACTTGTTGGCCAGCAGGTCGAGCATGTCGCGGCAGGGGCAGGCCGCGGCGTAGACGGACTTGGGGTCGGTGCAGTCGGGGGCGTGGGTCTTCGCCGTACGGGTCGTCGTCACGCGCCGATGGTACCCATTGGTACCCGTTGGGTACTGCTTCGGTACCCAACAGGTACCAATGGTCCTTGCGGGTAACCACTACCTTCCGCATACCGTCTCCGACGTGCCCGGACACCCCGGGTGGCCCGAGGAGGAGAGCCCTGATGACCGCCATGCCCGCGACGCCCCCGACGCCCGAGACCGCCGGGATCCCGGCGACGATGCCCGCCGTCGCCTACCGCCGGAGCCTGCCGGTCGACGACCCGCAGAGCCTGCTCGACGTCGAGCTGCCCGTGCCCCGGCCGGGCCCGCGCGACCTGCTGGTGCGGGTCGAGGCGGTGGGCGTCAACCCGGTGGACCACAAGGTCCGCCAGAGCGCCGACCCGGGCGGCGAGCCGCGGGTGCTGGGCTGGGACGCGGCCGGCACCGTGGTCGCGGTCGGCTCGCGGACGGAGCTGTTCCGGGTCGGCGACGAGGTGTACTACGCCGGCGCCCTGGACCGGCCCGGCGCCGACTCCCGCTACCACGCGGTGGACGAGCGCCTGGTCGGACGCAAGCCCGCCACCCTCTCCTTCGCCGGGGCCGCCGCGCTCCCGCTGACCGCGCTCACCGCCTGGGAGGGCCTCTTCGAGCGCCTCGGCCTGGGCACCGGCGGACCGGAGCAGGGCGGCACCCTGCTGGTGACCGCCGCCGCGGGCGGCGTCGGCTCCCTCGTCACCCAGCTCGCCCGCGCCCTCACCGGCCTGACCGTGATCGGCACCGCCTCCCGCCCGGAATCGGCCGACTTCGCCCGCCGCATGGGCGCCGACCACGTGATCGACCACAGCCGCCCGCTCGGCCCGCAGCTGGCCGAGGTCGCCCCCGGCGGCCTCGACCACGTCTTCAGCACCGTCGCCACCGACCGCAACCTCACCGCCTACGCCGAGGCCCTGAAGCCCTTCGGCGGCATCGTCGCCGTCGACGACTTCGACTCCCTGGACATCGGCGTCCTCAAGGGCAAGAGCATCTCCTTCCACTGGGAGTTCATGTTCACCCGCTCCCTGCACGCCACCGCCGACCGGGCGGTGCAGCACCGCATCCTCGACCGGGTCGCCCGCCTGGTGGACGCGGGCGTCCTCACCACCACCGCCACCCGCGACCTCGGCCCCGTCAACGCCGCCAACCTCCGGGCGGCCCACCGCCTCCAGGAGTCCGGTACGGCGATCGGCAAGACGACCCTCACCGGGTTCTGAGCCGGTGCCCTCCCGCCGCACCGGCCAGATCGAGGCCCTCATCGCCACCGGCGCCGGGGCGGTGGCGGCCCTGGCCGCCCGGGCCCTGCTGTCCGGCGTCTACCAGCACCACGGGCAGGACCCGGCCGTGCCTACCTGGCTCGACGCCGCCGTCCTGGCCGCTGGCGCCGCCACGGCCGCCCTGCTCTACCGGTGGCTGCGCCGCCGCCCGGGAGACTGACCCCCCGCCCCCGCCCCCGCCCGCCGGATCCCCGTTTCGCTCGGTTCCGCCCCGGGGCGACCGCACCCACCCCGCCGCAGACGCCACCGCCCGGTGCCGTGGCCGCGTGCGGCGCGTCCGTTGCCGGGCTGTTCGGTCCGGGGTGGTTGCTACAGCACCACCTGCCAGTCGATGCGGTGGTGTCCGGGGGCGTGCCGGTGGGTGTCCGGGGCGAAGTGGTGGAACTGTCGGCCGGTGGTCAGGCTGTCCGTCAGTGCTGTGAACATGTCCGCGAGGCTGGTGGCCCACAGGCTGCCGTCGGCATCGCCCGAGCCGAGGCCCATCTCGTAGACGTGCCCGTAGACGGGACCGGGGAGGTGGTCCACGAGGAGCAGGCCCCCGTCGTTCGGCAGCGCGATGGGTACCCACCAGTGCGCGTGGCTGACCAGGTGGCGCCAGCTCTCGGGGCCGAAGGTCTCCGGGGGGAGGACCTCGGCGAACTCCCGGTGGCGCGTGAGGATGTGCTCCGTGGGGATCAGCCGGTGTCCCAGGGGCAGGAAGGATCCCGGGGGGTACATCTCCCCGTCGGGTGGCTGCGCGACGCCGTCGTGCAGTTCGAGCAGGGCGCGTAGCTGGGGGTGCAGGGCGAAGCCGAGCCCCTCTTCCAGGTGTGCGATCCGGCCGGCGTCGGCTGGCGGCCGCAGGGCCGCGTGATCGGCCGGGGAATGGGCGGCCAACCAGGCGCTGAAGCGCTGCCAGGCCGAGACGAGAGCAAGGGCGTCGGTATTGGTCACGCCGCGACCGTAGGGCCGTGCACCGACAGGTCGGTCACCGACGGATCGGTCACCGAGGCGGTCGCGGGACGTCCTGCGTCGCCGGGGACACCCGTCGTGTCCGATGGAACCCTGCCCCCGTCGGCTTCCCCGTTCTGCCGCGCGGGGGCGGCCACGGCATGACACGTCGGACGGGCCGGCTTCCCACTCCGGCACGCGGGGCGGGGCCTCCGGTCAGGGGACGGGCCGTCCCGCCAACCGGCCGGTGCGGCGTGGGAAGTCGGACGGGCCGACTTCCTGCGCCGGGCGGCTGCCGAGGGCGCGGCGCAGGTGCCGGATCTCCGCGTGGGCCTCGGCGAGTTGGCGGCGGACGTCGGGCTGGGAGGACGGCGGGGGCGGCGCCCCGGCGGTGCGGCGCAGGGCCGCGACCCACTCGTCCTCCTCCGCCGGGCCCACCCCGCAGGCCCGGACGAACTCGACGAGGACCCGCTCGGTGCAGTCCCGCTCGCCCGCCAGCACCCCGTGCAGGGTGCTGCGCGGCAGGTGGCTCACCGCGCCCCGCACCGCGCGGGTCTCCAGCTCGCGCAGGGTCGGGCTCCCGGCGCGCAGCCGCAACCGCCGCATGGCGACGAGCAGTTCGGAACGCTCCGTGACGTACCGCAGGGCCCGGTGCGCGGCCGGTCCGCAGCCCGCGACCTTCCCCCTCCGGCGGGGCCTGCGGGCGTCGGCGCGCAGCCACAGCCGCTCGGCGGTGCGCACCGAGCCGCCGCAGGCCCGGACGTAGGCCTCGGTGACCGGCCAGGTCGGCACCGTACGGCCCTCGTCCGCGCGGGAGAGGGTGGCGAGGGAGACGGGCCGGGTGAATCCGACGGTCTTGCGCGCCATCTGGCTGTAGGTGAGGCCGGAGCGCTCGCGCAGTCCGCGCAGCCACCGCGCGAGCGTCCGGACCTCCTTGTCCTGCTCAGCCAGGGCGCTGTTCAGGCGCCCCACCGGCCGCCTCCTAGCGGGCCCGGTGGACGGTGAGCGCCTCGGCCAGGCGGCGGACCAGCTCTATGCCGAGCAGTCCGGCGCCGGCCAGGGTGGCGACGGCGGTGCGGGCGGGGGTGCCGAGGGTGGTCAGGGCGGTGGTGAGGAGGAGGACGACGACCACGAGCACGGTGGCCGGGACCGGCACCGGGGTGCCGGGGGCCGTCCGGACCTCGACGCACGCCGCGTTCGCGGCCGGGGTGTACTGCTGTTCCATGCGGTCTCCGCTTTGCTGGGTTGCGGTTGCTGCCACTCGACCGGGGTCCTCACGCATGCCCGTCCGGCCTTCCAGAGCCGGGCGGGCTGGACACCCACGCACAGGGTCGCCGTGTACCACGGGGGCGGTCCAACGGTTTACGGCGCCGTTTCTCGCCTTGTCCCAGCCGAAATTGAAAAACCGTCAGAAGGAATTCGCAGCCCACGGCCGTCCGGCCGTCCGCACCCCCGGGTCCCGCTGCCCGCCGCGTCCGACCTCCCGCGCGCTTTCGGGCTTGCCGCGAGGAAATCGAAACGCCATCCTCAGTGGATATCGGCGGGGTGAGCGCCCCGCACCAGCCCAGCCCCGGCCAGGAGCCGGTGGCGCCAGGGCCCGGCGCGGCATTGGCCTGTCGCGCCCCATGCACGCGGTCTCCCCGGCCGTTGCCACTCGACACCACCCAGGGGATCCGGCTTGCCCTGTTCCAGCAGGGCGGGCCAGCTGCGGCACCTTCTGCCGCGCCGAAGTCCGCACCACCGGGCCGGTCGGTCCGTCGGCCTGCTGCCGGTCAGTCGGCCGGCCGGTCCGTCGGCCGGTCCTCCCGCTGGTCGTCCCGTTGGTCGCCCTGCCGGTCCGCCGCGACCGGCAGCAGGCCGCGCTCGCCGAACACCTTCTTGGCGACGAAGGTGGCGTTCAGGGCCTTCGGGAAGCCGCAGTAGCCGGCGGAGTGCAGCAGCGCCTCGACGATCTCCTGCGGCGTGAGCCCGACGTTCAGCGAGGCGTTGACATGGACCTCCAGCTGCGGCTCGCACCCGCCGAGCGCGGTGAGCATGCCCAGGGTGACCAACTGCCGATCGCGCGGCGGCAGCCCCGGCCGGCTGTAGATCTCCCCGAACCCCCAGGCGACCACCTGGTGCCCGAGCTCCGGACTGACGTCGCCCAGCGCGTCCACCACCCGCCGCCCGACCTCGCCGTCGATCCGCTCCAGCACCTCCAACCCGTGCGCGAAACGCTCCCGGCGGACCTCGGCCTCGTGCGCGGACCTGCTCATCGGCGCCGCTCCTCTCCCGTTCCCGCGCCGCCGACCACGTGCGGCGGCGACCACGGCAGAAACCGTAGAACTTGGAGTGCGCTCCAACTCAAATCCGACACGCACCCCGCCCCCGCAGGAAAATTTGCGGTCGAGATCCCCTGAAATGGCATCACTGCGCCCTGGCTGGGCCGAAAGATTTCCTGCGGCCGTACCATCCGAGGGAACGGCCGCAGCCCCTGCGGCCGCACCCCGAGTCCCGCGAGACGGAGTCGCCGTGCCCCCGAACGTCTTCCGCAACGGCATCGGACGGCTGCTCCCCGCCCGCGGTCCTGACGGCCTGAGAGTCTGGAGCATCGACCAGGCACCGAGGAGCACGCTGTACGGCGCCCCCGTCGAGGCCACCATCCTGCTCGAAGACACCGACGACCTCGACCGGGCCGACCTCCCCCTGGTCGCCGAGGTCCTCGGCAGGATCGACCACTACCTCGAGACGGCGCTCCACTTCGTGCGCGAGGCAGTGGCGGCCGACCCGGCCCTCTTCGGCCTCACCGAAGCGGAGTCACAGCCCTACCTCCGCCTGCCGGCCGCGGACTTCCCACTGGACTCCCCCCAGCTCAACTTCTACCTCGACGAGTGGCACCTCCACTTCGCCGAAGGCCGCCTGCCCATCTGCGACCCCTACGGCCTCGCGGTCGTCTTCGACGGCCAACAGCCACTGAGAGTGGAAGACCTGAGCGACGCCACCCCCATCGACCCCGACACCACCGAGATCCCGGGCCGGCAGAACTCCTGACCCACCCCTCGCCCACCCCGACTTTCCACGCCATGCCACTCCCGCCACCCCTAGCCCACCCGCAGTTCCCCGGGCCCCGGCCCGCACAGAATGGAGGGTGGGCGCGCGGGCCGGAGCGGAAAGTCGGCGGGCCCGACTTCCTGCTTCGTTGCTCCGGACCCCTCGCCCCTGCTCCGCTGGGTGGGGATGTGGGCGGGGTGATTGAGAAGTCGGTGGGCCCGACTTCCTGTGTGCGGCACTCCCATCACCCCCCACATCGCTCTGCCGGGTGGGGGTGGGGGTTGGAATGGAGTGAGAAGTCGGAGGGGTCGACTTCTCGTGCCGCATCGATGTTCGTCGGCTGCAGCTCGGTCAGCCTCGCTCGTCCGCCCGCAGGTTGGCTGGCAGTCCCTCTTTTTGGGCCCCGGCCTGCGCGGCTTGGTGGGTGGGCGCGGGGGTGGAGCAGGAAGTCGGCGGGTCCGACTTCCTGTGTAGTGCCGTTCTGGTCACCACCCACCCCGCTCTGCTGGGTGGGGGTGGGGGTTGGAGTGGGAAGTCGGCGGGTCCGACTTCCTGTGTCGTGCCACTTCGATCTCACCCCGCTTCGCTGGGCGCGGGGGAGTGGGAATTCGGCGGGCTCGACTTCCCACGCTGCGCTGGGAAGTTGGTGGGGCGGCGGCTGCGGTGAATGGGACGAAGTGGAAGTCGGCGGGGCGGACCTCCTGTACTTCGCTGCTCCGGACCCCTCGTCCCTGCTCCGCTGGCCGGGGGGTGAGTGGGTGAGTGAGTGAGAGGGTGTTCTGTGAGGCTTCGCCGGAGTTCAGGTCTGGGTGGCCGGTGTCGGGTTGGTGAGGACGAACACGCCGGGCTCGGGTTCGGTGAGGATGCCGCGGCTGACCAGGCGTTTCAGCTTGGCGCGGGTGCCTTCGATATGCCGTGACTCGGGGGCGAGGCCGATCGCCTGGCAGACGTCTTTGGCCCGGAGCCCTTCCTCCGATGCCTCGATGACCGCCAGGATCGCGCGGTATCCGGGCGGCAGCGACTCCGGCGGCTCTGTGCCGGTCTCGGCCGCCAGTTCCAGGATGGTCTCCCGGGTGATCTCAAGACGCTTCAAGGTGTCTTCGGCGGCCGCGAGTTGTTCGGTGAGACGAGCGATCCGCTCACGCAGTTGTTCGACTGTCTCGCGGACGAGCCGCTGCCGGGACTCGATTTTGTCCAGGAGTTCCCTCATCGATGCTCCTGCCGGTCACAGGTGGCGGATGCCACGGTGGCGGATCACGCCAGGTCAAGGTGGCGGCGCGGGTGAGTCGCCGGAGCATCACGTCGGTCATGGACCAGTGGATCGCCGCCACCGAGCTGGCCGGCTTCGCCTCGTAGTCACGTGCGAGCCTGCGATGGAGCAT
>NZ_JBIAXP010000014.1:0-251430 GCF_042896795.1 Kitasatospora sp. NPDC001261
GAGGGAGCCACTGCGGAGCATTGGCGACCGACGACAACGCGGCGAGGTGCGTGCCCCGGCGTCGCCCCGCAGACGCGAGTTTGAAGACAGGCCCTCTGGGCCCCTCCCCGCCGAGGGGAGCCCCTCGTACGTCGGAAGCGGGACGAGGGGAACGGCGGGGAGGGGGCGCACCCTCCCGGAGCGGGCCGGCCCGACCGCTCCGGCCACCGTGGCCGCCCCCCGGCCTCCCCGGCCGCCCCGGCCGAGGCGCTGGCCACCCGGAACACCCGGGCCCATGCTGGACGCACGTCAGCCGGACGCACGTCCCGGAACCACCGCCAGACCCGTACGGAAGCGAGGAGCGCGCCATGCCCCCCACCCCCCACCAGGGCCATGTGGTCGTCGCCCCCGACAAGTTCAAGGGCAGCCTGGAGGGTGCCGAGGCGGCGGCCCGGATCGCGGCCGGCATCCGGCGCGCCGCGCCCGGCACCGAGGTGCGCGAACTGCCCGTCGCCGACGGCGGCGAGGGCACCCTGGCCGCCGCGCTCGCGGCCGGCTTCAGCCGGGTCCCGGCCAAGGTGGCCGGCCCGACCGGCCTGCCGGTGGACGCCGCGCTGGCCGTCCGGGACGACACCGCCGTGGTCGAGCTGGCGCAGGCCTCCGGCCTCGCCCGGCTGCCCGGCGGCCGCACCGCCCCGCTCGCGGCCGGGTCCTACGGAGTCGGCCAGTTGATCGCCAAGGCGGTCTCGCTCGGCGCCAAGCGGATCGTGCTGGGCCTCGGAGGCAGTGCCTGTACGGACGGCGGCGCCGGCATGGTGCAGGCGCTCGGGGCACGGCTGCGCGATGCCGGTGGCGCCGAACTGCCGCCCGGCGGCGCCGCGTTGCGCCGGCTCGCGGAGATCGACCCCGGCCCGCTGGCCGAGGCCCTGGGCGGGGTCGAGGTCGTGGTGGCCTGCGACGTGGACAACCCGCTGCTCGGGCCGCGCGGCGCCGCCGCCGTCTACGGCCCGCAGAAGGGCGCCGACGGCGGGGACCTGGTGGTGCTGGAGGCGGGGCTGACCCGGTTCGCCGACCTGGTCGCCGAGGCCACCGGGCGGGACGTCCGGGAGGCGCCCGGCGCCGGCGCCGCGGGCGGCGTGGGTTTCGCCGCCCTGGCCCTGCTCGGCGCGACCATGCGCCCCGGCATCGAGCTGCTGCTCGACCTGCTGGGCTTCGACGGGGCCGTGCGCGGGGCACGCCTCGTCGTGACCGGGGAGGGGTGTCTGGATGCCCAGACGCTCCACGGCAAGGCCCCGGCCGGAGTCGCCGCGGCGGCCGCCCGGGCGGGGGTCCGGGTGGCCGCGGTGGCGGGCCGGCTGGAGCTCTCCGAGCCCGAGTGGCGGGCCGCCGGCTTCGCCGCCGCGATCGCCCTGACCGACCTGGCCGAGCGGCCGGGGGAGAGCATGACCAGGGCCGCCGAGCTGGCCGAACTCGCGGGGGAGCGGCTGGCCGAGGAGCTCCTGTCGCACTGAACCCCGGTGCGTGCGCGACCTTCCCGCGCGGTGATCCCTCGGACGTTCCTCCATTGACGTTTTGTTGAAGGCGGGCCTAGGCTCCCGGCAATCCCTCGCCTCCCCCGTGTTCCGACACCCTCGACTCCCAGGTTCCGGAGGTCCCCCATGCCTTTCAGCCAGCCGACGGTGATCCGCTCCCGGCGGGCGGTCCTGCCCGACGGCGAGCGCCCCGCGGACGTGCTGATCCAGGGCGGGAGGATCGCCCGGACGGCCCCGTACGGCTCGCTCGCGGCCCGCGAGGGCGAGCTCGTCGACCTCGGCGACACCGCCCTGCTGCCCGGCCTGGTCGACACCCACGTGCACGTCAACGAGCCCGGCCGCACCGAGTGGGAGGGCTTCGCCACCGCCACCCGGGCCGCCGCGGCCGGCGGCGTCACCACCATCGTCGACATGCCGCTCAACTCGATCCCGCCCACCACCACGGTGGCGGGGCTGGCGCTCAAGCGGAAGGCCGCCGACGGCCAGGCCTGGGTGGACCTCGGCTTCTGGGGCGGCGCCGTCCCCGGCAATCTGGCCGACCTCGAACCGCTGCACCAGGCAGGGGTGTTCGGCTTCAAGAGCTTCCTCGCCCCCTCCGGGGTGGACGAGTTCCCGCACGTCGAGGCCGCCGACCTGGAGGCGGCGCTGGCCGAGCAGGCCAGGATCGGGGCACTGGCGATCATCCACGCCGAGGACCCGGCCGTGCTCGCCGCCGCCCCGCAGCAACCCGGCGTCCACTACCGGGACTTCCTGGCCTCCCGGCCCGCCGACGCGGAGACCGCGGCCGTCGCCCGGCTGCTCGACACGGCCCGGCGCACCGGCGCCCGGGTGCACGTCCTGCACGTCTCCTCGGCCGCGGTGCTGCCGCTGCTGCGGCAGGCCCGCGAGGACGGCGTACGGGTGACCGCCGAGACCTGTCCGCACTACCTGACCCTCGCGGCCGAGCAGGTGCCGGACGGCGACACCGCCTTCAAGTGCTGTCCGCCGATCCGCGACGAGTCCAACCGGGACGCGCTCTGGGAGGCCCTGGGCCGCGGCGAGTTCATCGCCGTCGTCTCCGACCACTCGCCGTCCACCCCCGACCTCAAGCTGCTGCCCGAGTACGGCGGCAGCGGCGACTTCGCGGCCGCCTGGGGCGGGATCGCCTCGCTCCAGCTGGGCCTGCCGGCCGTCTGGACCGAGGCCCGCCGCCGCGGCCACACCCTGGCCGACGTGGTGCGCTGGATGTCCGCCGGACCGGCCGAACTGGTCGGCCTGACCGGCACCAAGGGCGCCATCGCCGCCGGCCACGACGCGGACCTGGTCGCCTTCGACCCGGACGGCGGGTTCGCCGTCCGCGCGAGCGGGCTGCACCACCGCAACCCGGTGACCCCGTACGCGGGCCGGACCCTCACCGGCGCGGTGCGCGCCACCTGGCTGCGCGGCCGCGAGGTGGACCCGGCGGCCCGCCCCTTCGGCCGGCAGCTCGCCCGGCCGCAGGCCGACCCCACCCGCTTCACCACCGCCACCCCCATCACCACCGCCACCCCCATCCCGTCCGAACGCGCCTAAAGGAGAGTCAGTGACCACTGCCGACACCCCGAGTGCTCCCTTCACCGAGCTGGTCGACCTGGCCTCCCGACTGCTCGGGGCGGGCGTCGTCGCCACCAACGAGGACACCTTCGCGGACGCCGAGAACCTGCTGGTCGCCAAGCCGGCCGAGTTCCGCCCGCACACCTTCGGCCACAAGGGCCAGATCATGGACGGCTGGGAGTCCAAGCGCCGCCGCGGCGTCTCCGCCGACCAGCCGCACCCCACCGACGAGGACCACGACTGGGCGATCGTCCGGCTCGGCGCCGCCGGGGTGGTCCGCGGCGTGATCGTGGACACCGCCCACTTCACGGGCAACTACCCGGAGACGGCCTCGGTCGAGGCCGCGTCCGTCCCCGGCCACCCCTCGCCCGAGGAGCTCCAGGACGCCGAGTGGACCACGATCGTGCCGCGCACCGCGCTCAACGGCGACACCGCCCACGAGTTCGCCGTCACGGACGGCACCCGCTACACCCACGTACGGCTGAACATCTTCCCGGACGGCGGGGTCGCCCGGCTGCGGGTGCACGGCGAGGTGCTGCCCGATCCGCGCGAACTGGACGGCCTCACCTTCGACCTGGCCGCCCAGGAGTACGGCGGCGTGGCCGAGGCGGCCTCCGACCGCTACTTCTCCTCCCCGCACAACCTGAACGCTCCCGGCCGCGCCTCCGTCATGGGCGACGGCTGGGAGACCCGGCGTCGGCGCGACAAGGCCAACGACTGGGTGCAGATCGCCCTGGCCGGGGGCGGTGAGGTCCTGGCCGCCGAAGTGGACACCTCCTACTTCGTCGCCAATGCCCCCGGCTGGGCCGACCTGATCGGCTTCGACGCCTCGACCGGGGTCGACCCGGCCGACGGCGAGTGGTTCGAACTCCTGCCCCGCACGCGGCTCCAGCCCGACACCCGGCACCGCTTCCGGCTCGCCGCCGGCCGCCCGGTGACCCACGTGCGCATCAACGTCCACCCGGACGGCGGCCTCGCCCGCCTCCGGCTCACCGGCCGCCTCACCGGGGCCGGCCGCGCGGCCCTCGCGCTGCGCTGGTTCAACGCCCTCCCGGCCGCCGAGGCCGTCGCGGCCCTCACCGGGGCCGGTCTCACCGCCGACGAGGCCGCCGCGCTGACCGCCGCCCGCCCGGCGGCCGACCCGGCCGCGGCCGCGACCGTCGTCCGGAGCCTGCTCGGAAACTGACGACCCGTCGGATCCGCTCGTCGGGAACCCCAGGGAACCTTTTCCGGCGAACGGATCTGACGATCCGTCACTTCACTCTCCACGCACCGCGCTTATCGACACCTGAAGGACCCTCCATGCCCAAGATCCTGACCACGGAGTCCGGCGCCCCGGTCGCCGACAACCAGAACTCGGCCTCGGCCGGCGAGTACGGTCCGCTGCTGATCCAGGACCAGCACCTGCTGGAGAAGCTGGCCCGGTTCAACCGCGAGCGCATCCCGGAGCGCGTGGTGCACGCCCGAGGCTCCGGCGCGTACGGCTACTTCGAGGTCACCGACGAGGTCGCGCGGTACACCCGGGCGGGCTTCCTCTCCGAGGTCGGCAAGCGCACCGAGGTCTTCCTGCGCTTCTCCACCGTGGCCGGCAACCTGGGCGCCAGCGACGCGGTGCGCGACCCGCGCGGCTTCGCGCTCAAGTTCTATACCGAGGAGGGCAATTACGACCTCGTCGGCAACAACACCCCGGTGTTCTTCATCAAGGACCCGATCAAGTTCCCCGACTTCATCCACTCGCAGAAGCGCGACCCGTACACCGGCGTGCAGGAGGCGGACAACGTCTGGGACTTCTGGGCCCACTCGCCGGCCTCGACCCACCAGATCACCTGGCTGTTCGGCGACCGGGGCATCCCGGCCTCCTACCGTCACATGAACGGCTACGGCTCGCACACCTACCAGTGGGTCAACGCCGACGGCGACGCCTACTGGGTGAAGTACCACTTCAAGACCAACCAGGGCATCCGCTGCCTGGACGGCGACCAGGCCGCCGAGGTGGTCGGCGGCGACGCCGACTCGCACCAGCGCGACCTCCACCAGGCCATCGAGCGCGGGGTGTTCCCGTCCTGGACCCTCTACGTCCAGCTGATGCCGGTCGCCGAGGCCGCGGACTACCGCTTCAACCCCTTCGACCTCACCAAGGTGTGGCCGCACGCCGACTACCCGCTGGTCAAGGTCGGCCGCCTGGTGCTCAACCGGAACCCGGAGAACGTCTTCGCCGAGGTCGAGCAGGCCGCGTTCTCGCCGAACAACTTCGTGCCCGGCATCGGCCCGTCCCCGGACAAGATGCTCCAGGGCCGCCTGTTCGCCTACGCGGACGCCCAGCGCTACCGCCTCGGCGTCAACCACACCCAGCTGCCGGTGAACGCCCCGCGCGCCACCGAGGCCGCCAACTACGGCCGGGACGGCCAGATGGCCGCCAACAGCGCCGGCCGCGGCAGGAACTACGAGCCCAACTCGTACGACGGTCCGGTCCAGACCGGCGACGCGACGGCCGCGCCGGTCAAGGTGAGCGGCCACACCGGCACCTACACCACCCCGGCGCACACCAAGGACGACGACTTCTTCCAGGCCGGCGAGCTGTACCGGCTGATGTCGGACGGCGAGAAGACCCGCCTGGTCGGCAACATCGCGGGCTTCCTGGCGCAGGTCTCGCGCGACGACGTGGTGGAGCGGAACCTCGCCCACTTCCACGCCGCCGACGAGGAGTACGGCGCCCGACTGGCCGCCGCCGTCGCCAAGTTGCGCGCGGGCGACGAGGGCTGACCCGCCCGCACCGCCCGCACCACCCTCCGCACCGCCACCCTCGCGGCCGCCGGGCCCGTACCTGGCGGTCGCGGAACGGGCCCCTCCTCCCGGGCAGTGGGGGAGGGGCCCGTCGCGTCCGCCCAGGTCGGCCGGTGGGCCTGCACGGATTGTCCACGGATATGTACGGACGGCAGTCGTCGGAGCCGCCGGGTCGATAGGCTGGTGTGCGCCCGCGGTCGCTCCGTGGGGGGACATCGGAAGGGGACGACATGTCGACACCAGCCCCGGGTCGTCACGCCGCGCTTGACCAGGGTCCGACGGGCCCGTTCACCTCCCTGCAGCACGCCCTCAGACTGCTGGAGGCGGTCGACCGCCACTCCGACGGAGCCACCCTGGTGGCCCTCGCCCGGGAGACCTCGCTCGGGCTGCCGACCGTGCGCCGGCTCGCCGAGATCCTGGAGGTCGAGGGCTACCTCCAGTGCCAGGACGGCGGTTGGCTGCTGGGCGGCACCTTCGCCCTGCTCGGCCAGCACAACCGGGAGCAGCTGGTGAAGGCCCGGCTCAACCGCAAGCTCGCCGAACTCCGGGACGAGTTGGGCGCCGCCGTGTACTTCACCCGGTACCACGACGGGGAGTTGTCGGTGGAGGCGGTCTCGGCCGCCGACTACGCCCCGGCCGTGCAGGAGTGGGTGGACTTCCGGGCCACCGCGCACGCCAGTGCGATCGGCAAGTGCCTGCTCGGCCAGCTGGACGCGGACGCCCGGCGCGACCACCTCTCCCGGCACCCGGTCGCCCGCCTCACCTCCCGCACCGTCGTCGACGCCGACCAGCTGATGCACCGGCTGGAGCGGCAGCCGGCCACGGTGCCGGTGCTGGACATCCAGGAGTACGCGCTGGGCACGGTGTGCGCGGCCGTGCCGATCACGGCGGGCAGCACGGTCGGCTGCCTGGCCACCTCGATGCCGGCGGACAACATCCACAAGCTGAAGGCCGCCGCCGAGCTGCTGGCGGCCCGGGCGGCGCCGCTGATGCTGGCGATGGCGGTCTGACGGCGGGGCGGCCGTCGCGCGCGTGACGTCGGGGAGGCCCCGCCGGGAGACCGGTGGGGCCTCCCGCGTTTCCCGCGTTTCCCCACGGTGTCCGGTGTCGTCCGGCGGCGCGCGTCGCCCGACGGTGCGCGTCACTTATTAGACTCGATGTCGATAAGGGGCGCCGAACCCCTTGTCCCGATGGCTACCCGCGAGTACGTTTCCCTGGAGCCGAGCCGCCGCCCCCAGGTCAGGAGGGCCTGCCATGCCCCGTTCCACCCCCGTCCCCGCCCTCGCCGCGCCCGCCGCACGCGTGCACGAGAGCCTCGTGCTGGAGCCCCGGGACGTCCGCTTCGACTGGTCCCGGCTGCCGCTGCACTGGATCCCGGACGAGCCGATGGCCACCCACGTCATCAACGTGCTGCACCTGCTGCTGCCCGAGGGCGAGCGGTGGTTCGTCAAGGTGTTCAAGGAGGCGCTGCCGCTCATCCGGGACGAGCAACTGCGCGAGGAGGTCCTCGGGTTCATCGGCCAGGAGGCCATCCACGCCGAGGCGCACCAGGAGGTCCTGGACCACCTGCTCGGCCAGGGGCTCGACCCGCGGCCGTACGTCCGGCAGATCTCCTGGCTGTTCCAGCGCGTCCTCGGCGACAAGCCGGGGCTGTCGCCGGCCCGGCAGCGCGAGAACGTCATCGAGCGGGTCGCCTTCATCGCGGCGATCGAGCACTTCACCGCCTTCCTCGGCAACTGGGCGCTCAACTCCCCGGGCCTGGACCGCGCCAAGGCGGACCCGACGATGCTGGACCTGCTGCGCTGGCACGGCGCGGAGGAGGTCGAGCACCGCAGCGTCGCCTACGACCTGATGGTCCACCTGGACCCGGGCTACCTCCGCCGGGTGCGCGGAATGGCCGTCTCCGGGCCGCTGCTGGTCCACCTCTGGGTGCGCGGCGCCCGGTTCCTGCTCGCCGCCGACCCCACCCTGGCGGGGCGGCTCAAGCCCACCTGGCGGGAGGCCGGCCGGATCGCCAAGCGCGGACTGCTGCCGGACCCGGTCAAGTCGGTCCGCTCCGGGCTGCGCTACCTGCGGCCGGGCTACCACCCGACCCAGGAGGGCTCGTCCAGCCAGGCGCTGGGCTACCTCGCCGCCTCCCCGGCCGCCCGCGCGGCCGCCGGGCGCGGCTGACGCGGGCGACAGCCCCCTCTCCCCCCTCACCCCAAGGACCCCGCCGGATGGACCCGCTCGCCCCGCCCCCCGACCTCTACGGCCGCCCCCGCGCCGACGGCTTCATGCGCCGGCTCACCGCCTTCGGCGACCGCTACTCCCCGGCCCTCGGCAGCCCCCTGCTGCGCCGCAACCCCCGGCGCCCGCTCAGCCGCCCCACCCCGCCGCTCCAGTTGGTCGTCGCCGAACGCCGCCGACCGGCCGCCGACGTCGTCGAGTTGCGGCTCGCCGACCCCTCCGGCGGCCCGCTGCCCGGTTGGCAGCCCGGCGCCCACCTGCGCCTCGTCCTGCCCTCCGGCCGCGAGCGCCACTACTCCCTCAGCGGCGACCCGGCCGACCGCGCCGTCTACCGCATCGCCGTCCGGCGGCTGCCCGAGGGCGGCGGCGGGTCCGTCGAGGTCCACGACGCCCTGCACCCCGGCACCCGGCTCACCGCCCGCCGCCCGCGCAACGGCTTCGCCTTCTGCGCCGAGCCCGCCGTCCTCCTGCTGGCCGGCGGCATCGGCATCACCCCGCTGCTCCCGATGGCCCGCGAGGCGCAGCGGCACGGCCTGGACTGGCGCCTGGTGCACGTCGGCCGCAGTGCCGACACCCTCCCGTACACGGACGAGCTGCGCGCCCTCGACCCGCACCGGGTGGTGCTGCGCACCGACGACGAGCACGGCGGCGTCCCCACCGGCGCCGAACTGCTCGCCCACGCCCCGCGCGGCGCCGCCGTCTACTGCTGCGGCCCGGCCCCGATGCTCTCCGCCGTGCAGCGCGCCCTGGACGGCTCCCCGGCGGCCTCCCTGCACTTCGAGCGCTTCGGCGCCGCCCCGGTCACCGACGGCGAACCGTTCGCCGTCCGACTCGGCACCGACGGCCCGACCCTCGACGTCCCCGCCGACCGCTCCGCCCTGGACGTGCTGCGCGAGGCCCGTCCGGACCTCCCGTACTCCTGCCACCAGGGCTTCTGCGGCACCTGCGAGGTCCGCCTGCTGGCCGGCTCGCCCGACCACCGGGACCGCAGGCTCACCCCCGAGCAGCGCGCCGCCGGCGCCCTGCTGCCCTGCGTCTCCCGGGCCGCCGAGGGTGAGACCCTCGTGCTCGACCTCTAGAAGGAGCTCCGCCATGGCGAAAGCGACCCCCGCCTTCCGCTACACCGAGCGCGACCTCGCCCGCTTCCGCGAGACCCAGCAGCTCGCCTACCACTGCGCCGAACAGGTCGCCGCGTGGATCGAACCCGGCGTCACCGAGCGGCAGACCACCGCCGAGCTGCGCCGCCGCCTGGTCGCCGCCGGGGTGCAGGACTTCTTCCACGTCCCCTTCGCCTGGTTCGGCGACCGGACGGCGTTCCGGCACTTCCACACCCCGCTCCAGTTCTTCGCCGGCAACCGCCGGCTGGAGGAGGGCATGCCGTACGTGCTGGACTGCGCGCCCGTGGTGGACGGCTACACCGCCGACATCGGCTACGGCGGCAAGGTCGGCGAGAACCGGGTCTGGGACCGGCTGGCCGCCGACCTGAAGGTCTACCGCGAGCTGATCCTCGCCGAGGTGCGGGCCCGCAGGCCGCTCGCCGAGGTGTACGCCGCGGTGGACGCCCAGATCGCCGCGCACGGCTACGACAACCGCCACCAGGTCTACCCGGGCCGGGTGATCGGCCACCAGGTCACCCGCAACACCGCGCGCGGCCCGGCCGGGGTGAACGTCTTCGGCTTCGGCGTGCGCACCCTCCAGACCCTCGGCCGCGAGCTCGTCACCGAGCGGCTGCACGGCCGTTCGCCGCTCTGGGCCGACGGGCGGTCGTCCCGGCACGCGCCCACCCCGGGGCTGTGGGCGGTCGAGCCGCACATCGGCTTCCGGGGCGTGGGCATCAAGTTCGAGGAACTGCTGGTGGTCACCGAGGACGACGCCTACTGGCTCGACGACGACCTGCCGCACGTCCGCCGCTGGACCGCCGCCGCCGAGCCGGCCACCACGGAGCCGACCGCCGCCGAGCCGACCACCCTGGAGGCCACCCGATGACGTTCCCGACGAAGCCCCAGGCGCAGGCGAAGCCCCCGGTCCGCCGCCGGACCGTCCACTCCGGCGGCCTCCCGCTCGCCGTCTTCGAGCAGGGCGACCCGGACGCCCCCACCGTCCTCCTCGTGCACGGCTACCCCGACACCCACACCGTCTGGGACGACATCGCCGCGGACCTCGCCCGCGACCACCACGTGGTCCGCTACGACGTGCGCGGCGCCGGGGAGTCGGCCGCCCCCGCCGACCGGTCCGGCTACCGCCTGGAGCACCTCGCCGAGGACCTGTTCGCCGTCGCCGACGCCGTCAGTCCCGACCGCCCGGTGCACCTGCTCGCCCACGACTGGGGCTCGATCCAGTCCTGGGAGGCCGTCACCGCACCCGGCGCCGAGCGCCGGATCGCCTCGTACACCACCCTGTCCGGCCCCAGCCTGGACCACATGGGCCACTGGCTGCGCCACCGGCTGCGCCGCCCCACCCCCCGCCACCTGGGGCAGCTGCTCCACCAGGGCCTGCACTCCTGGTACATCACCGCCTTCCACCTGCCCTACCTCGCCCCCGGCGTCTGGCGCCTCGGCCTGGCCCGGGCCTGGCCGAGGGTGCTGCGCGACCTGGAGCACGTCACCCCGCGCGCCGACCACCCGCAGCCCACCCTGCGCCGTGACGCGGTCCGCGGCATCGAGCTGTACCGGGCCAACTTCCGCCCCACCCTGGGCAGTCCGCGCGAGCGGCCGACCGAGGTGCCGGTCCAGCTGATCACCCTCACCAGGGACCGGTACGTCGGCACCTACCTCTCCGAGGGGCTGGAGCGCTGGGCGCCGAACCTGACCCGCAGGACGCTGCACGCCGGCCACTGGTCGGCGCTGCTGGAGAAGGGAGCCACCGTGGCCGGACTGGTCCGCGAGTTCACCACCCGCACCGACGAGGGCCGGGCCCGCCCCGAGGAGGGCGACGGCCGGCTGGTCGTGGTCACCGGCGGCGGCAGCGGCATCGGCCGGGCGACCGCGCTCGCCTTCGCCGAGGACGGCGCCCGGGTGGTGGTCTGCGACCTCGACCTCGCGGCCGCCGAGCGCACCGCCGAACTGGCCTCGCTGATCGGCCCGCCGGCGCACGCCTACCGGGTGGACGTCTCCGACGGCGCCGCGGTGGACGCTTTCGCGCAGACCGTCGCGGCCGAGCACGGGGTGCCCGACGTCATGGTCAACAACGCGGGCATCGGCCACTCCGGGACGTTCCTGCAGACCACCGAGAAGGAGTGGCAGCGGGTCCTGGACGTCAACCTCTGGGGCGTGATCCACGGCTGCCGCGCCTTCGGCACCCTGATGGCCGACCGCGGCCGGGGCGGCCACATCGTCAACGTCTCCTCCGCCGCCGCCTACCTGCCGTCCAAGGCGCTCACCGCCTACGCCACCAGCAAGGCCGCGGTGTTCATGCTCTCCGACTGCCTGCGCGCCGAGTTCGTCGGCCACGGCATCGGCGTCTCCACCATCTGCCCCGGCATCGTCAACACCAACATCACCCGCACCTCCACCTTCTCCGCCACCACCTCCACCGAGCAGGCCGCCAAGCAGGCCCGCGCCGCGAAGCTCTACGCCCGCCGCGGCTTCCCCCCGGAGAAGGTCGCCACCGCCATCGTGACCGCCGTCCGCACTGGCAGGCCCGTCGTCCCCGTCACCCCCGAGGCCAAGGCCGCCCGCTTCCTCTCCCGCCTCAGTCCCGGCCTCCTGCGCCTCGCCGCCCGCCTCAACATCACCTGACCGGGTGAACAACGGCCGATCGGGCCCCGTGGGGCCTGCGATATCGGATACGGTCGAACCCGATATCGCAGACCCCGCTTCGCTCGGGAGGTTGGTCATGGCCCGTACCGTGATGGACATCAACGACGACCTGCTGGCCGAGGCTGCGGAGATCTTCGGTACGACGACCAAGACCGCCACCGTCAACGCCGCTCTCGAGGATGCGGTGAAGCGTCGCAAGCGCCAGGTCTTCACGACCTGGCTCGAGGACGGTGGGCTGCCCGATCTCACCGGGCCGGTGGAAAAGGGTGAGTGAGCGCTCCACCGAGTGGGTCGTCCCGCCGGGGTCGGCGGACTGAGCGATGGCCGTTTGACGACGCCCCTCCGGGGCTGTGAGAGCATCGAGGCCCATGGAGATGACAACGGCCCTGTGGTCCTTCGCCCTCGTCGTGGGGCTGCTCACGCTCACGCCCGGGCTCGACACGGCGCTGGTCCTGCGGACCTCCGCGTTGGGGCGGCGGCGGCAGGCGTGGGGGGTCGTGCTGGGGATCCAGACCGGGACGCTGATCTGGGGGACGCTGACCTCGGCCGGGGTGACGGCGCTGCTCACCGCCTCGCAGGTGGCGTACGAGGTCCTGCGGTGGGCGGGCGCGGCGTACCTGGTGTGGATGGGCATCGGGATGCTGCGCAACCGGGGCGGTGAGGCGGCGGCCGAGGAGGAGCCGGAGGACGGCGGGTTCGCGCACGGCTGGCGGCGGGGCACGCTGACCAATCTGCTGAACCCCAAGGTCGGGGTCTTCTACGTGGCCGTGCTGCCGCAGTTCATCCCGGTCGGCGTCCCGCACTTCGCCGCCGGTGTGGCGCTGACCTGCGTGCACGTCGTGGAGGGCCTGCTCTGGTCGACCGTCCTGGTGGGTTTCGCCCGGGTGCTGCGCGGCTGGCTGCGCCGGCCGGCCGCCCGGCGGTCGATGGACCGGGTGACCGGCGCGGTGGTGGTGGGCTTCGGCGTGAAGCTGGCGCTGACCGACTGAGGCGGGACGGCCCGGCGGCTCAGCGGCCGAGACGCTTCAGTCCTTCCATGAGTTCGTCCGCGTTCATGCAGATGTGCAGGTCGACGGTGGCATTCAGCTGGGTCCAGAACGGCTCGGCGATGGACGGCAGCGAGGCCTCGTCCGGGACGTCGACGACCATGACCATGCCGCGGCTCCCGTTGCGGTTGAGGAAGTAGGCCGCCTCCGGCTTCAGTTGGGCCAGTATGCGCTGGACCCCTTCGGCCATCGTTCCGTCGCTGATCAGCTTGTTCGAGGCCGCGGTGTCGATTTCGACCTCCAGCAGGGCGCGCATGGTGCCCGCTCCTTCCCCGGGCTCGGGGCGAGTCCGCAACTCCAGCCTCCCGCCGCGCCGGTGGCCACGCAACGTGAGCGGTGCCGGAGCCGCTCCCGGCTCAGGCCGCGTGGGTGCGGGGTGCCGGGCCGCCGGCCGCGCCGACCTCGTCACCCTCCGTCTCCGTGCGCGACAGGTCGTGGTGGATCGGCCCGTCCGAGGCGCTCAGCGGCAGGCAGCTGCCGCCGCGCCGGTGGGCGACGATCTCGGCGGCGACCGAGACCGCCGTCTCCTCCGGGGTGCGGGAGCCGAGGTCCAGGCCGATCGGGGAGCGCAGCCGGGCCAGTTCGGCCTCGGTGAGCCCCGCCTCGCGGAGCCGGGCGGCGCGGTCCCGGTGGGTGCGGCGCGATCCCATCGCGCCGACGTAGCCGACCGGCAGCCGCAGGGCGCGTTCCAGCAGCGGGATGTCGAACTTGGCGTCGTGGGTGAGCACGCAGAGCACGGTGCGTCCGTCGATCCGGCCGAGTTGGGAGTCCAGGTAGCGGTGCGGCCAGTCGACCACCACCTCGTCGGCCTCCGGGAAGCGGCGGGCGGTGGCGAAGACCGGCCGGGCGTCGCAGACGGTCACGTGGTAGCCGAGGAACTTGCCGATCCGCACCACCGCGGCCGCGAAGTCGATCGCCCCGAACACCAGCATCCGCGGCGCGGGCACGTACGACTCGACGAAGCAGGTGACGGTGCCCCGGCCGTGTTCGTCGCAGGGGCGGCCGTCCAGGCCGAGCACCAGCCGGCCGGTGCGTCCGGCCTCCAGCATCGCCCGGGCCCGCACGACGATCGCCCGCTCCAGGGCGCCGACCGTCGAGGGGGTGGGCGAGAGCGCGCCGGCCACGCCGTCCGCGGTGACCGCCAGGGTGGCCCCGACCAGCCCGCCCGCCCCGCCCGGTCCGGCGATCACCCGGACCAGGGCCACCGGTGTGCCGGCCGCGATGTGCGCGATCCCGGTGTCCAGCCCGGCATCGGCCCCCGGCACCACCGGCTGGACGAACACGTCCAGGACGCCGCCGCAGGTCAGACCCACCGCGAAGGCGTCCTCGTCGCTGTACCCGAAGCGTTCCAGCACTGGCTCGCCGCTCGCCAGGGCGGCCCGGCACAGCTCGTACACCGCGCCCTCGACGCACCCGCCGGAGACGCTGCCGACCGCCTCGCCGTCCGCGTCCACGGCCAGCGCCGCCCCGGGGTCGCGCGGAGCGCTGCCGGAGACGCCGACCACGGTGGCCACGGCGAAGGAGCGCCCGGACGCGTGCCAGGCCCGCAGCTGCTCGGCGATGTCCTGCATGGGGGAGGCTCCTTACACGGTTTCGACAGTAGCGGGAGACGCCGCCGTACGGGAAACGATCCCGTACGGCGGCGGTGGCACCCGAGGCGGTCCTGCCCGACGCGGGCGCGAACAGGGCGAAGGCGCCCGGGTGCCTAGTGCACGCCCAGCCAGGACTTGACCGGGGTGATCGCGAAGTACACCACGAACACCGCGGTGAGGATCCACATCAGTACCCCGGGCTCGCGCCAGCGCCCCAGCCCGGCCTTGATGACGGTGTACGAGATGACGCCGGCCGCGACGCCCGCGGTGATGCTGTACGTGAACGGCATCAGCACGCAGGTGAGGAAGGCCGGGACGGCCACCTCGCGGTCGGACCAGTCGATGTGCCGGGCCTGGCTCATCATCATCGAGCCGATCACGACCAGGGCGGCCGAGGCCACCTCGACCGGGACGATCCCGGCGATCGGCGAGAAGAACAGCATCAGCGCGAACAGGGCGCCGGTGACGGTGGAGGCGAGTCCGGTGCGGGCGCCGTCGCCGACGCCGGTGGCGGACTCGACGAAGACGGTCTGCCCGGAGGCGCCCGCCAGGCCGCCGACCGCGCCGCCCGCGCCGTCGATGAACAGCGCCTTGGACAGTCCGGGCATCCGGCCGCGCCGGTCGGCCAGTCCGGCCTCGGTGCCGACGCCGATGATGGTGGCCATCGCGTCGAAGAAGCCGGCCAGCACCAGGGTGAACACCGCGACCGAGGCGCTGATCGCACCCATGCCGTGGCCGCCGAACGCGCCGAACAGGTCGACGTGGCCGAACAGGCCGAAGTCCGGTGCGGAGACGGGGCTGCCGGGCCAGACCGGCACCGAGTTCCGCCAGGCCCCGGCGGGCACGTGGGCGGCCCGGTTGACGATCACCGCGAGCACGGTGCCGCCGGCGATGCCGAGCAGGATCGCGCCGCGGACGCCGCGCGCCATCAGCACGAAGATCGCCAGCAGGGTGACGCAGAAGACCAGCACCGGCCAGCCGGACAGCTCGCCGGTCGGGCCGAGCGAGAGCGGGGTGGGGCCGCCGGTGTGCATGAACCCGGCCTTGTAGAGGCCGATCACCGTGACGAACAGGCCGATGCCGATGGTGATGGCGTGCTTGAGCGGCAGCGGGATGCCGTTCATGATCCGCTCGCGCAGCCCGGAGACGACCAGCAGCACGATCAGCAGGCCGTAGATCACGCACAGGCCCATGGCCTGCGCCCAGGTGGTGTGCGGGACGACCAGCGCGGAGACCGCGCCGGAGACGGAGAGCCCGGCGGCGAGGGCGAGCGGCACGTTGCCGACCAGGCCCATCAGGACGGTGGTGACGGCGGCGGCCAGCGCGGTGGCGGTGGTCAGCGCGGCGGGGTCCAGTTTGGCGCCGGTCGCGTCCGCGCCGCTCAGGATGAGCGGGTTGAGCAGGATGATGTACGCCATCGCCATGAAGGTGGTGACCCCACCGCGCAGTTCGTTGGCGAGGGTCGATCCCCGGGCCGAGATCTTGAAGTAGGCGTCCAGTGCGCCGGTGGGGCGCGGGGCTTCCTGGGGCGACGTGCCGGGTTCGTTCCCGGCGGGTCCGTCCTCGGCGGGTCTGTCTTCGGTGGGGCCGGGCTCCGTGGGGATTCTGGTCATGTCCATCCCAAGTGTCAAAGGGGGTTGGGGTGGGCGAGCCGACCTGACCGCCGGTCAACGAAGCGGCGTAGGGGGACGTATCGACTCACGGGGGCACTCATGAGCAGCGGGGGAGTGCCCGCGGTGCATCAGAGGGTGTGGTGCATCAGAGGGTGGTGCGCACCGCTGCGGGCCCCGGCGTGGGCAGGGCAGCGGGTGTACGGGGACGCCTCCGGGGTGGCGGGGGCGCCCTAGGGTCCCCGGGGCGGTGGGGAAGACGGTCGCCGCCCCGGGGAGGACGAACTCGGGCCGTCAGAGCGGCCGTTCGGTGGTCAGGTGCTCCGGCCGGACCGGGATCCGGTTGAGCGCCAGCCCGGTGGCGTTGCGGATGGCGGCCACGATGGACGGCGTCGCCGAGACGGTCGGCGCCTCGCCGACCCCGCGCAGCCCGTACGGGGCGTTGGGGTCGGGCAGTTCGAGTACCTCCACCGGGATCGGCGGGGTGTCCAGGATGGTGGGGATCAGGTAGTCGGTGAAGGAGGCGTTGCGCACCTTGCCCTCCCGCACGATGATCTCCTCCATCACCGCGAGGCCCAGCGCCTGGGTGCAGCCGCCCTGGATCTGGCCGACCACGGAGAGCGGGTTGAGCGCCTTGCCGACGTCCTGGACGGCGGTGAGCTCGACCACCTTGACCAGGCCCAGCTCCACGTCCACGTCCACCACCGCGCGGTTGGCGCAGAAGGTGTACTGGACGTGGCCGAAGCCCTGGCCGGTCTCCTTGTCGAAGGCCTGGGTGGGCCGGTGGTGGTGCTCGCGGGTCTGCTCGACGGCCTCGTCGCCGAGCAGGTCGACGATGGAGACCAGCGCGCCGGCGCTCTTCGACACCACCTTGCCGTCGGCCAGCACCAGGTCGTCGTGGGTCCAGCCGTAGCGACGGCGCCCCTTGTCGAACAGCTCCCGGCGGACGGCCTCGGCGGCCAGCTTCACCGCCCCGCCGGTCATGTACGTCTGGCGCGAGGCGGAGGTCGAACCGGCCGACCCCACCTCGGTGTTGGCCGGGTGGATGGTGACCTGCTCGACGCCCAGCTCGGTGCGGGCGATCTGGGCGTGCACGGTGACGCCGCCCTGGCCGACCTCGGCCGCCGCGGTGTGCACCATGGCGACCGGCTCGCCGCCGATCACCTCCAGCCGCACCCGGGCGGTGGAGTAGTCGTCGAAGCCCTCGGAGAAGCCGACGTTCTTGATGCCGACCGAGTAGCCGACGCCGCGGACGATCCCCTCGCCGTGCGAGGTGTTGGACAGCGCGCCGGGCAGCCGGCGGACGTCGAGGTGCTCGGTGTCCAGCGGCGGCGGCAGCGGCATCTCCTTGGCCCGCCGCAGCAGTTCGGCCACCGGCGCGGGGGAGTCGATCTGCTGGCCGGTGGGCATGAAGTCGCCCTCGGACATCGCGTTGAGCTGCCGCAGCTCCACCGGGTCCATGCCCAGGGCGGCGGCCAGCTTGTCCATCTGCGACTCGTAGCCGAACGCCGCCTGCACCGCGCCGAAGCCGCGCATCGCCCCGCAGGACGGGTTGTTGCTGTACAGCGCGATGGCGTGCATCCGCACGTTGGGGATCACGTACGGGCCGTGCCCGAGCGAGGCCGCGTTGCCGACCACGGCGGGGGAGGCGGAGGCGTACGCGCCGCCGTCCAGCACGATCCGGCAGTCGGCGTAGACCAGCCGGCCGTCCCGGGTGGCGCCGTGTTCGTAGTGCATCCGCGCCGGGTGGCGGTGCACGTGGCCGAAGAAGGACTCGTCCCGGGAGTAGACGATCTTGACCGGCTTGCCGGTGTGCTGGGCCAGCAGGCAGGCGTGGATCTGCATCGACAGGTCCTCGCGGCCGCCGAACGCGCCGCCCACGCCGGCCAGGGTCAGCCGGACCTTCTCCTCCGGCAGGTCCAGCACCGGCGCCATCTGCTGGCGGTCGACGTGCAGCCACTGGGTGGCGATGTAGAGGTCGATTCCGCCGTCCTCGGCGGGCACCGCGAGGCCGGACTCCGGGCCGAGGAAGGCCTGGTCCTGCATGCCGACCTCGTAGTCGCCGCTGACGACCACGTCCGCCAGCGCCCGCACCTCGTCGGTCACGCCGCGGCCGGAGACCAGCCGCTGCTCGTGGCAGATGTTGCCGTACGCGTGGGACTTGTACTCGTGCGGCTCGTGCACGTACCCGTACGTCTCCGGGTCGAGGCACTGCTCCTCGGTGACGATCGGGGTGAGCACCTCGTACTCGACCGCGATCTTCTTCACCGCCCGGCGGGCCGTCTCCGGGTGGTCGGCGGCGACCAGCGCGATCGCCTCGCCGTGGTAGCGGATCCGGTCGATGGCCAGGACCGGCTGGTCCTGGATCTCCAGGCCGTAGTACTTCGAGCCGGGGATGTCCTCGTGCGTCAGCACCGCGTACACCCCGGGCACCTTGAGCGCCTCGGAGACGTCCACCGACAGGATGTTCGCCCGGGGGTGCGGCGAGCGCAGCGCCGTGCCCCAGAGCATGTCCTCGTGCCACAGGTCGGAGGAGTAGGCGAACTCGCCCCGGACCTTCAGGTTGCCGTCCGGGCGCAGCGGCGAGCCGCCGATGCCGTCCTTGGCCGCCTGGTTGATGTTCTGCAGGTTCTTCTGCCCCTGGATGGTCCGCGCACTCACGCCGCGCCCTCCGTCCCCGCGCACGCGCGGGCCGAGGCTAGCCGCACCGCGTCCATGATCTTCTCGTAGCCGGTGCAGCGGCACAGGTTGCCGGACAGCGCCTCGCGGATGTCGTCGTCGCTCGGCTGCGGGTCCTCGGCCAGCAGCGCGTCGGTCTGCACCAGCAGGCCGGGGGTGCAGAAGCCGCACTGGACGGCGCCGGCGTCGACGAACGCCTGCTGGACCAGGCCCAGTTCGCCGTCCTCCGTGCCCAGGCCCTCGACCGTGCGCACCTCGCGGTCCTGCACCTGGCCGGCCGCGACCAGGCAGGAGCAGACCGGGAGGCCGTCCAGGTAGACCGTGCAGGAGCCGCACTCGCCCTGCTCGCAGGCGTTCTTCGAGCCGGGCAGGCCGACCCGCTCGCGCAGCACGTACAGCAGGCTCTCGCCCTCCCACACGTCGTCGGCCTCGACGGGCCTGCCGTTGGCGGTGAAAGTGACCTTCATGCCGCGCTCCTGATCTGCTTGCCGTAGTCGTTCCAGGTCCAGGTGAGGGTGCGGCGGGCCATCACGGCGAGCGCGTGCCGGCGGTAGTCGGCGGTGCCGCGGACGTCGTCGATCGGCGAGGCCGCGGCCTTCACCAGCTCGCCGAAGCGCTGGACCACCTCGGCTCCCAGCAGCTCCCCGGACTCCCACAGCCCGCGCTCGGCGAGCACGCCCTGGAGGTACTCCTCGGCCTCGACGGCGCGGCGCGGTGTGGGGGCGGCCGAACCGATGCCGGTGCCGACGGTCCCGTTCCGCGGGTGCAGGGCGAAGCCGAACGCGCAGACCGCGATCACCATGGCGTTGCGGGTGCCGATCTTCGAGAACTGCTGCGGCCCGTCCGCCACCGGGATGAGCACGGCCCGGATCAGCTCGTCGGCCTCCAGCAGGTTGCGCTTCACCCCGACGTAGAAGTCGTCGATCGGGATCAGCCGGGTGCCGCGCACCGAGGCCGCCTCGACGAACACGTCCCGCCCGGCCGCGAGCAGCGCCGGGTGCGAGTCGCCGGCCGGGGAGGCCGCGCCGAGGTTGCCGCCGACGCTGCCGCGGTTGCGGATCTGCGGCGAGCCGACGGTGTGGGCCGCCAGGGCCAGCCCGGGCAGCGGACCGGACAGCTCCGCGATGATCCGGGCGTACGGGACCGCGGCGCCGAGCCTCACCACCTCGCCGTCGTTCGACCATTCGGCGAGTTCGGTGATGCGGTTCAGGTCGAGAATCGCGGATGGCCGGTGCACGTCGAAGTTCAGCTCGACCATGACGTCCGTGCCGCCCGAAACGGGCAGCGCGGTCGGGTACTCGGCCTTCGCCGCGAGTGCCTCGTCCCAGGTGGCGGGCCGAAGGAACTCCATGCGGGTGTCTCCTCAAGTCGTCGCCCGCCGGGTGCCCGGCGGCGTGTCGCCCAGTGAACCGCCGCGACGCGGCCCGCTGGCAGTCACCGATGGCATGAAGCCCCGGCTGTGAGCCCGCCCGGCATCCTGTACGTTCCTCTAAGGAGGAGAACCTCGCAGCCCAGGTGTCCGCCGGGTGCTACCTACGACCGTAATCCGGCCGTGACGCGCGGGCTACGGACCCGGGCGGACGCCCGGCCGGACTGGCCCTATCGTTACCCCTTCACCCTCCCCCCAAGCCCCCGTTAAGGAGTCCGCGGATGCGCGTCCGTGACCTGCTCGCCCCCGGCGCCCCGCGACTGCGCCTGCTCGCGGCCGAGGAAGAGCTGGACCGGCAGGTCAGCGGCGTGATGACGACGGACCTCCAGGACCCGGGCCGCTACCTGCACGGCGGCGAACTGGTGCTCACCGGCATGCTCTGGCGCACCGTCCCGGCCGACTCCGAGCGCTTCGTCCGCACCCTCGCGGCCGGCGGCGCGGTGGCCCTGGCGGCCGGCGAGGCCGAGGTCGGCCCGGTGCCCGAGGACCTGGTCGAGGCCTGCCGCCGGCACCGGATGCCGCTGCTCGCCGTCCCCGACGACATCGCCTTCGGCACCGTCACCGAGTTCATCGGCCGCCAGGTCTCCGCCGACCGCGCCGCCGACCTCGCCGCCCTGGTCGACCGGCACCGCCTGCTGGTCTCGGCGGCCGGCGGCGGCGGACTGGACGCGGTGCTCGACCTGCTCGGCGGCGACCTCGACCTGGACTGCTGGGTGCTCACCCCGACCGGTGCGGTGATCGCAGGCCCCGCCGACCGGCTCTCCGCCCAGGACCGCGACCAGCTGGTCCGCGCCCACCTCGCCGCCCAGCGCCAGCGCCGCCGCCCGCCGCACCGGGCCCGATTGGCCGCCGGCTCCTTCTCGCTGCTGCCCGCCCCGGCCTCCGCCGAGCACGACGAGCCGCCGGCCGGCGGCGGCCTGCTGGCCGACTGGGTGCTGGCGGTGGCCGGCGACGTCACCGAGTGGACCACCAAGCGCCAGCAGCTCGCCGAAAACCTGGCCCGGCTGGTCGCCGCCGAGCGCCACCGCCGCGACGAGGGCCGCCGGCTGCGCCGCCGCCTCGCCGACGAACTGCTCGCCCTGCTGCGCCGCGACGCCGACCCGGCCGAGGTCGGCCGCGCCCTGTACGCCTCCTCGGCGATGGCCGCCCGCTACGAGGGCCCCGGGGCCAAGTCCCAGGCGGAGGACGGCTCCTGGCTGGTGCTCAGCGCCGAGGGCACCGGCCTGCCGGAGGGCGCCGTACGGGCGGTGCTGGAGGAGGCGCTCGGCGGCGCCTCCGACCGCGCCCTGGTCGCCGGGACGGGCACCGGCGCCGTGGTGGTGCTGCCCGTCCTGGACGCCCCGGTGCCCGCCGACGCCCTGCGCGAACTGCTCGCCCCGCTGGAGGCCGGGCTCGGCTCGGAGGGCCGGATCACCCTCGGCGTCTCCGCCCCCGCGGCCGGGGCCGGCGGCCTGCGCGGCGCCCTGGAGGAGGCCCGGCACGCCCGCCGGATCGCCGCCTCCCGGGTCGGCCGGGTCTGCGTCGCGGGCCCCGAGGAGCTCGCCTCGCACGTCCTGCTGCTGGCCGCCGTCCCGGACGAGGTGCGCCGGGCCTTCCGCAGCCGGCTGCTGGACACGGTGATCGCGTACGACATCGAGCACCAGGCGGACCTGGTCCGCACCCTGGAGGCCTTCCTGCGCTCGGACGGCTCCTGGACCCGCTGCGCCGCGCAGCTGCACGTCCACGTGAACACCCTGCGGTACCGGATCGGCCGGATCGAGGAGCTGACCGGGCGTGACCTCTCCCGGCTGGAGGACCGGGTGGACTTCTACCTGGCGCTGGAGCTGGCCTGACGCCGCGTCCGGACAAGCGGAAGGGCCCGCCGCGACCTCGGTCGCGGCGGGCCCTTCCCGTACGGTTCGCTGTTGCCGGCCGGCCTACTGGACCGGGATGACCGAGGTCAGCCACTGGAAGGCGGCCGGGACCATCTTCTTCCACTGCTCGGTGGTGTGCGGGCCGGTGCCCTCCTCGACCTGGACGGTGGTCGGGGCCTTGGCCGCGGCGCGGATCGCCTCGCCGTCCTCGTAGCCGTCGCCCTTGGAGCCGCTGACCAGCAGGGCGACCTTCGGCGGCTGCGGGGCGGTCTTCAGGATGTTGACCGGGTTGTTGGCCTCGCGCAGCTTGGCGTCCTTGCCGACCAGGGAGTCCGGCTCCTGGGCCGGGTCGTTGTAGCCGGACATCGCGATGGCGGCCCGGTACCGGTTGGGGTGGGCCAGCGACAGCTTGGCCGCGCAGTGCGCGCCGGCCGAGTAGCCGGCGATCGCCCAGCGGTCCGCGGACGGGTCCGCGCGGAAGTTGTCCAGCACCATCTGCGGGACGTCGCGGGTGACCCAGGCGTCGGCGTTGATCTTGCCGGGGATGTCGGTGCAGCCGGCGTCCTGGTTGTTCAGCAGCTTCGTGCGGGGCGAGACCAGGATGAACGGGGCGACCTTGCCCTGCTGCATCAGCGGCTTGAGCTGCTCGGAGACCTTGAGGGTGCCGTACCAGGTGGAGGAGGAGCCGGGGTAGCCCGGGATCAGCTCGACCACGGGGAACTTCTTGTCCTTGAACGCCGGGTCGTTGTACTGCGGCGGCAGCCAGACCAGCACCTCGCCGTCGACCCCGGACACCTGGCCCTTGAGCTCGGTCCGCTGCACGTCGTTCGGGACGAGCGGGTCGTTCACGCCGCCGAAGCTCTGCTTGACCTTCTGCGGCTCCTTGGCGGGCTCGGCGCCCTGGCCGCCGGCGGCGGCCGCGGCCGGGTCGACCGGCGCCACCACGGGCACCGCGCGGACGTGGTTGCCGGTGCCGAGCAGGTCGTCCCAGTTGCCGTAGATCAGGTTGGCGTTGTTGACCATCACGAAGACCATCAGGACGGCCGTGACCTGGCAGAACATGATCATGACGATCCGGGTGAGGTAGCGTACCGGCTGCGGGCCGCCGACCTTCCCCCAGAACAGCAACGCCACTGTGATGGACACCGGCACCAGGATGACGGTGAGGAGGAAGAATGGCGTACCTGTCAGTTCCATCGAGTTCTCGTATCCGGGTCGCACGCCGCCCGGGGCCCACTCGCCCGAACGCACGTCAATGGCATCAGACGGCGATGGACCGGTGATCGGTTGCCGTCCGAATCTGTGCGGAACCTGAGAGGAACATCACTTTCTTGTGATGAACCGCCTTCGGATCGGCGCCTAGTCTGCCACCCGAACGGACGTCGTCCGGACCAGATGTTCAGCGAACTACCAGGAAAGGTCCCCCGGGGCACCTTACCTCCCAGGCCGTTCGCGCTGCCGGGCGAGGCGGTGCGATACCGCGCGGCACGGGCAGGGAGACTATGGGGATGAGCATCACCCGCTTTCGCCCGTCCCACCGCCTCTGGCCCGCGTGTGCCGTCCTGGCACTCGCGGTCGCCGTGGCCGGTTGCAGCAGTACTGGAGGCAGACGCGCCGAGGAGGCCCGCGCCAAGGCCGCGGCCACCGGCGGCGGCGCCGTCTCGACTCCGCGCTGGAAGGTCGCCATGGTGACCCACGCCGGAGCCGGCGACGCCTTCTGGGACACTGTGCGCAAGGGCGCCGAGCAGGCCGCCGCCAAGGACAACATCACCTTCCTGTACTCCAACGACGCGCAGACCCAGAACCAGGTCCAGCTCGTCCAGGCCGCCATCGACCAGAAGGTCGACGGCCTGCTGGTCACCCTCGCCAAGGGCGACGCCATGGCGGACGTCCTCGGCAAGGCCAAGGCCGCCGGCATCCCCGTGATCACGATCAACTCCGGTCAGGAGTACTCGCAGAAGTTCGGCGCGCTGACCCACATCGGTCAGGACGAGTCCACCGCCGGCCAGGCGGCCGGTACCGAGCTGGCCTCGCGCGGCCGCAAGAACGTGCTCTGCGTGATCCACGAGCAGGGCAACGTCGGCCAGGAGCAGCGCTGCTCCGGCGCCCAGTCCAAGTCCGGCGGAGCCTTCCAGGTGCTCTACGTCAACGGCGTCGACATGCCCGACGCCCGCGCCGCGATCTCCGCCAAGCTGCAGGCCGACCCGTCCATCGACACCGTGCTGACCCTCTCCGGCCCGATGGCCGCCACCGGCCTCCAGGCCGTCCAGGACGCCCACCGCACCGTCGAGCTGGACACCTTCGACCTGGGCACGCAGGTGGTGTCCGGGCTCAAGTCCGGCAGCGTCGGCTTCGCCGTCGACCAGCAGCCCTACCTCCAGGGCTACACCGGCGTCGACCTGGTCTGGCTGTACAAGTACAACCTGAACATGCTCGGCGGCGGCAAGCCCGTCGAGACCGGTCCGCAGATCCTGACCAAGGACAACGCCGACGCGCTCGCCGAGTACGTCGCGAGGGGGACCAGGTGAGCACCCCCGACCTCCTCGCCCACGACGGCCTGGTCGACGGCCGTCCGCCGGCCCTGCGGCGGCTCCTCGCCCGCCCCGAGCTGGGCTCGCTGATCGCCGCCGTCGCGGTCTTCACGGTCTTCGCCGTCGTCGCCGAACCGTTCCTGCGGGTCTCCTCGCTGGGCACCGTGCTGTACGCGGCCTCCACCATCGGGATCATGGCGGTGCCGGTCTCGCTGCTGATGATCGGCGGCGAGTTCGACCTGTCGGCCGGCGTGCTGGTCACCACCGCCGCGCTGACCTCCTCGATGGTCTCGTACCAGTTCACCGCGGTGACCTGGGTCGGCGTGCTGGTCTCGCTGGCGACCACGCTGGCCATCGGCGGGTTCAACGGCTGGATGCTCGGCCGCACCAGGCTGCCCAGCTTCATCGTCACGCTCGGCACCTTCCTGATGCTGACCGGCGCCAACCTGGGCGTCACCAAGGCGATCTCCGGCACCGTCTCCACCAAGTCGATCTCCGACATGGAGGGCTTCGCCGCCTGCCGCTGGCTGTTCGCCTCCGAGGTGACCGTCGGCGGGCTGACCATCAAGGCCACCGTCTGGTGGTGGCTCGGCCTGCTCGTGGTCGGCAGCTGGGTGCTGCTGCGCACCCGCTTCGGCAACTGGATCTTCGCGGTCGGCGGCGACGCGGACGCGGCCCGCGCGGTCGGCGTGCCGGTCGCCCGGACGAAGACCCTGCTGTACCTGGGCGTCGGCTTCGGCGCCTGGGTGCTCGGCCAGCACCTGCTGTTCTCCTTCGACACCGTGCAGTCCGGCGAGGGCGTCGGCAACGAGCTGATCTACATCGTCGCGGCGGTCATCGGCGGCTGCCTGATCACCGGCGGCTACGGCTCGGTGGTCGGCTCCGCGCTCGGCGCGCTGATCTTCGGCATGGCCAGCAAGGGGATCATCTACGCCCAGTGGAACCCGGACTGGTTCAAGTTCTTCCTCGGCGCGATGCTGCTGCTGGCCGCGCTGCTGAACGCCTACGTCAAGCGCCGGGCCGAGCGGGGGCCGCGATGAACACGGACCTCACGGGGGCCGCGACGAACACGGAAGCCATGGGTACCGAACTGCTCTCCCTCGACGGCGTCGGCAAGAGCTACGGCACCGTCCGGGCGCTCCAGGACGTCTCGCTGACCCTGCGGGCCGGCGAGATCAGCTGCGTGCTCGGCGACAACGGGGCCGGCAAGTCCACCCTGATCAAGATCATCTCCGGGCTGCACCAGCACGACGAGGGCACCGTCACCGTCGGCGGCGAGGCGGTCCGCTTCGACTCCCCGCGCCAGGCCCTGGACCGCGGCATCGCCACCGTCTACCAGGACCTCGCGGTCGTCCCGCTGATGCCGGTCTGGCGCAACTTCTTCCTCGGCTCCGAGCAGGGCATGCGCCGCTGGGGCGGCCTGCGGCTGGACGCCGAGGGGATGCGCGCCACCACCCGCGACGCGCTCGCGCGGATGGGCATCGACCTGTACGACGTCGACCGGCCGATCGGCACCCTCTCCGGCGGGCAGCGCCAGTGCGTGGCGATCGCCCGCGCGGTGCACTTCGGCGCCAAGGTGCTGATCCTGGACGAGCCCACCGCCGCGCTCGGCGTCAAGCAGTCCGGGGTGGTGCTCAAGTACGTCACCGCCGCCCGCGACGCCGGGCTGGGGGTCGTGCTGATCACCCACAACCCGCACCACGCGTACCTGGTCGGCGACCACTTCACCCTGCTCCGGCGGGGCCGGATGGCGGGCAGCCATCCGCGTGCCGAGATCAGCCTCGAACAGCTCACCACCGAGATGGCCGGCGGCTCCGACCTCGCCGAGCTCTCGCACGAGCTGGCCCGACCGTCGCTCTCCGACCCCCGTGGCTCCGCCCCCGGCGGCTCCGGCACCGGGCTCCCCGGTGGCGGAGAATCGGCTTCCGGAGAATCCGACCCCCGAGAACCCGACACCCGTGAGGAGCGTCCGCAGCCGTGACCGGCTCCCAAGGCAGCACCCGGCCACCCGTCCTGCCGACCCTGCTCGGCCTCGGCCCGCGCGCCGAGCGCCGCCGCCGCGCCCTGCCCGCCGGGATACTGCGGCTGCCCACGATCGGTGTCGACATCGGCGGCACCAAGGTGGTCGCCGGGGTGGTGGACGGCGAGGGCAAGGTGCTGGAGAAGCTGCGCACGGACACGCCGCACAAGAGCAAGAGCCCCAAGGTGGTCGAGGACGTCATCGTCGAGCTGGTGCTCCAGCTCGCCGACCGGCACGACGTCCACGCCGTGGGCATCGGCGCGGCCGGCTGGGTCGACGCCGACCGCTCCAAGGTGCTGTTCGCCCCGCACCTCAACTGGCGCAACGAGCCGCTCCAGGAGGCGCTCAGCGAGCGGCTGCGCTTCCCGGTGATCGTGGAGAACGACGCCAACGCGGCCGCCTGGGCCGAGTGGCGCTTCGGCGCCGGGCGCGGCGAGGACCACATGGTGATGCTCACCCTGGGCACCGGCATCGGCGGCGCGGTGGTCCGGGACGGCTACGTGGACCGCGGCAAGTACGGCCTGGCGGGCGAGTTCGGGCACATGCAGGTGCTGCCCGGCGGCCACCGCTGCCCGTGCGGCAATCGGGGCTGCTGGGAGCAGTACTCCTCCGGCAACGCCCTGGTGCGCGACGCGCGCGAGCTGGTCGCCGAGGAGTCGCCGGTGGTGCAGCCGCTGCTGGCCCGGGCGGGCGGCACGGTCGAGGGCATCACCGGGCCGCTGGTCACCGAGGCCGCCCAGGACGGCGACCCGGTCGCGACCGAGCTGCTCTACGAGGTCGGCACCTGGCTCGGCGTCGGCATCGCCAACCTGGCCGCCGCGCTGGACCCGGGCCGCTTCGTGATCGGCGGCGGGGTCTCCGAGGCCGGTGACCTGCTGCTCGGTCCGGCCCGGGACACCTTCCGCCGCACCCTCACCGGGCGCGGTTTCCGCCCGGAGGCCGCCATCGTGCACGCCGCCCTCGGCAACGAGGCCGGCCTGGTCGGCGCGGCTGACCTGGCCCGGCAGGTGGCGCGGCGCTTCCGCACGATCAAGCGGCGGCGGGTGGAGCGCAGCGCGCTGTAGCGGGGTGGGGGCGCCTGCCGGCTGTTCTCCTGGCGCCCCCGCCCGCCCCGCCAACTACCCGTTGGTAGCGGCGCGGTGTGGTTGTCGGATCATCCCTCCTGTGGAACAACTGAGTTGACGCAGACTCAGGAGGATTCGGATGAGGGCTCTGACCCGTCTCGCACCACCACTGCTGCTCGCCACCGCGCTGGTCTGGTCCGGCGTCGGACCGGCCGGCGCCGCGACCCCGCCGACGAAGGCGGCCGAGGCGGTGGGCCGGGGCGGAGCGGTCGCCACCGTCGACGCCGACGCCACCGCCGCCGGCATCGAGGTGCTGCGCAAGGGCGGCAACGCGGTGGACGCGGCCGTCGCCGCCGCCGCGGCCCTCGGGGTCACCGAGCCGTACTCCTCCGGCATCGGCGGCGGCGGGTACTTCGTCTACTACGACCACGCCACCGGCCGGGTGCACACCATCGACGGCCGGGAGACGGCCGGGCGCACCGCCGACAGCGGCCTGTTCCTGGAGGACGGCAAACCGCTGGCCTTCGCCGACGCCGTCACCAGCGGCCTGTCCGTCGGAATCCCCGGCACCCCCGCCACCTGGGACGCCGCACTGCGCAAGTGGGGCACCCGCTCGCTCGCCCAGAACCTCGAACCGGCCGAGCGGATCGCCGACCACGGCTTCGTCGTCGACGACACCTTCCGCGGCCAGACCGCCGACAACTACGCCCGGTTCAAGGACTTCCCGGCCACCGCCGCGCTCTACCTGCCGAACGGCAAGCCCCCCGAGACCGGCAGCGTGCTGCGCAACCCCGACCTCGCCGCCACCTACCGGCTGCTCGCCAAGGACGGCGTCAAGGCCTTCTACCAGGGCGAGTTGGCCAAGGACATCGCCAACACCGTGCAGCACCCGCCGGTCGACCCGGCGTCCGGCCGCAACGCCCGCCCCGGCAGGGTCGACACCACCGACCTCGCCGACTACCGGGTCCGCGACCAGGCGCCCACCCACGTCTCCCACGGCGCCTACGACGTCTACGCGATGGCCCCCTCCAGCTCCGGCGGCACCACCGTCGGCGAGGCGCTCAACATCCTGGAGGACGGCGGCGACGTCTCCACGTACAGCGGCACCCAGTACTACCACCACTTCCTGGAGGCCTCCCGGATCTCCTTCGCCGACCGCAACCGCTGGGTCGGCGACCCGGCCTTCAACGACGTCCCCACCAGGGAACTGCTCTCCGAGCGCTACGCCGCCTCCCGGGCCTGCCTGATCAGCCCGGACCACGCGCTGACCAGCCCGCTCGCCCCCGGCGACCCGCGCCACCCGGCCCCCTGCGCCGACACCGGCCAGGCCGTCCCCGAGCCGTACGAGGGCCCCAACACCACCCACCTGACGGTCGCCGACCGCTGGGGCAACAGCGTCTCCTACACGCTCACCATCGAGCAGACCGGCGGCAGCGGCATCACCGTCCCCGGCCGGGGCTTCCTGCTCAACAACGAGCTGACCGACTTCGACTTCACCCCGCTCGCCCCGGGCGTCCCCGACCCCAACCTGCCGGGCCCGGGCAAGCGGCCGCGCTCCTCGATGTCCCCGACGGTCGTGCTGCGCGACGGCGAGCCGCTGCTGGCCACCGGCAGCCCCGGCGGCGCGACCATCATCACCACCACCCTCCAGGTGCTGCTCGGCCGGCTCGACCGGGGCCTGAGCCTGGAGCAGGCCATCGCCGCCCCGCGCGCCAGCCAGCGCAACAGCGCCACCACCCAGGCCGAGCCCGCCTTCCTGGCACTGCCCGAGCGGGCCGCGCTGGAGGGCCTCGGACACAGTTTCGTCAACGGCGGCGAGATCGGTGCCGCCACCGGCGTGGAACGGCTGCCGGACGGCCGCTGGGTGGCCGCCGCCGAGCCGGTGCGGCGCGGCGGCGGCTCGGCCGCGGTGGTCCGGCCCGCGGGCTGACCGGGCCGGCCTGTCGGTGCCGGGCGGTATGTTCGGGGTGGGCCTCCCGCACGAGGGGCGGCCCACCCCGTCCGTATGCCCGACTGCATGTCCGTCCGCACCGAACCACCGGGAAGGCCGCCCGCCGTGACCGTCCGCATCGCCACCTGGAACATCAACTCCGTCACCGCGCGGCTGCCCAAGCTCCTGGAGTGGCTGGAGAGCGCCAAGCCCGACGTGCTCTGCCTCCAGGAGCTCAAGTGCGCGGCCGACGCCTTCCCGTACGAGGCGGTCCGCGAGCTCGGCTACGAGACGGCCGCGCACGGCAACGGCCGCTGGAACGGCGTCGCGATCGTCTCCCGGATCGGCCTGGACGACGTCGTGCGCGGCCTCCCCGACCAGCCCGGCTACTTCGCCGACGGGGCCCTGCTGCCCGAGGTCGAGCCGCGCGCCATCGCCGCCACCTGCGGCCCGGTCCGGGTCTGGTCGGTCTACGTGCCGAACGGCCGCGAGGTCGGCCACGCGCACTACCAGTACAAGCTGGAGTGGCTGGAGGCGCTGCGCAAGGCCACCACCGAGGACGCCGCCGGCCCCCGCCCGTTCGCCGTCCTCGGGGACTTCAACATCGCCCCGACCGACGACGACGTCTTCGACGCCGCCGCCTTCGAGGGCCTCACCCATGTCACCCCGGTCGAGCGCGCCGCACTGGCGGCCCTCGACGGGATCGGCCTCCAGGACGTGCTGCCCCGCCCGCTCAAGTACGACCACCCGTACACCTACTGGGACTACCGCCAGCTGGCCTTCCCCAAGAACCGGGGCATGCGGATCGACCTCACCTACGCCAACAAGCCCTTCGTCGAGGCCGTCACCGACAGCTACGTGGACCGCGAGGCCCGCAAGGGCAAGGGCACCTCGGACCACGCGCCGGTCGTGGTGGACCTCGACCTCTGAGCCGCACCGCGTGAGCGCCACTCCGGGTGAGCGCCACGCGTGAGCCCCGCCGCGGGCGTCACGACGGGTCACGGGTCGTAACCCGAACGGTCGTGAGCGCTGGCCGAGCGTGGGGCGCGTCCCTACCGTCGGTGAATGACCGGGTGCAGTTGCTCGACCACGTGGACATGGGAGTCCCCGGCTGCGCCCGAGAATCCCGGAGGTTCCGGTATGCGCCCCATGCGTACGGCCGCCGCCGCCCTGATCGGCGCGACGGCGCTGACCGGCCTGACGGCCCCCCTCGCATCCGCCAGGGACGGTTCCGCGTCGGTCAGCCCGTCCCAGGCCGCACCGGGCCAGACCGTGACGGTCACGGTCTCCTGCGAGAAGTCGGACAAGCCCGACGCCAAGACCATCACCGCCCGCTCCGCCGCCTTCGAGGGAGGGCCGGCGACCCTCACCCTGGGCCCCGACGGCAAGCACAGCGGCTCCGCCCGGCTGGCCGGCCAGCACGCCGGGGACAGCAAGGTCGACGGCACCTGCCCGGACGGCGGGGCCTTCGCCACCAGCGTCACGGTCACCACCGTGGCCGTGCCCGACAGGGGCGGTGACAAGGGCGGCGACAAGAACCCCCAGAAGAACCCGGGTCTCGGCGAGTGGGGCGAGGCCGCGGGGGAGTGGGCCGGTTCGCTCGGGCAGTCCGGCGCCGGCAACCAGCAGGTCGCCCCGCACGGCGCCGTGCAGACCGGCCTCGGCGGTTCGGTCGCGGCGAACCCGGGGGAACTGGCCGGCGGCCTCGCGCTGGTCGCGGGCGGTGTCGGCGGCTTCTGGCTGCTGCGGAGGCGCGGTGCCTGAAGGCCTCGCGCCCCACTGCGCCCCTGCGCCGCGCCGCTGGATCCCGACGGGATCGGCGGCGCGGCGGCGTGTCGGGACGGCGTGCCGGTTCTCCGGAGCGCCGGTGCGTCAGGCGGTCCGCGGTTCGGCGCCCTCGCGGTGCAGCCGGTCCTGGTGGCGGAGGGTGCCGTCGGCCAGCAGGTACTGGGCCAGCACATAGGTCGCCATGATCCAGAACTGATGGCCCGGCAGCTCCCGCCACTTCGCCAGCTGGGTGGCGATCAGCGTGTCGGAGAGCAGGAACAGCGCCCCGCCCAGCCCGGTCCGCCAGCCCAGCCCGGCCGAGGTGACGGCCGTCGACGCGAGCAGCAGGCTGTAGCCGGCCACCGGGACGCGCAGGTCCCCGAGGTCCGGCCAGAGCTGCCCGACCAGGGCCACCCAGGCCGTCGCGTACGCGGCCGCGACCACCAGGGCCCGGCGGCGGTCGGTGAGCGCGCCGCGCTGGACGAACATCGTCACGTAGCAGACGTGCGCCGCCGCGAACGAGCCCATGCCCGCGAGGAACGCGGGGTCGTTCTTCAGCTGGAGCAGCACGTCGCCGCCCGCGCTCAGCAGCAGCGCCGGTGCCAGCAGTTTCGGCGCCTCCCGCCCGGCCTTCGCGGCCGCGGCCACGCTGTGCGCGGCCAGCAGCGGCATCAGGGCCGGCTTGGTGGCGTTCTGGAGCACCGAGGCGCCGGAGGCGATCGCGCCCAGGTGCGCCGCCGAGGTGGCCGCGAAGCCGCCCAGCAGGCCGGTGGCCGAGCGCAGGCGCGCCCCGAGGCCGACGCGGGTGGTGGTACGGACGGTCATGCGTGCGCCTCTCGGTGATCCGCTGCTTCGGACCGACCCTAGAGGAGCCGGACCGGCGGTGGAAGGGTCGGTTACCGGTGCGTAACCCGGGCGGGGTGCGGCGGATGACGGGGCGGCCGGTGAGCGGAGCGCGGTCGGCCGCTTCGAGGGCTCTTGCGGAGAGTTCCTCAGGAGGGCGGTTGCTGCGGTCGGGTGGCCCGGGCACCGTCTAGTCTGGACCCCGACATGGATCAGCAGGACTACGCGGTCGGCGCCACCCGGGTGGCCGCCGGCAGGCCGGACGGACGCACGGGCGGGGCAGGGCGGGGAACCGCCGCCGCCGTCCTCGCCGTACGCGAAGCCGGTCCCGAGGCTGGCCCCGACGCCGGTGGTGCCTCCGGTTCCGACGCGGGCCGCTCCTCCGGTCCCGCTGACAGGACGCCGGGGGCGGCCATGGGGAGCGGTGCTGACGGCCCGCAGGCGTCGGCCGCTCCGGCCGTCGACACGACGCTCTCGCCCGACCCGGGGCTGCTGCGCCTGGCCCACTGGTTCGCCGCCGCCACCCCCGGCACCGCCGACGACCTCTGCACCGCCTCCTTCGGCCTCTACCCCGCCCGCCACCTCGGCACCGCCGCCGAGCCCGCCGCCGATCCCGGCGTCAGCTGGTGGCACGGCCCCACCGCGCACTTGGCCACGCCCGTACGCCCCCGCGAGGACCGCACCGAGGGCGGGCTGCGCCGCGCCCGGCGCGACGACGCCGCCCTGCCCGTCGTCCGGTCGGGGGCCAAGACGGGCCGGCCGGGCCGGCACCGCAGGCCCGAACGCACGCGGGTGGCACCGCCCACCGTCGTGGCGCAGGATCGTTCCGGCGAGGAGCTCCCGGCGGCCGAACGCCGAATCGCCGCCCGGCTGTTGCTCGCCCACCCGCTGGTCACCGCCTCCGGCCCGCACGCCGACGGCTTCCCGCTGATCCGCCGTCACCGCGACTGGCTCGCCGAGCGCTTCGACACCCTGCTCGGCTACCGCCTCGTGGTCGGCCCCTGGCACGCCCGGCTCTGCAAGGCAGGCCTGGGCCCCGGCGCCGCGCGCCGCCTCGAACACCCCGTCACCGGCACTCCGTTCACCCCGGCCGGGTACGCCCAACTCGCCCTCGCGCTAGCCCTGTTGGTCGACGCCCCGGAGGAGCTCGGCTACCGGCGGCTGCTCGACGCGATGAACACCGCCGCCCCCGAACTCACCGCCGAACCGACCGACCTCGCCATGGCGCTGGCCGCGCTGGCCGGCTGGCAGGTGCTCGGCGAGCTGCCGGCCGAGGGCCCGGCCGACGACTCCTTCGTGCTGACCGTGGACCGCGAACTCGCCCGGGCCGTCCCGGCCGGCCCGCCCGCCCTCGCCGACGACGCCGCCGACCTGATCCGCCGCGCCGCCGAGGCCGAGCCCGCCACCGCCGTCCGCCGCCTGCTCGCCGAGACGCCCGCCGTCCTGGCCGCCGACCTCCCCGAGGACCACCGCGCCTGGCTGGACGAGCACCGGCTCAGCGGCCCGGCGGCGCTCGCCGAGTTCCTCGGACTGGAGGCCGAACTGCGGGCCGAGGGCGTCGCGCTGCTCGACCCGGCCGCCGAACTCACCGACCTCGCCCTCCCCGGCGGGGGCACCCTCACCCAGGCCGCCCTGCTGCTGGTCGAGCGCCTGGTCGAGGAGGTCCGCCCGCTGCCCGACGAGCCGGTGGCCGGCGACGTCCCGATCCCGGACGCGCTGATAGACGGCGTCCTCGGCGACATCGCGGACGAGTTCGGCCTCCCCGCCCGCTACCTCGCCGACCGCACCGCCCTGCGGCGGGACGCCCTCGACGTGCTCCACCGCCTCGCCCTGATCACCCCCACCCCCCACCCCACCCGCCCCCCGGCCTGGCGCCTGCGCCCCCCGGCCGCGCGCTACGCCCCGGCCCCCGACCTCCACCCCACGCCCGGCACCGGCCGCCACTCCCGCCCCGGACAGCCGGCGTAGCGGACCGCCGCCGTGGCGGTGGCGCCCACCGTGCCGCCCCGGCTCCGCCGCCTGGTGGCGGAAAGCAAGAAGCACCGGGCCCGGAACGGGACCGCGGTGCTGGGTGGAGCAGAGGCTACTTGCTGGCGGAGGCGCTCGCGAGGGGGCCGTGTTCGACGGTTTCCACGGTGGCGCCGACGCCCAGGGTGCCGAGGGCGATGGAGGTGAGTACGGCGGTGACGGCGAGCAGCCGGCGGTGCCGTTGGGGCAGGGGGAAGCGCGGTTCCTGGTAGGGCGCCTGAGGGCTGGCGTTCATGACAGGGAGGTTTCCAGGGCGGCGTGAACGGTCGGTACGTGCGGGTGAAGTCCGGACGGGAGTTGGGCGTCGGTTGGCCGCGTACGCCCCACCCGTCACCGGGCGGGGCGTACGCGCAGGTCAGCGGCGTGTGCCCGACTCGCCGACGACCTCCCGGACGGCGTCCCGCAGGCCGTGCGGAGGGTGGAAGCGGGCGGGGGCGGCGGCCGGGTCCTCGCGGAGCTCCTTCACCAGCGAGACGCACAGCAGCAGCATCACGACCACGAACGGCAGCGCGACCAGGATCGTCGCGTTCTGGAGCGCGGTGAGCCCGCCGGCCAGCAGCAGGGCCGCCGCGACCCCGCCCATCAGCACGCCCCAGACCACCACCAGCCAGGTGCGCGGGTGCAGCGAGCCCCGGCTGGAGAGCGAGCCCAGCACCAGCGAGGCCGAGTCGGCGCTGGTGATGAAGAAGGTCATCACCAGCAGCACCGCGACCACGCTGGTCACCGAGCCGAGTGGCAGCGCGCGCAGCATCTCGAACAGCGAGGCCTCCGGGCCCTGCGGGATGGTCGCGACCAGGTCGGCCGCGCCGGTGGTGGACAGCCGGATCGCGGTGCCGCCCATCACGCAGAACCAGATGACCGTCGCCCCGCTGGGCACCAGCAGCACGCCGAGCAGGAACTGCCGGATGGTGCGGCCGCGCGAGATCCGCGCGATGAAGGTGCCGACGAAGGGCGCCCAGGAGAGCCACCAGGCCCAGTAGAAGATCGTCCAGGAGCCGAGCCAGCTCTCGTCGGTGAAGGCGCCGGTCTGGGTGGACATCCCGAGCAGGTCGGAGAGGTAGCCGCCGACCGAGGAGGGGATCGCGTCCAGGGCGAAGACCGTCGGGCCGACCACGAAGACGAAGACCATGATCAGCGAGGCCAGCACGACGTTCGCCGTGGAGAGCCACTTCACGCCCTTGTGCACCCCGGAGAACGCGGAGACCACGAACGCGGCGGTCAGCGAGCCGATGATGATCAGCTGGGCGTTCTGGGTGTTGCGGACGGAGGTGATGTAGCCGAGCCCGTCGGCGACCTGGAGCGCGCCGAGGCCGAGGCTGGTCGCGGAGCCGAAGACGGTGGCGAACACGGCCAGCAGGTCGATCGTCCGCCCGGCCCAGCCGTCCGCGCCGCGCTGGCCGATCAGCGGGACGAAGGCGGCGGAGACCCGGTTGCCCCGGCCCTTGCGGAAGGTGGTGTAGGCGAGGGCCAGGCCGCCGACCGCGTAGATCGCCCACGGGTGCAGGGTCCAGTGGAAGAGCGAGAACTCCAGGGCCTGCTGGGCGGCGGCCGCGCTCTGCGGCTCCAGGCCGGAGCCCGGCTGCGGGGTGGCGAAGAGCTGGAGCGGCTCGCCGACGCCGTAGAACATCAGGCCGATGCCCATCCCGGCGCTGAACATCATGGCGATCCAGGCGAGGGTGGAGAACTCGGGCTCGTCGTCGTCGCGGCCGAGCCGGATCCGGCCGAAGCGGCTGAACGCGAGCAGCACGCTGAGCGCCAGGAAGACGTCGGCGGCCACCACGAACAGCCAGCCGAAGTTGTGCAGTACCCAGCCGAGCGCGGTGTCGGAGGTGCGGCCGAGCGAGTCCTCGGCGAAGACGCCCCAGGCGACCACCGCCAGGACCAGGACGGCGCCGATGCCGAACACCGCCCGGTCGGCCGGAAGGGTCGCGGCGGGTTCGTCGGGCTCCTCCACGGGCTGGTCGGACTGGGGCGGCTGGCTGCTCATCGGATGGACCCCTCGACATACTCGGCGTGCGTCGGCACGCTCGGATTCAAGCTGTATGTCGCACTATGTCCAGTCCGCTCCGTGAGCGGAGGGACGGCGCGCCGGGGAAGCGCGGGGTCGGGACCTACGTCCCGTCAGGCCGCCTGCTCCTCGCCGTAGTCGTGCCCGTCGTCGTGCCGGTGCCCGGGCCCGTGCTGCCGTCCGTGGTCGGGCCCGGAGTCGCGCGCGGTGGCGAGGTAGTGGGAGAGCGCCCGGCGGCTGCGGCTGAGGTCCTCGATCCGGGAGTCCAGGTCGGCGAGTTCGCCGCGCAGGATGGCGAGCAGCTCCGGGCAGGCCTCCAGGACGGGGACCGGACCGGTGGCGCAGGGCAGTAGCTCGGCGATCACCCGGGTGCTCAGACCGGCCGCGAGCAGGCTGCGGACCTGCCACACCCGGACGGTGTCCTCCTCGCCGTACTCGCGGTAGCCGGCCGCCGTGCGGTCCGGCCGGAGCAGGCCCTGTTCCTCGTAGTAGCGGAGCAGGCGGGTGGACACCCCGGTCAGGCGGGCGAGTTCTCCGATGCGCATGACCGGGCGAACGCCGCCGCCTGCCGGGGTGTTCCCCCGGGAGGCTCGGCTCGTGAGGAACTCCGGCAGTACGTCGCGCAGTTCGGGCGGCGCGCCGGCCACCGGCGGGCGCCCGCAGGGGAGTTCGGCCAGGCGCGCGCCGGGGATCAGCCCGGCCGGCGACCAGGGCGGGGACGCCTGTCGCGGCCGGTTCGGCGCGGACGTCGGTCCGGGCGGCGGGCCGGAACCGCTGCCGGAAGCCGTCCGGTGCCGGGGACTTGGGGTGTTCCCGCAGCGGGGGGAGCTCGTCCGGCCGGTCGGCCAGGTCGATGAACAGCTCGGAGAGCGTCCGCCACCGGGCCGGGCCCCGGCCATGCCGGCGAGCAGTGGCAGCGAGCGGACCCGCCCGGGGCGGCGGGTGGCGATCCGGACGGCGACGGCGGCGCCGAGCGGGTATCCGGCCAGATCGAAGGTGTCCGGGCGCCGGCCCCGGCCCCGTGGGCGAGCGGCGGTTCCGGGCCGGGACCCCGGAGGATCCGGGCGGGCGGGGTGGCTGACATGGGCTGCTCCGCTGCGGGGCGGGGTTTCGCCGACACAATGGGAACGGTAGGAGTCCACACCGGTGAGTAGGTCAGACCGGGGAGCGGAAGCCCGTCCAGGACGGCCCGCGGGCCCCGGCGGCGGCCGCGGTCGCGCGCGGCGCCGAAACCGACCACGCTGAAACGGAAGGAACGCCGTTCATGGACGACGAGGTCCGCACCCCGAACGAAGCAGTCCCGACACCGGCCGATCCGACGCCCGCCGACCGGAGGCAGACCGACCGGAGGCAGGCCGACCGGAGCAGGGCCGACCGGAGGCGGGCCGAGCCGACGCGGGCCGCCCGGGACGGCGCGCGTGCCGACGGCGTGGACCGCCGGACGCTGCTGCGGGCGGCCTCCGCCGCCGGGGCGCTCGCCGCGCCGGTCCCGGCCGCGCCCCTGGTCACCGCGGGCCGGGCGGCCGCCGAGGAGGTGTCCGGGCCGGCGCCCGGGGCGGTGTCCGGCGGCTCGTCCGGGCCCGTGCCCGGGATCGTCAAACCGCTGCCCGCCGAGTGGTTCGTGCCGCACGGCACCAACGCGGAGACGCGCTGGGACACCTTCCGCGGCGCCGACGGCGGCGCCGCCATCGGCCGCCACGTGCCGGTGGAGCGGTTCTTCGTCCGCAACCACACCAGCACCCCGCTGATCGACCCGGACACCTGGAGCCTCAGGCTCTTCGGCAGCGGCCTGCGCGGCGCCCCGACGGCCGGGCGCCCGGTCGAGTTCGGCCTGGACGACCTGCGGGAGCTGCCGTCCACCCGGATCAGCGCGCTGATCGAGTGCGCCGGCAACGGCCGCAGCTACTACTCCGGCCAGCAGGGCCAGCCCGTCCCGGGCACGCCGTGGACGCTCGGCGGCGTCGGCTCGGCGAGCTGGCGGGGCGTCCGGCTGGCCGAGGTGCTGCGGGCCGCCGGGCTGACCGGGGCGGCGGTGGACGTGCTGCCCACCGGCCTGGACCCGGACTTCGTCGCGGGCGGCACCAACTACGGCCCGGTGCGCCGCCCGCTGCCGATCGCCAAGGCGCTGGACGACGTGCTGCTCGCGTACGAGATGAACGGCGAGCCGCTGACCCCGGACCACGGCGCCCCGGCCCGGCTGGTGGTGCCCGGCTGGGTGGGCATCGCCTCGATCAAGTGGGTGGGCAGCGTGGAGGTCGCCGACCACCCGCTGTACTCGCCGTGGAACACCGACTTCTACCGGATGTTCGGCCCGGACTACCCGCCCGGCGGGGGCGACCCGCTCACCGTCCAGGTGGTCAAGAGCGCCTTCGAGCTGGCCGCGGGAGCGCGGCTGGCGGCGGACCGCGAGCACCGGCTGCACGGGCGCTCGTGGTCCGGCGTGGCGGCGGTGCGCCGGGTCGAGGTCAGCACGGACGGCGGCCGGACCTGGCGGCGCGCCGAGCTGCGCGACGAGCCGCGGGCCGAGGGCTGGACGCGCTGGAGCTTCGACTGGCGCCCCGGGCGGCCCAGCCCGTACGAGCTGCGCGCCCGCGCGACGGACCGCCGGGGGAACACCCAGCCCGAGCGTGCGCTGTTCAACCGGGAGGGCTACCTGTTCGGTGCCGTGGTGGCCCACCCGGTGACGGCGGTCTGAGCCGAGCGCCGGTCCGAGCCCCGCCACGGACCTCGCCGCCGGGGCTCGTGGCGTGGCGCGGCTCAGCCGGTGGACTGGACCTCGTACGGGGCCGGGTAGCGCGTCTCGTACGGGGTCAGCACCAGCCGCACCACGTCCTCCAGGCGCCGCCGGGCGTCCCCGAGGGTGGTGCGGCCGGTCACCCAGGCGGTCAGCTCGCCCTGCCAGGCGTGGGCCACGATGTGCCGCACCAGGTCGCTCGCGGCGGCCGGCACCTCGGCCGTCACCGCTTGCAGGGCGGTGCTGTCGGCCCGGGCCATGCCCTGCAGGGCCTCGCTGGCGAAGGGGTCGGTGGAGGCGGCCACGGCCACCCGTAGCCGGGCGAGTTCGGGCTGCCGCTGGTAGGCCCGCATCCCGCCCCGGACGAACCGGACGGCCCGGTCGGTGGCCCCGAGCCCGGCCCTCGGTCCGCGCAGCTCGGCCACCAGGTCGGCCAGCAGCAGGCGGTGCCATTCGGCGATCGCCGCAGCCAGGAGGTGGTCCTTGGAGGAGAAGTAGCGGTACGCCGTCCCCAGGGCGACTCCGGACCGCTCGCAGACTTGTTTCATCTGCATACGCTCGACGCCGATCTCGTTCACCAGGGCGAGCGCGGCCGCGATCAGGCTTTCGCGGCGTTCGAGCTGACGCGGAGACATCGCCTCCACCGGCCGTGGTGACAGGTCAACCTTGGTCACCCGCACCATGATACGGGCCGGGGCCGCTCAGGAGTATGACGCCGTCCGGCCCCCTTCCGTTCGTCCGGCGGTCACCGGGGTGCCGGAGGTGTGACGAGGGGGCCCTCGGGCGTCACGACGGGTCGCGGACCAGCGCCTCCTGGACGGCGGAGGCGACCAGCCGGCCGTCCAGGTCGTAGAACTCGCCGAGCGCCAGGCCCCGGCCGTCCGAGGAGGACGGGCTGCGCTGGGCGAACAGCAGCCACTCGTCGGCCCGGAAGGGGCGGTGGAACCACATCGCGTGGTCCAGCGAGGCCATCAGCAGCCGGGGCGGCTCGGTGCGCTGGAAGAAGTTCGACTGCACGTCCAGCCCGACGGTGGAGGCCAGGGTGAGGTCGGACAGGTAGGTGAGCGCGCCGGCGTGCAGCAGCGGGTCGCCGTCCGGCAGCGGGGAGGCGGTGCGCATCCAGACGAACTGCTGGAGCAGCCCGGGGACGGCCGGCGGCAGCCCCGGGGTGTCCGCCGGGACGAACCGCAGGTCGAGGTCGCGGAAGCCGCCGGACGCGGCGAAGCCCCGGCGGACCTCCTCGGGCAGGAGGGCGACGGCGTTCGGCAGCGACTCCGGGTGCGGCAGCGGCGGGATCCGGCGCTGGCGGTCGGCGGCCGGCTCGGGGTGCTTGAAGGAGACCGAGAGGGTGAAGATCTCGTTCCCCCGCTGGAGCGCCGTCACCCGGCGGGTGGTGTACGAGAGGCCCTCGCGGACCCGCTCGACCAGGTAGTCGATCGGGTGGCCCGGGGTGCCCGGCAGCAGGAAGTAGCCGTGCAGCGAGTGCACCGGGCGCTCGTCCTCGCAGGTGCGCCCGGCGGCGACGAGCGCCTGTGCGGCGACATGGCCGCCGAAGGCGCGCATCGGGGCGCCGGCGTGGCAGCAGCCCCGGAACGTGTTCTCGTCCAGCCGCTCGATCTCCAGCAGCTCGGCGAACGGGGCGGCCGGCACGGCGCGCCGTTCGGCCCGGACGTGCGGTTCGGTGAGGTCGGTCACGAGGCCATAGTGGCAGAAGCCAACCGTGTGGTGGTGTGACCTGGGTAACGCCGTCCGCGGGCTCGCCTGATGACATAGAACACGTTCCAGTCCGATCCCCGGTTCCGGCCCCGCGCCCGGCCGGGGCGGGGCCCTCCTGGCGCCCTCGCGAGGCCGCCCCGCGGTCGTCCCGACGGATTGTCAGTGCCCTCACCTAGCGTGCTCGGCATGACGCAATCCGCACACGCGTACGCCTATCTGCGCCCGTCGGCCGTCCTGGACGGCGCCGACGGCCGGCACCTCGACCTGGCCACCTCCGGCGGCGCCACCCCGCTCGGCGCCGCCGCCAACCCGCGCTTCTTCGCGGGCTTCCTGGCCGATCCGGCGCCGGCCGCCGCCGCGCTGCTCGCGGTCGCGGACGTCGCCGCCGCGCGCTACTACCAGCCGCGGCTGCGCGCCTCGCTCGACCCGGTGGTCACCGCCAACGGGGACCGGCTGCGCTTCGAGTCCTTTTCGGGCTGCTGCGGCGTCTACGCCCGGCTCGACGTGCTCGGGGCCGGGCTCGACGGGGACGAGATCGGCCACGGCACCACCAACGTGGACGTCAACAACCCGCTGCGCGAGGCGCTGACCAGGATCGGCCCGGCCGACCCGCTGCACCTCGCGGTCGGGCCGGACGCGCTGGAGGTCACCACCTTCGACGGCCCGCTGGTCGAGAAGAAGGTGCCGCTGCCGGAGCGCTGGCTGCGCGGCTTCGCCGAGACCCAGGTGGTCGCCGCCGGTTTCGAACCGCGCGCCGAGCTGCCCGCCGCCGAGGCGGTGCGGTTCCTGCGCTCGCTGCCGCGCGGCGGGCGGGCCGGCGTCGGCTGGGTCGTCCCGGCCGGGAGGACGCTGCGGCCGACCACCCGGCCGGTGCCCGGCGCGGTCTGCCTGCCCGGGCCCGACCGGCTGGTGGCGCTCCAGCGGGTGCTGCGGCACGCGCTCGCCCTGCGGGTCTACGGGCCGGTCGCGGCCGGGGAGCCGACCGCCTCCGCCTGGGAGGCGGTGCTGCCCGGCATGCGGCTGACCCTGACGCTGTCGCCCAACGCCGCCCGGGGCTTCTCCGGCGAGGGCGGGGTGCTCGACGCGCTCGCCACCGGCACGGCCGAACGGGACGCCGAGCTGATCGCGGTGCTGCTCGCCTGGGAGCCCCGGATCGAGGTCGGGGACCTCGCCGCCCAGTCCGGGCTGAGCCCCGAGCGGGTCCGCGCCGCGCTCACCCGGCTGGGCACCGCCGGGCAGATCGGCTACGACACCGCCGAGGCCGCGTACTTCCACCGGCAGCTCCCGTACGACGCCGGGCGGGCCGAGGCGGCCAACCCCCGGCTGCGGGCCGCCCGGGCACTGGTCGAGGCGGGCGCCGTGCGGCTGGAGGAGGGCGGGGCGACGGCCGTCGTCACGGTGGACGAGCACATCCAGCGGGTGCGGACGGACGAGTCGGGGCGGCTGAGCTGCACCTGCCTGTGGTGGGGCAAGTACCGGGGCGGACGCGGGCCGTGCAAGCACGCGCTCGCGGTCGGCATGGTGCGGGAGACGGCCGCCGGGGCGGCGGGGACGAAGGGGGCCGGAGCGTGAGCACGGTGGAGGGGGCCGACCGGCAGGGGCCGGTCGACGAGCTGCTGACGGCCGTCCGGTCCGGGCGGCTGGCACGGATACCGGAGCTGCTGGCCGGGCTGGACGCGGCCCAGCGGCGGGCCGCCCTGACCGCGCTCAAGGCGCTGCGCAAGGAGCTGCGCCAGGAGTGGTCCCGGGAGGCGACCGAGACCAGGGGCCGCCTGCTGGTGGCCGGGGCCGGCTGCCACTCCGGCCCGGCCGCCGCCGCCACCTGGCTGGCCGGCAGCGACTTCGGCGTCCGTGACTGGGCCCGGAACTCCGTGCTGCACCAGGTCGTCGAGGCGCAGCCGGTGGAGTGGCAGGTCGAGGTGGTCGCCCGGCTCGCCGTCCGGCCGGTGCGCAACCAGGGCTGGTCGATGTACCCGGTGATGGAGGCCGTGGTCCGGCGCACCGGCTGCGAGGTGCCGCGCGGCGAGACCTTCGTCCGGGGCTGGACGGACCGCGTGAGCGACTTCGGCAGCCGCGGCGCGCGTCCCACGCTGGCCGAGAAGCTGCGCCAGGACGCCTTCACCCCGGTGCTGCTGCCCGAGCTGCTCGAACTCGCGGACATCGGCTGGCAGCTGACGCACCGGCACAGCCCGCGCCCCGGCGACGTCTGGACCGAGGCGATCGGCGAACTGGCCGCGGCCGGCCTGGTCGACCGGGCCGAGCTGCTCGACCGCTGCCTGGCCCGGCTGCTGCGCGGCGGCAAGCCGGCCGACCAGCGGGCCCTCCTGGAGGTGCTGCGGGCGCTCGGCCCGACACCGGCCGAGTACGCGGCCCGGGTGCGCGACCTGGTGGCGCTGCTGGACGGCCAGTCGGTGCTCGCCGGGCACGCCCAGGAGGTGCTCGCCGGGCTGGACGAGGCCGGCCTGATCGAGCCCGAGGTGCTCGCCGAGGCCTCGGCGGTGGTGCTGTTCCGGACCGAGAAGAAGCTGGTCCGCGCCCAGCTGGCCTGGCTGGACAAGGCCGCCCGGCGCGCGCCCGGGCGCTCCGGCCCGGTGGTGCTGGCCGCGGCCGAGGTCTTCGGGCACCCCGACGCGGCCCTCCAGGAACGGGCGCTGAACGTGGTGGCCCGGCACCTGAAGGCGGCGGGGGAGGCGGTGGTGGCGGAGCTGCGGACCGCCGCCGAGGGGCTGAACCCGGCCCACCACCAGCGCGCGGGCGACCTGCTCGGCGCGCCGGTCGGCGGCGACGGGGACGACCCGGACACCGGGTGGAACGCCTTCCTCCCGCCGGCCCCCGAACCGCGCCCGCTCGGCGCCCCGATCGGCTCGGCGGTGGAACTCGCGGAGGAGCTGTCCGCCCTGCTCGCCTCGGAGGAGCCCGCCGTGGCGGACTTCGAGCGGGTGCTGGACGGGCTGGTCCGGCTCACCCGCCTGGACCGGAAGGCGCTGGCCGAGGCGGTGGAGCCGGTCCGCCGGGTGCACCCGTGGCGCGGCACCAACAGCGTGGGCGACTGCACGCCCCGGGAGATCCTCTACGTGGTGGCCGCGGTGGCCGGGGAGACGCCGCCGTGGAAGGTCTGGGACTACCTCGGCCGCAAGGGCCGCTCCGTGCTGCGCGGGGCGCACACCACCGTGCACGGGGCCGTCCTCGCCGCCCGCCTGGAGGAGGCCGCCTGGCAGGTCCACCACGCCGGGCTGCCGTACCTGCTCGCCACCCCGACCGACGCCACCGGCGCACTGGACGCGGCCGAACTGGTCGAGCGGCTCGCCGGGTACGAGGCGGCGGGCGTCAAGCCGGGGAAGGCCGACCTGTCCCAGGCCCTGCTGCGGGTCGACGTGCGGGCCCAGGAGGCGGTGCTGAAGGCCGCCGGGGCGCTCACCTCCCCGGCGGGGCGGTGGCTGGCGCACTGGCTGCGCACCGGCGGCCTGCCCGGGCAGCCCTCCGAGCGGGTGGTGTTCGCGCCCGGCAAGGGGGTGCGGCACACCAACGTGCACGGGGACCGCTGGTGGGAGGAGGTCGAGCGGATCGCCGTCGCCCAGCCGGGCATCGGCGCCGGACCGAAGGGGCCGGGCGGCGAGCGGCTCCCGGCCGAGCCGCGGGCCCTGCTGGACGGCACCGAGCCCAGCGTCGCCCGGGCCCGTACGGTGTACGGCTGGACGTGGCGGCCCGTCGCGCACTGGTTCGCGATGCTCCCCTGGCACCGGGAGGAGCTGGCCGCGCGCTGGCTCGACCCCTTCGCCGGGGGCGCCGACCAGGACGAGCGCGGCGCCGCCCGCTACCTCCCGCTGCTCGCCGAGGCCGGCGGCCCGGCCGGGCTCGCGCTGCACCTCGCGCTGGCGTACGGCCTGGGCTCCCGGCACGCCGAGGACCGGACGGCGGCGGTGGACGCCCTGCTGGTGCTCGCCGCGCGCGGCGAGCTGGACGGCGCGCTGCTCGGCCGCGAGCTCGGCGCCCTGGTGGCCTGCGGCACGGTGATGGCCGGCCGGCTGGGGGCGGCGCTCACCACGGCGGCGGAGACCGGTGCCCGGGCGACGGTCTGGTCGGTGCTCAGGGCGGCCCTGCCGGCCTTGCTGGGCGAGGCCGACCAGTCGGCGCGCGGGCTGGGCGACCTGATCGCGCTGGCCGCCGACTGCGCCCGGCGCACCGGGGCCCGCGGGCCGGTCGCCGAGGTGACGGCGGCGGCCGAACGCGGAGGCTCGGGCCGGGTGGTCAAGGAGGCCCGGGCGCTGCGGGACGTCCTCGCGGGCTGAGGGGGCGGCGCGGGCCGGGTGGCGGCTTGCGGCTGACAGCTCTCAGTCGACGGTTTTCGGCGAACAGCTTTCAGCGAACAACTTTCAGAAGACAACTTTCAGCGAACAGATTTTGAAATCTGTTCGCTGAAAGTCGTCGCCTGTTCGCGCGCCCCGGCCGCCCCCGGGCCGGCCACCGCCTCCTCCGGCCGCTCGCCGACCAGCGGCGGGACGCCGTGCGGGCCGGCGGCGACGGCGCGCCACCACAGCCGCAGGGCGGGCGGGGCGGCCGGTTCGAAGGGCTTGCCGGGGCGGGGCACCGCGAGCCGGGCGCCGAGCGTCTGGGCGGCGGTGACCACCCGCTCGGCGGGCTCCTCCCAGGGGTGCGGTGCGAGGTTGAAGGTGCACCAGTGGATCGGCAGCAGCAGCTCGCCGCCCAGGTCCAGGTGCGCCCGCACGCCCTCCTCGGGGGTCATGTGCACCTCGGGCCAGAAGTCGCTGTACGCGCCGACCTGCATCATCGTCGCGTCGAACGGGCCGAGCCGGCGGCCGATCTCGGCGAAGCCGGGGAAGTAGCCGGTGTCCCCGCTGTGGAAGATCCGCCGTCCGCCGCCGGCCACCACCCAGGATGCCCACAGGAACAGCGTGCTGGTGCGCGGCCCGCGGCTGCAGTAGTGGCGGGCCGGGGTGGCGGTCAGGGTCAGCCCGGCGACCTCGGCCGACTCCCACCAGTCCAGTTCGACGATCCGCTCGGCCGGTACGCCCCAGTGCTCCAGGTGCGCCCCGACCCCGAGCGGGACGGCGAACGCCGCGCCCGTCCCGATCAGCGCCCGGACGGTGCCCATGTCGAGGTGGTCGTAGTGGTCGTGGGAGATCACGACCACGTCCACCGGCCCGAGTTCGGACAGCGGCAGCGGCACCGGGTGCAGCCGCTTGGGGCCGGTCCAGGAGAAGGGGGAGCAGCGCTCTCCCCAGACCGGGTCGAGCAGCACCCGCCGTCCGTCGATCTCGGCCAGGACCGTGGCGTGCCCCAGCCAGGTCAGCCGCAGCCCGGACCGGGGCGGCGCGGCCAGGTCGACGGGGAGCAGCCGGTGCACCGGGACGGCGGCGGTCGGCGTCCGGCGGGTCTTGTCCCCGGTCAGCTGGGCCCGGGGGATCTCCAGCGGGCTGCGCTCGTACACCAGGCGGCGGGTCGGCACCGGGTTGCGGAAGGCGCCGTCGGCGAAGTGCGGGGAGCGGCGGATGCGGGCCAGCCGTTCGCCCCGGGGCTCGGCGCCGAAGGCGTCGGTCCGGATCCGGTGCCAGGCGGACCGGGGCAGTCCGGCCAGCCCGGGGGCGGCGCGCTCGGCCGCGGGGCCGGCGGACGGCGGGGCGAGCTGCGACGTCAGACCGGCGAGGCGGGAGAACCACGGGGCGGGGCGGGGCACGGCTCCTCCAGGGACGGTCACGGCTACCGGGCGTGCCGGGGCGCGCAGCACAGCGGCGGGTGGGGCTGCTGCGACACGACAACCATCTCGTCGGAGATTACTCGCCGTGGGCCGTCCGGACCTGGTGGAGAGCCCCGCGCGGTCCAATCGGCGTACCCGGGGAGGGCGGCCCGGGCCGGTGCCCGGGTTCGGCCCGGCGCGGGCCCGCGCCGAGTGGAGCGCGGGCCCGCGCGCCCGTCGGTCCGCCCTCCGTCAGGCGTAGAAGCGGGTGATCGTCTCCGCGACGCAGTGCGGCTTGGTGCTCTGCTCACTGGTCACGGTGAACCGCACCACCGCCTGGACCCCGCCAGGCACCTCGGTCGCCGAGAGCAGCTCGGCGGTGGCCCGGACCGCCGTGCCCACCGGCACCGGCGCGGGGAAGCGCACCTTGTCGGAGCCGTAGTTCAGCGCCATCCGCACGCCTTCGACGGCGTAGCACTCCTTCGCGAGCACCGGGATCATCGACTGGGTCAGGTAGCCGTGCGCGATGGTCGAGCCGAACTGGCTCTCCTTGGCCCGCTCCGGGTCCACGTGGATCCACTGGTGGTCACCGGTCGCCTCGGCGAACAGGTCGATCTGCCGCTGCTCGATGGTGTGCCACTGGCTGGTGCCCAGCTCGGTGCCGACGGCGGCGGTCAGCTCGGCGAGGGAGGCGAAGGTCGTCACGGTGCGCTCCTGGTGGGGGACGGACCCGGGGAGGGATCAGGACGCCGGAAGCGTATGCCTACCCATCGGTATCTGTCAGGAGCCGAGCGGGAAACCGGTGTTCACGGGGCCGGTCCTCACGGGCCCCGCGCTCGTCGGCCCCGCGCCCGTCGGCCGTCGCGCCTGGCGCCCCGGGGCGCCCGGTCCGGTCGGGAACAGCCGGCGGCCGCTCACCAGCTCCGGCACCAGCGCCACGAACAGCGGCTCCGGATCGCCCACCCACGGCCGCAGGCCGGAGCGCAGCACCCGCCGGACCTGCTCGGGGTCGCTCACCACGTCGGCCCGCCCGTGCACCAGTACGCTCCACCCGGTGCGGGTGACCGGGTCCAGCAGATCCGCCTGGAAGGCCACCACCGTGCCGTCCAGCCCGCGCGCGGTGGCACTTCCCCGGCGTACGGCGAGCACCAGCCGCCCGTCCAGGACCTCGAAGGAGACCGGCAGGACGGCCGGCAGCGCGTGCTCGGTGTACACCACGCGCCCGACGGGCACGGTGCTGAGCAGCCGCAGGCACTCGGCCTCGCTCAGGGTCTCCACACGGTCCTCACGCTCCATGCGTCCGATCGTCCTCGGTCGGTGCCCGCATCGATAGGGCCCATGGTCCCTGAGCGGACGGGCCGGGAGCCCCGTCGGCGGCCGTCCGGGGCGGTAGCCTGCCCGGCGGGTGGAGAAATGGTGCAGGAGGGGGACGGCCGGATGGCGGGCGGGGTCGATCTGGTGGTGATCGGGGCGGACGGCGGGCCCGACCGGGCCTTCGGGGGTGCGGCGCTCGCGCCGGACGGTGCCCGGCTGCTCGCCGAGGTGCTGCCCGGGATGTGCTTCGACACCGGCGCGGCCGGCTGCCGGGTCACCACGGTGCCGCCGGACGCGGACGCCAACGCGATGCTCACCGCCGTCCGGGACGCCGCCCTGCACCCCGGCCGCTGGCTGCTGGTCTGCCTGGTCGGCCAGCTGGTGGCCGATCCGCGGGGCCGCCGGCTCGCCCTGGTCACCGCCGGCAGCACCGCCGACAACGCCTACCGCCGGGGCCTGGCCTGGGACTGGGTGGTCAGCGCGATGGTGCACGGGGACCAGGAGGAGGCGCTGCTGCTGGTCGACGCGGCGGTCGACCGGGACGCCTGGGCGGCGCTGGAGCGCGGCGAGGACGGCGCGGGCGAACTGCTGAGCTACTCGCGGGTCCCGCTGTGGGGCCGGATCGGCCGCTACAGCCCGGGCAGCCGCTACGCCCCGGGCAGACGCGGCCGGGACGCCGTCCTGCCGGGCGGGGAGGGCTCGTTCAGCCGGGCCCTGACCACCGTCCTGCGCGAGGGCGTCCCGGGTGCCCCCGCGGCCGTCTCCCCGCTCGATCTCCAGCCGGCCGTGGCCGCGCTGACGGACGGCGGGGAACCGGCCGGTAGTTCGGGTGCGCCTGGCGCGCGCCTGCTCGTTCCGCCGCACGCCGGGCGGCTCCTGATGCGCAATCGGGCCGCGGTTCGGGGCGCATTGGCCGGATTGTCGCTTTCCGAAGAACTGTTGGCCGTTCTGTGGCGGGAAAGTGCCCCGACGGAACCGCCTTCCGCGTAAGGTCAGGGGGCCTGAGGTGTTGCCGTGATGGGGTGGGTTGGCGAAGAATCGATCCCCAGCGGAAACACCGGTGGGACGGCGGAATTCTCCTGGCGGCCGTGGATCACGGATCAGGTCGGTCGCAATGAGGTGGGGCCATGCGGCAGCGCGGAAATGTGTTGCGCCCTGGGGCGGTTGGGGTCGGTGGGGCGGTTCTGGTGTTGCTGCTCGGTGCTTGTGCGGGCGGTGGTGCGGGCGGTTCCGTCGATCGCATCGGGTCGGCCGCGCCCACCGTCGCGGGAGTGAACCCGCTAACTCCTTCGAGTGGTTCGGCAAACGATTCGATCGCGCCGACCAGCGGTCCGGAAGGGGCCATGGCACGGCTGGCTCTGAAGGCGTATCAGGACTGGTGGCAGGCCCAGGCCGAGGTGTTCGGGCGGTCGGATTCGGACGGTTACGGACTGGAGCAGTACTCCTCCGGTCGGGCGCTGTCCGACAGCCTGGTCAGCCTCCGGCAACTGCGCGACGCCAAAGTGGTGATGACCGGAACGCCGCGCAATTCCGCGGTGGTCAAGACCGTCGACCTGAAAGCCGATCCGCAGACCGCCGTGATCGAGGACTGCGTCGACCTGTCCGGCTGGCACCGCGTCGATGCCGTCACCGGGGCCGCCAAGGATCCCGGAGCACGCCTGAACCGGTACGTCGGAACCGCTTCCCTGCGCTGGTTCCAAGCACATTGGTTGATCTACGACTTCAAACGGGAGGTGGATCGGACATGCTGAACGCGCGGAAACCGGCCCGGCGAATCTCGGTCGTCGCGTCGATGTCGGCCGGGTTGCTGCTGTCCTCGGCGGTGGGTGCGACCGCGGACGAACCGCCGAGCGGCGGGGCCGAGCAGTGCTACCCGAACGTGATCTGCGTGGACGTCAATTCCGGGGGGACGACCACGACGCCCGGCGGATCGAAGCCCGGCGGTGGCGGCGGTTCGGGCACCGGCCCGCAGCTGTGCAGCTACCACGACGTCCCCTGGGCCTGCCACGACCCCCAGCTGGGCTGGTTCAGCAGCGACAAGGGCTGCTACTTCCGCCCGCTGGACAACCCGCCTGCCGCGGGCGACCCGGCCTGGGGCGGCCACGACCCGAAGGACGGATCGCTCTACACGAAGGTCTGCCCGCAGACCGACGGGGGCCTGGGCGGCGCCGAGGTCGTCTTCGAGCCCACCTCGCCGGACGGGCAGAACGTCAACGCGGAGGCCACGGCCATCCAGACCGCCTACGACCGGGTCCGCTTCCGGCCCCCGGTGGGCCGGGCCGCGCCCCAGAAAACGGCGGTGGTCAACGCCCCGGTCTGGCTCTGGGCGGACGATGCCGCGCTGCCCGCACCGGGCAACGCGTCGGTCGCGGGCATCTCGGTCACCGTCACGCCCCGGCTGGTGAAGGCGGACTGGAGCTTCGGCGACCACCTCCAGACCTCCTGCACCACGCCCGGCACGCCGTACGTCCCCGCGTACGGCGACGCGAAGTCCCCGGACTGCGGCTACGAGTTCAGGACCAGCTCGGCCCGTGAGAAGAACGGCGTCTTCAGCGCCACGGTGACGATGCACTGGGAGGCCGCCGTGGTGGTCACCGGCGGGCCGAACCCGCGGAAGTTCACCATCCCGGGCATCAACCAGAGCAGCAAGCCCTTCGAGCTCAAGGTCGCCGAGATGCAGGTGCTCAACTGAGCGCGCCGGCGCGGCGATCCGCGCACTGACCAGCCAGAAGAGCCAGACCGGCCGGACGAGCCGGACGAGCCAGAGACGAACGAGGGAAGGGCGGAACCCGGTGGAGAACCGTACGTTCGCGACGCCGGGATCCGGCACCTCCGCGGGCGCGGCGGCGTCCGTGGCACTCCCGGAGCAGCCGGAGCAGGGCGGCCCGGGCAAGGGCCGGGGGCTGCCGCACGCGCCCGGGCGGACCATGCGGGCGCGGCGGCGGCGCCCGGCGGTGCTGGCGATGGCGGTCGCGCTGATCGCGGCCGGCGGGCTGGGCGGGGCCGTCCTCTACAACAGCACCGGCCAGCGGGTCGCGGTGCTGGCGCTGGCCCGGGACGTGCCGTGGGGGCAGGTGATCACCGAGGACGACCTGGTGGTCGCCCGGATCGCGGGGGACCCGGCGCTGCACCCGCTGGCGGCCCAGGACCGGACGAAGGCCGTCGGCATGCGGGCCGCCACCGACCTCAAGCGCGGCGCGATGCTCACCGGGGCCGACCTCGCGCAGGGACTGTCGGTGCAGCCCGGGCAGATCGTGGTCGGGGTGTCGGCCAAGCGCAGCCAGCTGCCCGCCAGCCGGCTCCAGCCCGGCGTGCAGCTGGTCGTCGTCTTCACCCCCGACAACGGCCGGGCCGACTCGCTGCCCGCCACGGTGATCACCGTCGGCCGGGTGGACACCGACGGCAGCCAGGTGATCGACGTGGCGGTCGGCACCGCGGACGGGCCCCGGCTGGCGCAGTGGGTGGCGAGCGGGCGGATCCAGGTGCTGCTGGCGCCGCGCGGCGGGGCGGCGGGCGGCGCCGCGCCGAACCCGGCGCCGAGTGGTGCGCCCTCGGCTGCCCCCGCCCCCGCCGCTCCTACCCCCGGGGCGACCACGCCGGGTGCCGCCACGTCCGGGGGACCGGCCGCGACGGGCGGCGCCTGATGGCCGTGATCGCGGTGGTCGGCGGCCCGGGCGCACCGGGAGCCACCACCACCGCCCTGGCACTGCTGCTGTCCTGGCCGCTGCCGCCCGGTCGGCGGATCCTGCTGGTCGAGGCCGACCCGGACGGCGGCGCGGTGCTCGCCGGCGCCCTGGAGGGCCGGGTCGAGGCGGTGTACGGGCTGCGCAACCTGGCCGTCGCCGACCGGCGCGGGCTGCTCGCGCAGACCATCTGGGAGCAGCTGATCGACCTCTCGCCCGAGGGCAACGCCGAACGGCTGCTGCTGCCCGGGCTGACCGACCCCACCCAGGCGCCCGGCCTCGCCTACACCTGGGAGCCGCTCGCCGAACTGCTGCACGGCGTGGAACAGCAGGGCTACGACGTGATCGTGGACCTCGGCCGCTCCGGCGCCACCGGCCACAGCGCGGTGCTGGCCCGCCGCGCCGACGCGGTGGTGGCGACCGTGCGCACCACGCTGCGCGGGCTGAGCGCGGTCCGGCCCCGGCTCGCCGCCCTGACCGAGGACCTGGCCGCCGCCGGCACCGGCGCGGACGCGCTCGGGCTGCTGCTGGTCGCCGAGGGGCCGTACGCCCGGGCGGAGGTGACCCGGGAGCTCGGGCTGCCGGTGCTCGGGGTGCTGCCGCACGCCCCCCGGACGGCGAAGGTGCTCTCCGACGGCGGGGACACCACCGACCGGCGGTTCATCCGCTCGGAGCTGATGCGCACGGCGCGCTCGGCGGCGGACGAGGTGCAGCTGCTGGTCCGCCGCCGGCGCCAGCGGCTCGCGCCGGGCGCGGCGCCCGCCCAACTGACGGCGGGCGGCCCGGTGGCGGGCCCGGTCGCGGCGGCGGTGCCGACGCCGCCGGTCCCGGCCGCTCCGATGCCGGCGGCCCAGGCCCCGGCCCCGCCGATACCGACCCCGCCCGTGCCGATGGCGCCGCAGCCGTCGATGCCCGCGCCCGCGCCGGGCCCGTACGGGCAGTCGGCGTACGGTCCGGGCGGCCGGCCGGGGTACGGGCAGGGCGGTCACGGCCAGACCCCGTACGCGCCGGGCCCGCAGGCGCAGGGCCCGTACCCGCAGACCCCGCATGGGCAGGGACCGTACCCGCCGGGCCCGTACGGTGCGGCGGCCCACGGCCGCTCCGGGCCCGGCCGCTCCGGCTACGGGACGGCCGAGGGCGAGCAGCCCTCGTACGCCCCGCCGCAGCCCGCTCCGCCGGTGATCACCACCGGACCGGTGGCGCCGCTGGCCGGGCTGGCGCCGCAGCCGGCCGCGCCGGCGCCGTTCCCGGCGCACGTCCAGTCCGCCCCGTACGGCGATCCGGACGACCAGTACCCGCTCCAGCAGCCGTTTGTGACAGACAGTCAGGACAACGTGAACGGGCCGTACCCGCACGACCCCGGGGAGGTGCTCCGTGCGCGGTAGCCCCCTGCACCAGCGTCCCAGCGCCGATCCGGCCGCGCTGCCCTGGGCGGGGCCGGTGCCCGGGCCCGCGCCGGTGACCGGTCCGGTCGCCCCGGCGCACGGGTACCAGCCCGGCCCGGTCGCGCCCCAGCCCGGCCCGGCGCAGCCCGTCGCGCCGCAGCCCGTCCCGCCCGGTGCGGCCGCCGGGCCCACCGCGGTGCCCTCCCAGCTGCCCTCGCTGGACCTGCGAGGCTCCGCCACCCGGCCCGCCGTGGACCCACAGGTCGCCCGCGAGCTCAAGCGCCAGGTCGCGGCCGAACTGCACCAGCAGATCACCCGGTTGACGCTCTCCTCCGGCTCCGAGCCGGACCGCGCCACCCGCCGCCAGCGTGGCCGGGCGCTGATCGAGGAGGCCGTCGCCCGGTGGTCCGACGCGTACGCCCAGACCCACGGCATCCCGCCCACCCGGGACCAGGATCGCGCCCTCGCCGAGGCCGTCTTCGACCTGCTGTTCCGGGCCGGCCGGCTCCAGCCCTACCTGGACGACCCGGAGATCGAGAACATCCTGATCAACGGCTGCGACGACGTCTGGGTCTCCAAGGTGCACCAACCCCTGCGCCAGGTACCGCCGGTGGCCGACAGCGACGCCGAACTCGTCGAACTGCTCCAGGACCTGGCCCGCCAGCACGGCGGCGGCGAGCGCAGCCTGTCCACCGCCAGCCCGACCCTCGCGCTGCGCCTGGAGGGCGGCATGCGCCTCCAGGCGCTCACCGAGGTGACGCCCCGCCCGTACGTGGCGATCCGGCGCCACCGGGTGGCCTCCGCGACGCTCCCCGAGATGGTCGAACTCGGCACCCTGGACGCCACCTTGGCCGCCTTCCTGGCCGCCGCGATCCGGGCCCGGAAGAACGTGATGATCACCGGCACCCAGGGCGTCGGCAAGACCAGCCTGCTGCGCGCGATGGCCGCCGAGATCCCGCCGGACGAGCGGATCGGCACCCTGGAGTCGGAGTTCGAACTCTGGCTGCACACCCTCGGCCACCTGCGCCAGGTCGTCCCGATGGAGGCCCGCGAGGGCAACGGCGAGCGCGTCGAGGGGCGCCTGGCCGGGGAGTTGACCCTCGGCGACCTCATCCCGGCCGCGCTGCGGATGACGCTCTCGCGGATCATCGTCGGGGAGGTCCGCTCCGGCGAGGTCGTCCCGATGCTGCGGGTGATGACCAACGGCGAGGGCGGCTCGATGTGCACCCTGCACGCCCGCGGCCCGCACATGGTCGTCGACCGCATCGCCGAACTCTGCCTGGAGTACGGCTCGCACATGACCGACTCACTCGCCTACCGGCTCACCGCCAACGCCCTGGACCTCATCGTGCACGTCACCATGGTCGACGAGACCGCCGTCGGCGGCCGCCGGCACCGCTTCGTCTCCCACGTCCTGGAGGTCACCGGCCTCGGGGAGAGCGGCCGGCCCGCGCTGAACACCGTCTTCGGCCCCCGGCCGGACCTCGGCGAGCCGCGGGCCGTCCCGCACACCCCGCCGCAGTGCCTGGACGACCTGCGCCGGGCCGGCTTCGACGCCTCGCTGCTCGGCTCCCGGTACGGGAGTTGGGCCACCCCGCTGCAGCTGCGGATCGGCGGTGGCACCCGGTGATGCTGCTCTTCGCCCTGTGCGGGCTGGCGGTCGCGGGCGGCATGGTCGCCCTGGCGCTCTGGGCCCGCGGCAGCGAGCCCGTCGACGAGGACGAGGCCGAGCGGGCGGTCAACCCGCTGGCCGGCCGGCTCCACGTGTTCTGGTACGGCGCGCCCGGGACGGCCGGGCACCGGATGGTGCGGCTGCGCCGCGTCCAGCTGCCGCTGGCGCTCGCCGGCGCGCCGCTGGCCTGGCTGTTCAGCGGCATCCCGCTGACCGCGCTGCTGGTGCCGCTGGCCGTCTTCGGCCTGCCCTGGCTGTTCGACACCACCCGCCCGGACACCCACCGGATCGAGCGGCTGGAGGCGCTCTCCGAGTGGACCCAGCGGATCGCCGACGTGCTGCTGCTCGGGGTCGGCCTCAACCAGGCCATCGTCACCAGCCGGCGCACCGCCCCGGCCGCCCTGGAGGACGAGATCGGCGAGCTGGCCGCCCGGCTGCAGGCCCGCTGGCGGCCCGAGGAGGCGCTGCGCGCCTTCGCCGACAGCCTCGCCGACGCCACCGCCGACAAGGTGCTCGCCGCGCTCGTGCTGCGGGCCGGGGACAGCGGCCCAGGCCTGGCCCGCACGCTCTCCGACATGGCCGACTCGGTGCGCGAGGAGGTCCGCCAGCGCCGCGCCATCGAGGCCGACCGGGCCAAGCACCGGACCACCATCCGCTGGCTGGTCGGCATCATCGTGCTGGTCGTCACCGTCGGCTCCTTCAACACCGAGTACACCCGGCCGTACGGGACCCTCCTCGGCCAGGTGGTGCTCGCCGTGGTCGCCGCCCTGTTCGTGGCGATCATCGCCTGGATGCGGGCGCTGGCCTCCCACCCGCCGGTGCCCCGGCTGCTGACGCCCGACCGGCGCAGCAGGAGCGGACGGCGGACCAGCGCCGCGCCGACCGGGCCGGAGCCGGCCGAGCAGCTCGGGGAGGTCCGATGATCTCCCCCTGGTCCGTGCTGGCCGGCGCCGCCGCGGCCGGCGGCCTCGCCCTGCTGGTCGCCGAACTGCGGCCGGCGCCACCGGACCTGCGCCAGGCGCTGGACCGGCTGCACGCCACCCCCGCCGACCGCGAGCAGGACCCGGACGAGCGGCCCCGCTGGTACGACCGGATCGGCGAGCGGTCCGTCCACCTGCGCGGGGTCTCCGTCCCGCGTCGCGAGCTCGCCCTGATCGGCCGCACCCCGGCCCGGTTCATGGTGCACAAGCTGCTGTTCTCCGCGCTCGGCCTGCTGCTGCCCGCCTACCTGGGCGCGATGGCCGTGCTGATGGGCGTCGGCCTGCCGTTCGCCCTGCCGCTGGTCGCCGGGCCGCTGCTGGCCGGACTGCTCTGGTTCGTCCCGGACGCCGTCGTGCGCGGCGAGGCCAAGGAGGCGCGCACCGAGTACCTGCACGGCATCGCCGCCTACCTGGAGCTCGTCGCGATGGAGCGGGCCGCCGACTGCGGCCCCGCCGAGGCGCTGCGCCGGGCCGCCGCGGTCGGGCGGGGCGCGGTGTTCCGGCGGATCCGCGACGCGCTGGAGCGCGCGGCCACCGACCGGCTCCCGCCGTGGGCCGGACTCGACGCGCTGGCCGAGGAGTTGGGGCTCAGCCCGCTCCAGGACGTGGCCGACATCATGCGGCTGTCCGGCAACGACGGCGCCGCCGTGTACGACACCCTGCGGGCCCGGGCCAAGGGCCTGCGCGGGGAACTGCTCGCCGAGGACCTCGCCCGCGCGAACGCCGACAGCGAGCGGATGGTCGCGCCCGGGGCCGCCCTGACCCTGCTGATGACCGTCCTGATCGTCTTCCCCGCGCTGCACCAGATGCTCAACTGACAGCCGTCCCAGAGCAGTCGACACCACACCACACCGCCACGTCCCTCCGGAGAGACCCGATGACCGTACGACTCGTCCAACTGGCAGACCGGGTGCTGCGCCCCGTCCTGCTACCGGTCCAGTTCGCACTCCTGCTGTTCACCCTGCGGCTCGGCCGGCTGCGGGCCGCCCGCGCGCGCGGCGACCGCGGTGCGATCAGCATCGAACTCGCCCTCGCCATCATCGCGTTGGTCTTCGTCGCGGGTGCCGTGGCGACCGCGCTCTACCTGCTGAAGGACAAGGTCGTCAAGAAGGTCCAGCAGGACCCGAACATGCCGGGTGCGGGCGGAGCGGGCGGCGCGGGCGGCGCCACCCCGTGATGCGTGCCGCTCTCCGCCGCAGGGGCGACCGGGGGTCGATGAGCGTGAGTCTCGCCATCGTCTTCCCGGTCGTCCTGCTGCTCGTCCTGCTCGTCGTCCAGGCCGCGCTGTGGTGGTACGACCGGCAGGTCGCGCTCACGGCCGCCCGCGAGGGCGTGGACGCCGGACGGGTGCAGGGCAGCGCGACGGACGGCGAGAAGAACGAGGCCGCCCAGCGGCAGGCCCGCGACTTCCTCGACCGGCAGGGCGTGCACGGGTACACGGTGCGGACCGACGGCAGCACGGCGCAGACCATCCGGGTCACCGTGCGGCTGACCCCGCCGCTGCTGATACCCGGGCTCAAGGCGCCCGACATCACCCAGTTCGCCGAGGCGCCCCGCGAGCGCTTCGTACCGCCGGCGGTGACACCGTGACGGACGCGCTGCGGACACCGGGCCCACGGCGGCGGTGGTCGGGGCTCCGGTCGCGACCGCGCAGGCCGGACCGGGGCGGGATCGCGATCGAGGCGGCGATCGTCGTGCCGGGGGTGGTCGGGCTGGTCCTGCTGGCCGTCGCCGCCGGACGGGTGCAGACCACGGCCGGCACCGTGGAGGCCGCCGCCCGGGCCGGGGCCCGGACCGCCTCCCTGCAGCGCAGCGTGGACGGGATGGACCAGCCGGCCAGGGACTCCGCCCTCGCGACGCTGCGCCAGCAGGGCGTGTGGTGCCGCGACGGGGACGTGCGGGTCGGCAAGGGGGAGCTGAACCTGCCCGGCGGACCGGTCACGACCGTCACCGTCACGGTGGTCTGCGACGTGGAGCTGGCCGACCTGCTCGGCGGACCGTCCGGGATACCCGTGACGAAGCACCTCGTCGGCGAGTTCACCTCGGTGGTGGACCGTTACCGGGGCACATGACAGCGCGCGGCGCCGTCACCGGGAAGACAGGGGATTGGAGACGGCCCGTGCGGGGGAGACGCAAGCGGAGAGCGCTCGGGGGATGGCGGAACGGTACCGAGCGGCGCCCGGTGGGGGCCGGTGGGGAGAGCGTCGTGCGAAGTGGGGGGAGGGGACGGAAGTGGTGAGCCGTCTGCGGCGACGGCTGTCGGCGCGCCGGTCCGACCGGGGCGCGGTGGCCCTCTTCGTGGCGATCTGCGCGGCCTACGTCGTACTCGTCATCGCCCTGGTGATCGACGCCGGCGGCCGGCTGCGGGTCGCCGAGCGGACCGACGCCTACGCCCTGGAGGCCGCGCGGGTCGGCGGCCAGCAGCTCGACCGGGCGGCCGTCCTCCAGGGCAAGGGCTTCAAGGTCCAGGAGAAGTACGTGCGGGACGCCGCCGACGCCTACCTGGGCCTGTACGGCCTGCGGGCGGGCGGCATCGAGTTCTCCGGTGACGGCAAGGTCGTCACCGTCACCGTGCAGGCCGACTACCGCCCGGTCCTGCTGGGCGCCCTCGGGGAGCGGAAGGTTACGGGCAAGGGCAGTGCGACCCTCGTCCACGGAGTAGAGAAAGCGGAGACCGACTGATGGCCGCGCCACGTGCCAAGGATCAGGCCCGTACCGCCCAGGCCCGAAACGGCCAGGCCCCCAACGGCCGGGCCGGGACGTCCCATCGGGCCGGCGGTGCCCGAAGGCCCGCCGCCCCGGCGCCCCGACCACCCCGTGGCCGCGGCCGCGCCGTGATCACCGCGCTCGGCGCGCTGGTCGCCCTGCTCGCGCTGCTGTTCGGCGTCCCCGCGCTGCTGCTGTACGGCACCGACGCGGTCGCCGGGATGGGCGAGGTCGCCTCGGGCGGGGTGGGCGAGGCGCTCACCAGTCCGGACGACGGAAGCCTGTTCCTCTGGGCGCTGGTGGTGGTCGGCTGGATCGCCTGGGCCTGCTTCGCGCTCTCCGTCCTGCTGGAGATCCCGGCCCAGCTGCGCGGCCGGATCGCCCGCCGCATCCCGGCCTTCGGCTGGAGCCAGCGGCTCGCCGCCGGGCTGGTCGGCTCGGTGCTCGCCCTGCTCCCGGTGGCCGGCTCGGCCTTCGCGGCCGTCCCCGAGCCGAACCACAGCCCGGTCGTCCAGGCGCAGTTGACGCCGGGCGTGCAGCGCGCCGCACTGCCCGCCGCGCAGGCCGCGCCGGCCCTGACACCGGCCGCCGAGCAGCAGAGCACGTACACCGTCCGGGACGCCCGGCCGGCCGACAGCCTGTGGTCCATCGCCGAGCGCCAACTGGGCTCGGGGGAACGCTGGGTGGAGATCGCCAAGCTCAACGACGGCCGGGTGATGGGCGATTCGGGCATCCGCTTCGACGCCGACCGGCCGATCCAGCCCGGCTGGGAGCTGCTGATGCCGGCGGACGCCAAGCCGGACGAGGCGAGGACGCCGGCGCCGCCCGCCCCGGCCCCCTCGGGCGACCCGGCGCAGGGCGCGCCACAGGAGACGCCGCAGAGCGCTCCGCAGTCCGGGACGGAGGCCGGCGGGCCCGGTGGCGCGGGCGGTGCGGCCGGCTCCGGCGGCCAGCGGACCGTCACCGTCCAGACCGGGGAGAGCCTGTCGGCCATCGCCCAGCGGGAGCTGGGGGACGGGGAGCAGTGGCCGAAGCTGTTCGAGGCGAACAAGGGGGCGCAGGCCCCGGACGGGACGCAGTTGACCGACCCGGACGTGGTGGTGCCGGGGATGGTGCTCACCGTCCCGGGGGCGGGGGCTGCCGCACCGGCGCCCGCACCGGCTCCCGCTGATCAGGCTCCGGCCGACCAGGCCCCGGCCCCAGCGCCGGCCCCCGCCGACCAGGCTCCGGCGCCGGGTGCTCCCGCGCCGGGCGCGCCGCAGTCGGCCCCGGCGCCCGCGCCCACGCACGCGCCGGCCCACGCGCCCGCCCCCGCCGCGCACGCCGACCCGGCCCCCAGCGACGACTACACCGTCGCCCTCTCGGCCTCCACCGTCGGCGTCCTGCTCGCGGCCGTCATGGTCGGCGCCGTCGCCCACAAGCGCGGCACCCAGCAGCGCGCCCGCCGCCCCCGGCACCGCATCGCGATGCCCGAGGCCGAGGCCGCCGCCTTCGAGAACGAGCTGATGGCCCGGCAGGACCAGGCCGGACTGGACCTGCTGGACCGCTCCCTGCGCACCCTGGCCCGCAACACCGTGCGCGGCGGCAAGCGGCTGCCCGCCATCGTCGCCGCCCGGATCACCCCGGGCCGGACCATCGAACTGCACCTGTCCGGACCGGCCACCCCGATCGCGCCGTTCCGCGCCGCGCACGCCGCCAACGTGTGGTGGTGCAGCGCCGACTCGGGCGACCTGCTCAGCCCCGGCCAGGCCCGGAAGACTGCCGCGCCCTACCCCGCGCTGGTCACCCTCGGCACCTCGCCGGACGGCTCGGTGGTCCTCGCCGACCTGGAGGCCGTCCGGCTGCTCCACCTGTCCGGCCACCCGGACGACGCCCGCGACGTGCTGCGCACCCTCGCCGTCGAACTGGCCCACAGCCCGCTCGCCGACCGGCTCCACCTGCACCTGGTGGACCTCGCCGAGGAGGTGCCGATCAGCGGCCCGGCCGCCGAACGCGTGCACCGCCACCCCACCCTGGAGGCCGCGCTCGCCGCCCTCGGCCCGCGCACCGCCAAGGCCCGCGCCACCCTCGTCGCCGCCGAGGCCACCAGCCCGCGCGAGGCCCGCAGCCGGGGCCAGGCCGACGAGTCCTGGACGCCCGAGATCGTGCTCTGCGCCCACCAGCCCGGCGGGGACGTCCCGGCCGAGCTCGGACGCCTGCTCGACGCCCGTCCGCGCACCTGCGTCGCCGTCATCACCCGCGCCCCCGAGCGCGGCACCGGCCCGGTCGCCCGCTGGACCCTGCCGGCCTCCGGCCAGGCCGCGATCCCGGGCCTGCACCTCACGGTCGAGCTGCAGCGGCTCAGCGACCGGCAGTACGACCAGGTCGCCGAGCTGCTCCGGGTCGCCGACGACACCACCCAGCACCCGGCCCCGGCCTGGACGCTGGACGGGCCGGAGGACGACACCGACACCACCGAACTGCCCGCCGCCGTCCCGGTGCTGGCCGCCGTCGGGGCCTCGGCCGCCGTGGCGGTCCCGGCCATCGGGGCTTCGACCGGCGGAGGTCCGGCTGCCGCGGCTCCGGTCGGCGGGGCTTCGACCGGCGGGGCCTCCGTCGGTGGGGCTTCCGCCGGCAGGACTTCCGTCGGCGGGGCTTCGGCAGGCGGGGCTTCGGCAGGCGGGGCGGAGGAGGGCGCGGCCGCCGGTCCCCGGCTGCTCGCCCGGGTCATCGGCACCGGCGCCAGCCCGTTCGCGGGCACCGATCCGGTGGCGCCCGCTCCGACCCCTGCCGCGCTGCCGCCCGCGGCGTCGAGTCCGGCTCCGGCTCCGGCGCCTGCCCCGGCCGGCCCCGCGCGGTTCGCCGTCAACGGGCAGGGACGGCAGGCGGCGACCGACGAGACCACCCGCGACCTGCGCCGGCCGGGCCTGGCGGAGGACGAGGGGACGGCCGGGCCGGGGGACACCGGCTCGGAGTCCACGGCGACGGTCGTGCTCGCCGTCCAGCCGGTCGTGCCGCAGCCCGTCGTGGCGGAGCCGACCGCGTCGAAGACGGCCGAGGGCCTTGTGCCGTCGACCGAGCCCGTTCCCGCTGCCGCTGCCGCTCCCGAGGCTGCCGTCGCCCTCGGGACCGGACCGGCCGGGACGGCGGAGACCGCGGAGGCCGTCGAAGCCGCCGAGGCCGTCGGTACGGAGCAGCCCGGCCCCGCCGCCGTCGCCCCGGTCGCCCGGACGACGCCCGGCCGCAGCGACAGCGACGACCTGCTCGCCATCCTCCGCTCCCCGGAGGCGCACGCCCCCCGCAACGCCCCCCGGATCCGGCTGCTCGGCCCGGTGGACGTCGCGGGAGTCCTCGGCGCCGCCGCACCCGGCGCGCTGCCCCGGCTCACCGAACTGGCCGTCTACCTGGCGCTGCGCCCCGGGTCCGACCGCCACGCGCTCGACCACGACCTGCACCCCGGCGCGGCGCACCTCGACCCGCACCCCACCGCGGCCGGCTCCGAGAGCCCGCTGCCGGCCAAACTCGCCGACCTGGCGGCCTGGTTCGGCACCTCGCCGGAGGGCCGCGTCTTCCTGCCCACCGAGGGCACCGAGGGCTACTCCTTCGCCCCGGCGGTCACCTGCGACTGGGACGAGTTCCGCGGCCTCTACCGGCGCGGCATGCGCAGCACCAGCGCCACCGCCGACGCGGCCCTCGCCCACGCCCTGGCCCTGGTCCGCGGCGCGCCGTTCGCCGAGGCCCCGCCGGCCTCGTACGGCTGGGCCGAGGCCGAGCGGCAGGACATGATCGCGGCGATCGTCGACACGGCCCACGAACTGGCCGCCCGCCGCCTGCAGTACGGCGACCACCGCAGCGCCGAGGCCGCCGTCTTCCGCGGCCTCGCCGTCGCCCCGGACGTCGAACTGCTGCACCGGGACCTCTTCTACGCCTACGCCTCTGCCGGCGCCCGGGACCAACTCCTGCGCGCCGTCAACCGGTTGGACGCCCTCAGCCGCCGGACCGGCCGGGACCTGGACGCCGACACCGTCGCCCTGCTGCGGGACCTGCTCGCGGGCTCCTGACGCCGCGACCGCCCGTCCGGCCACTCCTGTTCCAGGGGTGGCCGGACGGGTTTCCGGGAGCGGTCACTCCTCCCAGGAGAAGGGCCGGCAGGCACAGGTGCCGTCGCGCGCCGGTTCGGCGGCCGAGTGGACGTCCTGGACGACGGCCTCCGGAACCCGTGCCACGGCCACCAGGACCCGCCGGTCATCCGCCGGGGTCCGCGCGACCACCTCGACCTGCTCCTGCTCCTCCGCCGTCGCCCGGACGAGCGAGCTGAACACGTACGTCCCGCCCTCGACGCCGTACCCGTCCGCCCACAGCTCGACCAACGCCCCGCCGTGCAGGGCCAGATGCCAGCGGGACGGTGTTCCGGCGACGGGTTCCATGGCGGGGCAGTGTAGTCAGGCCGTCCGCAGCCAGGCGTCCAGCGCGGCGAAGTCCGCCTCGGTGAGCCCGCGTCGGGGATCGACCCGGTGGAGCAGGGCGCGGGCGGGGGAGTGGGCGGCGACCCAGCGGCGGTCGGCCCCGGTGATCTCGTCGTCCACCCAGGCGAACGGCCGCCCGCCCGCCCAGGCGACCAGCGTGCGGGTCTTCCAGTGCAGGCCCTGCGGCGGGTACGTGGCGTCCGCGGTGTCCGCGTCCTCCGCGTCGTCCACCGGCCAGTCCACGACGGGCAGTCGGGGCAGGCCGAGCCAGGGTGCGAGGCACTCGTTGGCGTCCTCCAGCCAGGTGGTGGCCCACACCGGCTCGGCCGGCAGGCGGAGCAGCCGAGGGCCCAACTCCGGGTCCACGCGGGAGATCAGCGGGTTCCCGCCCGGAGTCGTGCCGGAGGGGACGTGCGGGCTGCGGTGGACGGGGTAGCCGCCCGGCGGCGGGTCCCCGAAGGGGATCAGCGGACCGTCCACGTCGAGGAAGAGCAGCGGGCGATCGGTATCGATCATGACGGCACCTTAGCGGGCGGCGCGGGCGGTGTGGCGCGCCGATCGGCCACCCGGCCTGGAACGGGCGAGCCGGGATCTCGTAGGGTGGCGCGCACGGAGTGTGGTGGCAGGCACCACGCAGTCGAGGGCATCAGACGCCGCGGGAGCGGCGGGGCGGGGCGGTGACCAGGAGATGGCGGAGACGACAGCGGTTTCCGGAGGTCCCGACCCGGCCGGGGGCTCGGGTCCCTGGGACGCCGTACCGCCGCCCCCGCGCCTCCCGGCCGAGGAGCACCCGCCCGGCCCCGCCGCGCTGTACGAGCCGCCGCCGGCGCCCCCGGCCGCTCCCCCGGTCGCGCCGCCGCCCGCACCGCCCGTCCCGCCCACCGGATGGACCCTCACCGGGCTGCCCGCCGCCGGGGCCGCGTCCACGGCGACCCCGCCGCCGTTCCCGGTCCAGAGCGCGGCGCCGAGCGCCGCCGTCGGCGCGGGCGGGCTCGGAGCCGCGCCGCGCGGACGGATCCTGGTCATCGAGGGCGGGTACGGAACGTCCGGCCGCCGCACCTGGGGCCGCGGCGGACCGACCCAGGCACCCGTGCTCTCGGCGATGCTCGCCGCCGTCTCGCCGCAGGTGCTGCTCGCCGCGGACGCGGTGGACGCCGTCCACCTCCCCGGCGCCGGGGACCCGCACACCGTCCTCGCCCACCTGCGCGCGGCCTCCCGGCACCCCGGACCGCTGCTGATCCACCTGGGCGGCCACGTCGTCGCCGACAAGCGCGGCGGGCAGCTCCAGCTGACCCTGCGCGACGCCAAGCAGGACGGCCTCCCCTGGCAGGCTGTCGCCGCCGAGCTGAGCCACCGTCCGGCCGAGTGGCAGACCCTCGTCATCGCCGACCTGAGCGCCGACCAGAACGCCTGGCCGTACCTCCAGGGCACCGTCTCGCCGCTCAGCGAGGGGATCCCGCTCTGGGCGGTGGTCAGCCCGGACCCGGAACAGATCGGCACCTTCACCCGCGCCCTGATCGAGGCGCTGCACGGCGGGCGGCCCGGCGCGGGCGAGGTGCTCGCGCCGGAGCAGCTGCGTCAGCAGGTGTACTCGGTGCTGCGGCCGGACGTGGTCATCCTGGCCACGCACGCCCCGGACCGGCCGTTCTTCCGCAACACCGCCCGTCGCGGCGAGGGCCTGCCGGCCGAGGTGGCACCGCTGCCGACCGCCGGTACGGCGCCCTCCGACGCGCCGCCGCCCCCGGTGGCGCCGACGGCGCCGCTGCCGCGTCCGGCGGAGCCCCGGGACGCCGCTCCCGAATGGCCGGTAGCGGCCCCGGCCGGGGCGCCCGCGTCGTCGGCCGGGTCGGCGGGGGCGGTCGGGTCCGCTGCGTTCGCCGGGTCTCCGGTGGCCGCGGGCGGTCCGGTCAGCCTGGTCAAGCCGGGCGTACCGCCCACCCCGCCGCGGCCGGCCCGCCCGGTCAGCCTGCAGAAGGCGGGCGGGAGCGTCGAGGCGCCAGGCGTGACCCTGCGCAAGCCCGCCCCGGCCGACACCGTGCCCGAGGGCGGCGCGTCCCCGGCGGGCGTCACGCTCCTCAAGTCCCGGCCGGAGCCGGTGGACGGTGCCGTCGCCGAGCCCGAACTCCCGCAGGAGGAAGCCGCGGTGGCCGCCGAAGCTGCGGCGGAGGCGGTCGGGACCGTGGCCGAGCCGGTGGCCGAGGAGGCAGCGGAGGAGACGAGCGAGGAGGCAGCCGAGGGCGCTGCCGGGGAGGTCGTCGAGGAGGCTCCCGAGGCCGCGGAGGAGCCCAGGGACGCCGTCCCGGTGGAGTCCGTGCCGACGGACGAGGCGCCCGCCGAGCAGGAGTCCGCCGGGCAGGCTCCCGCCGATGTCGTTCCGGTGGACGGGACACCTTCTGACGAGGTGCCGGCCGACGCCGTGCCGCAGGACGAAGCGCCGGCCGAGGACGCTCCCGCCGACGCGCCGCCCGCCCCGAGTGACGTCCCTGCCGACGCCCCAGCCGACGAGGCAGCGGCGGCCGCTACGCCCCGCGCGGACTACCGCGAGGTCATCGGACGGATCGTCCGTAGCGCCGAGGCCGGGGACCACGCCGCCGCCACCGACCTGGCCTTCGCCCTCGAACTGGAGGCGATCGCCGAGCACGGTGCCGTCTCCGAGCCGGTGCTGCAGGTCCGGCAGGTCCGGGCGCACGTCTGCCGGCTCGCGGGCCGGTCGGCCGAGGCCGCGGACATCTACCGCGAGGTGGCGCTGACCCTGCTCCGTTCGCAGGGCCCGGACCATGTGGAGACCCAGCGGGCGGCCACTAACGCCGAGGCCTGCTGGCGCGCGATCGCCGACCGTGCGGAGGCCATCCGGATCGCCCCGGAGATCATCGAACTGCGCGCCTACCTCCCGGGCCCCGACGGCCGCAAGCTCCGCGCCGCCGAGCGCTACCTCGCCCAGTTGGCCGCGACCGGCTGACAGCCGGCGGTCGGCGGGCGACAGCTGACGGATAACAGCAGACGGAAAACAGCGAACAGCGGACAGATTTCAAAATCTGTCCGCTGTCGTCTGTTATCTGTTACTTGTCACCCGTCACCCGGTGACCCGCCGGTTCACCGACCGGCGACCGCGTGCACGAACTTCGCGCCGTCGATGGTGCCCAGGCCGCTGGCGAGGTCGTAGCCCTCGGTCGCGTTGTAGCCGGTGACGCCGTTCCAGCCGTTGTCGCCCTGCTTCACGTCCACGATGCCGCTCCACTTGCTCGGCAGCAGGTTCATGCCGTACAGGCGCCAGTTGAGCTGGCCGAGGCGGTGGCCGGCGAGCTGGTCGGCGAGCGCGACGACGCCCGAGAACAGCGGGGTGGCCTCGCTGGTGCCGCCGGTGAGGTGCCAGCCGACCGAGGTCGGGTCGTAGGACTCGTAGGTCCAGGCGGCGCCGTCCACGGCCGCGCTCATGCTGATGTCCGGGGTGCCGCGGTGGTTGCCGGTGACGTTGGCGACGCCGGCCTGGTACCACGGACGCTCGAAGATGCCCGAGACGCCACCGCCGCCGGCGCCGGACTTGTCGTGCCACACCTTGTCGGGCGCGGTGCGGTTGCCCTTGTCGTCCAGGGTGAGCTGGGTGCCGCCGATGGAGGTGACCAGCGGGTCCGAGGACGGCCAGGAGTTGACCTTGTACGGGTACAGGTCGGTGCCGTTCTCCTGGGCGTCGGTGGCGCCGTTGTCGCCGGAGGCGGCGAGCACCGTCACGTTGTGGTCGGCCGCGGCCTGGAAGGCGTAGCGCAGGTCGGTGAGCGACTTGAAGTCGCCCTTGTCGTACCCCGGGAAGGTGTTCTCGGTGGCGCCGAAGCTCTGCGAGATGACGTCGGCGCGGCCGGCCTTGATGAGGGCCTTCTCGGCGTCCATCATCTCGGGCAGGCCGGTGGTGCCCTCGGTCTCGGCGACGCCGGTCTCGACCAGGATGATGTGCGCGTCGGGGGCGATCGCGTGGGCGTACTCGACGTCCAGGGTGGTCTCGCCGGCCCAGCCGGTGTGGTCGGGGTTCTTCGGGTCCCAGGTGGGGACGTTGCCCCACTTGACCACCTCGACGTTGGTGTCCGGGATGCCCCACTGCTTGTCGAAGACCTCCAGGTCGTGCTGGATGGTCGGCGAGCCGAAGGAGTCGACGATGACGATGGTGCGGCCCTTGCCGGTGATGCCCTCCTGGTACAGCGGGTCCAGGTTGTAGGCGGTCCGGTACTGCAGCGGCGAGTAGCAGTGGATACCGACCTGGCTGACGCACTGGGTGGTGCTCAGCGGGGCGGGGCGGCCCTGGGCGTTGTGGTGCCCGAAGGAGGCGGGGCGGACGTGGACGCCCGTGAGATCGTGCGCGGGGGCGGCGATCGCGGTGCCGGCGGCCGGTACGGCGACGGTACCGGCCGTGAGGGCGGTGGCCCCCACGGCGAGCAGGGCCAGGGCGCGGCGGAGGGTGGCGGGGCTGCCCATGGGACTCCTTGGGGCGCAGGGCCCGACCTGGTTCGGTCGGGTCGGTGCGGCCATCCCATCGAGAGCTGCATGATCATGCCATAGTCATTTGGTGGGGCCATGTGATCAAGGACATGGTCATACTCGGCCACGCGAAAAGGTAAAGGCCGTCCCAGGGGAAAGTAACCCCCCACCCGGGACGGCGACATGACGACACGTCAGACAACCGCCTAGCGTGCTCCGCCGTTGACGTACAGCGTCTGCCCGCTGACGTAGGAGGCCTCCTCGCTGGCCAGGAAGGCGACGACCGAGGCGACCTCCTCCGGCTGCCCGACCCGGCGCAGCGGCGTCCGGGCGGCGACCTCGGTCTGGTGCTCCTCGGCGCTGCTGCCGACCCGCTCGGCGGTGGCCGCGGTCATCGCGGTGGCGATGTACCCGGGCGCGACGGCGTTGACATTGACGTTGAACGGCCCGAGCTCGATCGCCAGGGTCGCGGTGAGGCCCTGGATGCCGGCCTTGGCGGCCGCGTAGTTGGCCTGGCCCCGGTTGCCGAGGGCGGAGCGCGAGCTGAGCGAGACGATCTTCCCGTACTTCTGCGCCACCATGTACTTCTGCGCGACGTGGCTGCAGTTGTACGCGCTGGTCAGGTTGACCGTCAGCACCGCGTCCCAGTCGGCCTTCGGCATCTTGAAGAACAGGTTGTCCCGGGTGATCCCGGCGTTGTTGACCAGGATGTGCACCCCGCCGAGGTCCGCCGCGACCTGCGCGAACACCGCCTCCACGGCGTCGTAGTCGGCCACGTCGCAGCCGTACGCCCGGGCGGTGCCGCCCTTGGCGGTGATCTCGGCGACCGTCCCGGCCGCCCGCTCGGCGGTGAGGTCGACGACGGCGACCGCCGCGCCCTCCTCCGCCAGCAGGCGGGCGGTGGCCGCCCCGATGCCCTGGGCCGCGCCGGTCACCACGGCGACCTTCCCCGCGAACCGCGTCATGTGAACTCCTCGGAAGTCTGGAGGTTGAAGGTCGGTCCGGGCCCTGGAGGCTCGGACCGACGGAGGTTTGGATCAACAGAGGTGTGGACCAACAGAGTTGTGGATCGACAGAGGTGTGGATCGACGGACGGGGGGCGCCGGTCGTCAGACGTTCTCGACGAGCACGGCCGTACCCTGCCCCACGCCCACGCACATGGTGGCCAGACCGCGCCGGGCACCGGTACGGCGCATCCGGTGCAGCAGGGTGGTGAGGATGCGGGCGCCGGAGCCGCCCAGGGGGTGGCCGAGCGCGATCGCGCCGCCGCTGGGGTTGACCACCTCCTCGGCCCGCTCCGGGCTGAACCCGATGCCGTCGGCGGAGGCGAGCGCCTGGGCCGCGAAGGCCTCGTTCAGCTCGGCGGTGTCCAGGTCGGCGAGCGACCAGCCGGCCCGCGCGAGCACCTTCGCCGTGGCCGGGACCGGGCCGATGCCCATGACGTCCGGGTGCACCCCGGCCGAGGCGCCGGCCACGTACCGGCCGAGCGGCCGCAGCCCGAGGTCGTGCAGCGCCTCCTCGCCGACCAGGAGCAGCCCGGCCGCGCCGTCGTTCATCGGCGAGGCGTTCCCGGCGGTGACCGTGCCCCCGGGTCGGAACACCGGCTTGAGGCCGGCGAGCTTCGCCAGGCTGGTGTCCTCGCGGATGCCCTCGTCGCGGCCCACCGTCACGCCGTCCGGCCGCTCGACCGGGACGAGTTCCGCGTCGAAGTGCCCGTCCTCGCGGGCGGCGCCGGCCCGCTGGTGGCTGCGCAGCGCGAAGGCGTCCTGGCGCTCCCGGCCGATGCCGTACCGGGTGGCCACCTCCTCGGCGGTCTCGCCCATGCTGAGCACGCCGTGCAGTTCGGCCATCCGCGGGTTGGTGAGCCGCCAGCCGAGCCGGGTGTCGAAGGTCTCCATCCGGTGCGGCAGCGCCTCGTCGGGGCGGGGGAGGACGAAGGGGGCGCGGGTCATCGACTCGCAGCCGCCGGCCAGCACCACGTCCGCCTCGCCGGAGCCGATGGCCCGGGCGGCGAGGGTGACGGCCTCCAGGCCGGAGGCGCAGAGCCGGTTGACGGTGGCCCCGGGGACGGTCTCCGGCAGGCCGGCCAGCAGCACGGCCATCCGGGCGGCGTTGCGGTTGTCCTCGCCGGCCTGGTTGGCGGCGCCCCAGTAGACGTCGTCGATCCGGGCCGGGTCGAGCGCGGGGACGTCGGCGAGCAGGGCGCGCAGCACGGTGGCCGAGAGGTCGTCCGGGCGGACCGTGGCGAGCGCACCGCGCAGTCGGCCGATGGGTGTGCGGCGGGCGGCGGCGAAGTAGACGGGACGCACGTCGTCGGGCTCCTTCTCGGGAAACGGGTGGCGGGGCAGGCGGCGGGGCAGGGCGGCTTGGCAGGCCGGCGTCAGAAGGCGTTGACGCCGGTCAGGGCGCGTCCGATGAGCAGCTGGTGGATCTGGCTGGTGCCCTCGTAGAGCGTCATCACCCGCGCGTCGCGCAGGTACTTGCCGACGGGGTACTCGTCGATGAACCCGTAGCCGCCGAAGACCTGGAGCGCGTTGTTGGCGGCCCGGACGGCGGCCTCGCTGGCGTACAGCTTGGCGACGGAGGACTCGGTGGCGAACGGCAGGCCGCGGTCGATGTGGTCGGCGACCTTCCAGGTGAGCAGCCGGGCCGCCTCGACGTCCACGGCGATGCCGGCCAGCAGCTCCTGGACGAGCTGGTGCGAGGCGATCGGCTTGCCGAACTGCTCGCGCTCGCCCGCGTAGCGGACGGCGGTCTCCAGGCAGGCCCGGGCGATGCCGACGCAGCCGGCCGCCACCGACATCCGGCCCTTGGCCAGCGCGGCCATCGCCACCGTGAACCCCTTGCCGACCTCGCCGAGCCGGGCGCTGTCCGGCACCCGGACGTCCTCGAAGGAGAGGCCGGCGGTGGCCTGGCCGCGCAGGCCGAGCTTGCCGTGGATCTCGGTGCGGGTGAAGCCGGGCAGGTCGGTGGGGACCAGGAAGGCGGTGATGCCCCGGTGGCCCCGCTGCTCGGGCGCGTCGCCGCCGGTGCGGGCGAAGACCAGGGCGACGTCGGCCCAGGTGCCGTTGGTGATGAAGGTCTTGGCGCCGTTGATCAGCCAGTCCCCGCCGTCCCGGACGGCGCGGGTGGTGAGGTTGGCGGCGTCCGATCCGGTGCCCGGCTCGGTGAGCGCGAAGCAGGCGAGCGCCTCGCCCGAGGTGAGCCGGGGCAGCCAGTGCCGCTTCTGCTCCTCGGTGCCGAAGGCGTTGACCGACTTGCCGACCAGGCCGAGCGAGACCGAGACGATCCCGCGCACGGCCGAGTCGCCGCGCCCGAGTTCCTCCAGGACCAGGCAGTACGCCAGGTGGTCGCCGCCGCTGCCGCCGTACTCCTCCGGGATGGTCAGCCCGAGGAAGCCGACCTTCGCCAGCTTGCCGATGATCGCGCGGTCGACGGACTCGGCGCGGTCCCACTCGGCGGCGTGCGGCACGACCTCGCGGTCGGTGAAGGAGGCGGCGAGGTCCCGGACGGCGCTCTGCTCCTCGGACAACTCCAGGTTCACGGCGGCTCCCGAATCCGGTGTCCAGGGCCCCGACCCCAGGGCCGGACCCATTAAACTAGCGCTGCAAGTTTTATGGGGGGACTGTAGCCCCGCCCCGCCCGCGCTGGGAAGGGGCACCTGCCAGAATCGGTCCCCAGCACACCCGACCGGAGGAACCGGAGGCACCCGCCGCGATGGCCCGTCCACGCACCCCGCTGCTCAGCCGCGAGCGCATCGTCGCCGCCGCGCTGCGGCTGATCGACGACGAGGGGCTGGACGCCCTCTCCACGCGCCGGCTCGCCAGCGAGCTGTCGGTCAGCGGGCCCTCGCTCTACAACCACTTCGCCACCAAGGACGAGCTGCTGGACGCGGTGGTGGACAGCGTCATCGGCGAGGTCGACCTGTCGATGTTCGGCACCACCGGGGTTGCCGGAGCCGGTGGGGGCTCCTGGCCGGAGGCGCTGCGCGACTGGGCCCGCTCCTACCGTGCCGCGCTGGCCGCCCACCCCAACATCGTCCCGGTGCTCGCCCAGGGCCCCGGGCGCCGGCCGAACGCCCTGCGGCTGGCCGACGCCGTCTTCGGCCACCTGGTCGAGTCCGGGTGGCCGCGCGGTCAGGCGACCAGGATCGGCGCGCTGATGCGCTACTTCGTCACCGGCTCGGCGCTCGCCTCCTTCGCGGCCGGCTTCCCCGCCGACGCCGAGGTCTACGACGCGGCCGACTACCCGCACCTCGGCGAGGCGCACCGGCTGGCCGGGCACCGCGGGACGGTGGACGAGGGCGCCTTCGAGACCGGGCTGGAGGCGCTGCTCGACGGGCTCGCCCTGCGCTACGCCCGGCTCGCCGAGCGGCCCTGAGACGAGGCTGGAGGGGCCCGGTCGAGCGGAAACGATTCGGCCCCCGCACCCCGCGCTGATCGCGCCGGGGGTACGGGGGCCGAGAGGTTGTCGGGCCGACGGGCGGATCAGCCCATGTCCTCCAGCCGGACGCCCTTGGTCTCCTTCATGAACTTCGCCACGAAGAGGATGGAGAGCGCCGCGAAGGCGGCGTAGATCAGGTAGGTCGCCGACAGGTTCCAGCGCGACATGGACGGGAACGAGACGGTGATCACCCAGTTCGCGATCCACTGCGCGGAGGCGGCGACGGAGAGCGCGGCGGCGCGGATCCGGTTCGGGAACATCTCGCCGAGCATCACCCAGACGACGACGCCCCAGGACATCGCGAAGAACAGCACGAAGGCGTTGGCGGCGACCAGCGCGACGGTGCCCTGGAGGTCGGGCAGGGTGAGGTTGTCCCCGCTGCCGGTGGCCGAGGAGAAGGCCCAGCCGGCGGTGCCGAGCGCGACCGCCATGCCGGCCGAGCCGATCAGGGCGAGCGGCTTGCGGCCGACCCGGTCGACCAGCACGATCGCGATCACGGTGCCGAGGATGTTGATCACCGAGCCGACGAAGCTGATCAGCAGCGAGTTGCCCTGGTCGATGCCGACCGACTGCCACAGGATCGACGAGTAGTAGAAGATCACGTTGATGCCGACCAGCTGCTGGAAGACCGACAGGCCGATGCCGACCCAGACGATCGGGAGCAGGCCGAAGCGGCCGCCGAGCAGGTCGCGGAAGCGCGGGCGGTGGTCGGAGGCGATCAGCGCCTGGACCTCGGCGATCCGGGCGTCGGTGTCCACGCCCTCGCCCTCGACCTCGGCGAGCACCTTGCGGGCGTCGTCCAGGCGCTCGGCCTGGATCAGGTAGCGCGGGGACTCGGGGATCACCGAGGCGAGCACGAAGTAGACCGCGGCCGGGACGACGCAGATGCCGAGCATCCACTGCCAGGCCTCCAGGCCGAGCAGCCGGCCGCGGGTGTCGCCGCCGGCCGCCTGCGCCAGCACCCAGTTGACCAGCTGGGATATCGCGATGCCGAGCACGATCGCGGCCTGCTGGAAGGAGGCCAGCCGGCCCCGGTACTTGGTCGGCGCGACCTCGGCGATGTAGGTCGGGGCGATCACCGAGGCGATGCCGATGGCCGCGCCGCCGAGGACGCGCCAGAGGGCGAGGTCCCAGGCGGAGAACGGCAGCATCGAGCCGACCGCGCTGATCGCGAACAGCAGGGCGCCCGCCTTCATGACCTTGATGCGGCCGTACCGGTCGGCGAACCGTCCGGCGACCGCGGCGCCGACCGCCGAGCCCAGCAGGGCCGAGGAGACGATCAGACCGGTCACGCCGCTGCCGACGCCGAACTTCTCCTGGATGCCGGAGACGGCGCCGTTGATCACGGAGCTGTCGTAGCCGAACAGGAAGCCGCCGAGGGCCGCTGCCGCGGTGATGAAGACGACGAAGCCGAGGCGGCCGGGCGCGGGGGCCTCGACCGCCCCGGAGGGCTTCTGGGTGACGCTCACGATCTGACTCCTGGTACTCAACGCTGAGCTCGGTAGCCGAGATCGTAACCCCTATTCGTTTAAGTCTTGTACACCGGGAACCTCAAGTTTCGCTCTGAGAATTCGTAAGGTGAACAAGCAAATTGGGCCGTCCGGGCAAGGCGGTCAGGCCGGCGAGGCGAGCGAGAGCCCGAACCGGCCCTCCGGGTCGGTCCACCAGTGGCTCAGCCGCAGCCCGGCCGCCGCCAGTTCCCCGGCCACCCGCTCCCGGCGGAACTTCGCCGACACCTCGGTGCGCAGCTCCTCGCCCCGGGCGAAGTGCACCGGCAGGTCCAGGGCCGGGATCTTCACGGACTGCGCGCGCAGCGAGCGCAGCCGCATCTCGATCCACTCCTGCTCGGCGTCCCAGAGCGCGACGTGCTCGAAGGCGTCCGGGTCGAAGTCGGCGCCCAGCTCGCGGTTGAGCACGTTCAGCACGTTCCGGTTGAACTCGGCGGTCACCCCGGCGGAGTCGTCGTAGGCGGCGACCAGCACCGCCGGGTCCTTGACCAGGTCGGTGCCGAGCAGCAGGAAGTCGCCCGGGTCGAGGGCGGTGCGCAGGCCGTGCAGGAAGGCCGCGCGCTCAAGGGGCAGCAGGTTGCCGAGGGTGCCGCCGAGGAAGGCGACCAGGCGCGGGCCGCCCTCCGGGGGCAGGCCGAGCCCGGCGGTGAAGTCGGCGAGCACGCCGTGCACCGCGAGCCCGGGGTACTCGGCGGAGATGGCGGCGCCGGCCGCGGTCAGCGCGCTCTCGCTGACGTCCACCGGGACGTACGTCTCCAGGGTGCCGAGCGCGCGCAGGGCGTCCAGCAGCAGCCGGGTCTTCTCGGAGGAGCCGGAGCCCAGCTCCACCAGGGTGCGGGCCCCGGTGGCGGCGGCGATCTCGCCGGCCCGGGCGGTCAGGATGGCCCGCTCCGCCCGGGTCGGGTAGTACTCGGGCAGCCGGGTGATCTCCTCGAACAGCTCGCTGCCCCGCGCGTCGTAGAACCACTTCGGCGGCAGCCACTTGGGCCGCGCGGTCAGTCCGTGCTGCACGTCGTGGCGCAGCGCGGTGCTGAAGTGGTCGGCGGGCAGCAGTCGGGTGAGTTCGAAGGTGTCCATGACAGGGTGGTTCCTCTGTTCAGAAGGTGAAAGAAGAGTGGGGATCAGTCGCGGCCGGGAAGGCGGCGTACGGTGACGCCGCGCGAGTCCGCCAGCAGCAGCGAACCGTCGGGGACGGACGTCCAGCCCGGCGCGTCGTCGTACGGTTCGGAGGCCACCACCGTGCCGAGGCCCGGCAGGGTGCGGTGGTACAGGGTGTCGCCCCAGGTGGTCGCGGCGATCGAGGCGCCGTCGGTGAGCAGCAGGTTGAGCCGCCCGGTGGTGTGCGCGGTGACGTCCGCGACGGTGCCCGCCAGGGCCTCGCCCGGCCCGGCGCCGTCCCGCAGCCGGTGCAGGGTGAGCGCCCACAGCAGCGCCGAGTCGGTGCGCGCCTCCAGGTCCAGCAGTTCGGCCGGGGGCAGCAGGGCGGCCAGCGCGTCCAGCTTGCCGGGCCAGCCGGCCACCGCGCCGTTGTGGCTGAACAGCCAGCGCTCGGCGGCGAACGGCGCGGCCGCGCCCTCGCCCGGTGCGCAGCCCTCGGTGGCGGACCGGACGGCGGCCAGCAGTGCCCGGGTGCGGATCACCCGGGCGAGGTCGGCGAAGGCCTCGTCCGCCCAGATCGGCCCGGTCCGGCGGTAGCGGGCGGGCACCTCGTCGCCGTCCGCGTACCAGCCGAGGCCGAAGCCGTCCGCGTTGACCGTGCCGTACTGCTGGACCCGGGGCGCCCAGGACTGCCGGTACAGCCCGTACGGCGGGTGCACCAGTAGCTCCCGGGGCGCCACCGGCTCGCCCAGGTAGGCGATGTGACGGCACATCAGTCCGCCTCCAGGTCGCGGGCGGTGCGGAACCCGGCGAAGATCTGCCGCCGGACCGGGTAGTCCCAGTTGCGGAAGGTGCCCCGGCAGGCGACCGGCGCCACCGCGAAGCAGCCGCCGCGCAGCACCTTGTGCTCGGGGCCGAAGAACACCTCCGAGTACTCCCGGTACGGCCAGGCCCGGAAGCCCGGGTAGGGGCGGAAGTCGCTGGCCGTCCACTCCCACACGTCGCCGATCAACTGGCCCACCCCGTACGGGGACCGGCCCTTCGGGTAGCTGCCCGCCCCGGCCGGGCGCAGGTGGCGCTGGCCGAGGTTGGCGTGCTCGGGGCCGGGCGGGCCGTCGCCCCAGGGGTAGCGGCGGGAGCGGCCGGTGGCCGGGTCGTGCCGGGCCGCCTTCTCCCACTCGGCCTCGGTCGGCAGCCGCCGGCCGGCCCACCGGGCGTACGCGTCCGCCTCGTACCAACTGACGTGCAGGACGGGCTCGTCCGGCTCGACCGGCGCCACCGTGCCGAAGCGCCGGCGGATCCACTGGCCGTCCTGGTGGCGCCAGAACAGCGGGGCGGTCAGGTCGGCGCGGCGGCGGTGCTCCCAGCCCTCCGGAGTCCACCAGCGCGGGTCGTCGTAGCCGCCGTCCGCGATGAACCGCTGGTAGGCGGCGTTGGTGACCGGGGTGGTGTCCAGCAGGAAGGCCGGCAGGTCGACGGTGTGCGCCGGGCGCTCGTTGTCCAGCGCCCACGGCTCGGTGTCCGTCCCCATGGTGAACGGGCCCGCGGGGATCAGGACTTCGGCGGGCAGGGCGGCCGCGTCGGCGGGCGCGGGCGGCGGCGGTGGGGCGGCCAGGGCCGGCTTGCCCTGGCGGAGCTGGTGGGTGATCAGCATCGTCTCGTCGTGCTGCTGCTCGTGCTGGGCGATCATCCCGAACGCGAACCCGGCGTCCAGCAGCGGCGCGCCCTCCAGCGGGCTCGCCGCCAGCAGGTCCAGCACCCGGCCGCGCACCTCGTGGGCGTAGGCGCGGGCCTCGGCGGGCGGCAGCAGCGGCAGGCTGGGGCGCTCGGCGCGGGGGTGCTGGAAGGCGTCGTAGAGCGGATCGATCTCGGGGTGCATCGGGTCGCGGCCGCCGACGTTGCGCAGCAGCCAGAGCTCCTCCTGGTTGCCGATGTGTGCGAGGTCCCAGACCAGCGGGGACATCAGCGGGGAGTGCTGGGCGGTGAGGTCGCCGTCCCCGACGCAGTCGGTCAGCGCGGCGGTGCGGGCGCGGGCGGCCAGCAGCTCGGTGGCGATGCTCTCGCGCAGCGCCTCGGTGCCGATGGCGGCGGCGTCAGGGGTGGCGGTGGCGGCGGTCGGGCCGGTGCTGCGGTCCGGGCCGGCCGCCTCGGTGCCCCCGTGGGGTCGGACGTCGGTCATGGTGCGGCCTCCTCCGGGGGAGCGGGTCGGGTGCCGGAGCGCAGGGCGTCCAGCTGGTCGTCGGCCGGGCAGCGGCCGCGCGCGGGGTAGCGCTCGGCGAACTCGGCGACGACGGTGCGCAGTTGACCGGCGCCGGGCAGGCGGCCCAGTGCGGCGTCGGCGGCGGCGAAGCAGGTGAGGGTGGCCCGGCGCAGCTCCGGGTCGGCCATGGCCAGGGTGGCGGCCCGGCGCCAGACCTCGCTGCGCGGCGGGCGCGGACCGTCGGTGCGTTCCAGCGGCTCCAGCGCGGCCAGCGCGGCATCGGCGGCCACCGGGTCGTCCAGCAGCGCGGTGACCAGCGCGGCGACTACCACCCAGCCGTCCCCGGGCTGGGCGTCGATCATCCGCAGCTCCAGGTGGCCGCGCGGGCGCACCGGTGGGAAGAGGGTGGTGCGGTGGTAGTCCAAGTCGTCGAGCGTGGGCGGGCGTTCGCCCGCGCCGCGGATCCAGTCGCGGAAGGTCAGCCCGGTCGGGGCCGTCCAGGGCAGGCCCTCGGGCCTTCGCACGCACAGGACTCGGGCGTCCAGCACGTACTGTGCCCAGGCCTCGCGCGGGTCGCCGTGGTCCGGCTCCGGGGCGAGCGTGCGGGTCGGGTCCATCCGGGACCAGACGGCCTGCCGGGTGGACCGATGGCCGGTCGAACTACCGTCCAGTGTCGGGGAGTTGGCGAATGCGGCGACCAGCACCGGGCCCAGCCGGTGAGCCAGTCGCCAGCGGCGCTCCACCGCGTGCGGCCCGTCCGCCTCGCCGGCGTCCAGGCAGACCTGCACCGACGCGGTGCCGGTCATCATGATGCGGCCCCAGGGCCCGGCGGAGTCGAAGAAGCGTTCCATCGCGAGGTAGCGGGGGTGGTCCAGCACCATCCGTCGGGGGCGGGCGTACGGGTCCGTCCCGGTGCCGGTGAGTCGCAGGCCCTGTGCCGCGAAGGCGGCCCGCAGGGCGGTCAGATCGCGTCGGGTGTCCTCGACGCAGGCCAGGAGGCCGGTGGCGGGCGGGGAGCTGAGCTCGACCTGTCCGCCGGGTTCGAGCGTGAGGCGCGAACCGGAGGGGAGGGAGACGCCGTCCGGTCCGCCGAGTGGCAGCGACTCCAGTGCGGCGTGGAGCAGTTCCGGTCGTACGGGGCGGGACGGACATCGATCGTCATGGACGAACCATTCGACCTCCACCCCCACCAGACGGGGCGGTCCGATCTTGAAGCAGACGCCCGACACGTGGCTGCGCGCCCCCGATTCGGTCAACGGGGTCACCCCCGGCGGGGGTGTTGGCGTGCTCTGCCGGTCGGGCGGAGTGGTGCGGGATACCGGTATCACCGGACTCACCATCCTCGGGATCACGATTGCGGCCCGGTCTACTTTGCCCAGTCTGCTACGGAGCATGCGGGGATGCCCCGCAAAAATCGTGTGAACGTTCGTTTTCGCAGGTCAGAGCTGTGGCGAACGGGTGAGTTCGGGGCTGTCAGGCCGACCGGCGGGCAGGGAGCGGTCCGTACCCGGTCGGGGCACGTGCCGGGGTCACAGGCGCTCCAGCCGCTCCAGGACGGTCGCCAGCACCGGCCCCGGCAGGGCGTAGTTCAGGCGCAGCGAACCCCGGCCGCCGGGCCCGAAGTCGGCGCCGTCGGAGGCCTCCAGACCGCAGCGCTCCAGCAGTGCCCGGCGGGCGTCGGCGGGCGGCAGGCCGAGCGCGGCGGCATCCAGCCAGAGCAGATAGGAGGCCCGCGGGGTGGCGCGGACGGCGGGCCCGAGCCGGTCGGTCAGCCGGGTGCGGGCGGCGACCAGGTGGGCGATCAGCGCCTCCAGCCAGGGCCCGCCCTCGCGCAGCGCCGCCTGCTGCACGGTCTGCTCCAGCAGGCCGCCCTCCCAGAGGCCGTAGCCGGCCAGCGCCTCGGTGAACCGGGCGCGCAGCCCGGGGTCGGGGACGAGGGCGAAACTGCTGGGGATGCCGGAGCAGTTGAAGGTCTTGCCGACGGAGTTGAGGGTGACGACGAGGGGCCGGTGCGCCGGGTCGGCGGTGGTGACGGCGACGGGGTGGGCGCGGTCGGGGTGGGTGAGGTCGCCGTGCACCTCGTCCGAGACCAGCAGCGCACCGCTCTCGGCCGCCCGGGCGGCGAGCGCGCGCACGGCGTCGGCCGGCCACACCGTGCCGGAGGGGTTGTGCGGGTTGCTCAGCAGTACGGCGCCGACGGGGCGGGGGAGCGGGCCCGACGGGAGCCGGTAGCCGCTCGGGCCCGGGTGCGGTACTTGCGGCGGGTGCGCCGGGTGCAGCGGCAGCTCGCGGTACGGGAGGCCGGCCGCGCGGCAGAGCTGGGCGAAGCCGCCCCACTCGGGGGTGGGGAAGAGGACGGGGGCCTGCGGCCGTACGGTCTCCAGGAGGAGGCGCAGCGCGGTGCGCGGGCCGCAGGGCAGCAGCAGGACCCAGTCCGGGTCGACCGCGGCGCCGTGCCGGGTGCGGTACCAGTCGGCCACCAGCGCGCGGCCGGCCGGGTCGCAGACCGTGTAGCCGTACGCGCGGTGCCGGGCGCGCCGCTCCAGCGCCTCGGCGACGGCGGGCGGTCCGGGCAGGTCCATGTCGGCGAGGCCCATCGCGATCGTTCCCGGGGCGTCCGCGCGGGCCCACTTGCTGCTGCCGGTGCCGGTGCGGTCGAAGGGGGCGTCGAAGCCGAAGCCGGGGGCGGGGACGTCGGTGGGCGCGGGGCCGGGGGTGTCGCGAACAGATGACAGATTTCGAAAGCTGTCATCTGTTCGCTGAAAGTTGTCGTCTGTCATCTGTTCGCCGCCATCCGTCCTCCGGCGCCCGTCGCCCCGCCCGACGCCCGTCACCCCGCCGCCGCCCCCGCCAGGTACGCCGCGAGCCCCCGCCGCCCACGGCGCATCATCACCGCGTGGTTGGCCCGGAACAGCGGGTGCAGCGGCAGGGCGAGCCGGCGCAGCATGGGCTTGCCGGGCCGGGTCTCCTCCTCGAACAGCACCCGGCTGCCCGGACCGCCCGGCCCGCGGGCCTCGCTCGGTCCACCCGCCTCGCCGGCCCCGCCCGCCAGGTCCGGCGTCACCGTGAACCGCGACCACCCGGCCAGGTCGCCCCGCATGGCCACCTCCAGCACCCCGGCGGCCGGGTCGCGCCGCCTCGCCGCCAGCCCGATCACCAACTGGTACGGCAGCAGCGCGCGCACCACCACGTCCCCGGAGTCCTCGCCGGTCGGTCGGACCTCGCGGATCTCCGGCCACCACAGCGGATAGCTCCGCACGTCCTCGAGGGCCGCGTACACGGCGGTCGCCGGAGCCGCGAGCCGCCAGACGCCCCGGAATCGGTAGTGGTTGGGGTCCACGGCCCCACCCTAGTCCGGGCCGGTCGCTCCGAGGGGTGAACGCCGTTGGACCGTTGCCGAGTTGGTCCGTGGCACGGCCGGTAACCGGAGGTGAATCTTCCGGAAGCGCCCGTCCGGGAGGAAGGAGGCACTCCGCTTGCACCCGTTCGGGGTGCGGGGGAGGATCTTCTGTGCTTGTAGTCTCATCAGTCACGGCAGCATCCCCTGGGCGCTGCGACCCCAGAAACCGGAGTGAAGGAGTCACAGGCATGCGGCGACCGAGCTGGGTACCGGAGGGTACGGACCTGGACAAACCGAACGCCGCGCGGGTCTACGACTACTACCTGGGGGGCTCGCACAACTTCGAGGTCGACCGGGAGATGGCCCGCAAGGCGATCGCCATGTGGCCGGAGCTGCCGCAGATCATGCGCTCCAACCGCGCCTTCCTGCGCCGCGCCGTGACCTTCCTCGCCGAGCAGGGCGTCACCCGCTTCCTGGACATCGGCTCCGGCATCCCGACCTTCGGCGCCGTGCACGAGATCGCCCGGGCGATCCGCCCCGAGGCCAAGGTGGTCTACGTGGACCGCGACCCGGTCGCCGTCGCGCACAGCCGCCTGCTGCTGGAGGACGACCACGACTGCGCCGTCGCCCAGGCCGACCTGCGCGACGTCGACGACCTGCTGGCTCGCCCCGAGGTCACCGAGCTGCTGGCGGCCGGCGAGCCCGTGGCCGTGCTGCTGGTCGCCGTCGCGCACTTCGTCGGCGACGAGGACGACCCGTGGCGGCTGATCGGAACGGTCCGCGACGCCCTCCCGCCCGGCAGCGCGCTGGTGCTCTCGCACGCCGCCCTGGAGAGCCGCCCCGACCAGGCCGAGGACCACCAGAAGCTCTACCAGCGGACGCCGACCCCGCTGACCATGCGCACCCACGAGCAGATCACCGCGATGTTCTCCGGCTTCGAGCTGGTCGAGCCGGGCGTGGTGCACCTGCCGCTGTGGCGTCCGGACCAGCCGGGTACGGTCGGTGAGCACCCCGAGCGGATCGCCGGGGTGGCGGGCGTGGGGATCCGCCCTTGAGCGGACGCGACGGACGAGGCACCGACGGCCGCACGCCCCGCGCGGCGGCCGTCGCGAGGCCTGCCCGGCCCGCTCGGCCCGCAAGGCCTGCCGGGCCCGCCGGAACCGGCGCGTACACCAGAGGAACCAGGTTCAGCAGATGAGTACCACCCCGGTGCGCGGCAACGCGGAGCGGTTCCACGAGGAGTGGGCCCGGCTGCTCTCCGCCGACCACGGCACCGCCGTCCACCCCGGCCTGCTCGGCCGGCTGGTCGCGCGCACCGCCGCGCTGCTGCACCGCGCCCAGGAGGACGAGCCGTTCGAGCCGCGGCTGGCCGCGCAGGCCGGCGCCGACCTGGTCGACGCGCACTTCACCGACCCGGTGCTGCTGGCCCGGGCGGTCGAGCTGCTCCAGGCGCAGCCCGTCCAGGACGACCGCGGCCCGGCCCTGACCGGCGCCTTCGCGGCCGGCTGGGCGGCCGCCCTGCGCGAGCGCACGCTGACCGAGCAGGAGGCGATCCGCACCGCCGCCGACAGCGCCCGCAAGGAGGCCGAGCGGGCGCTGCGCGCCTCCGAGGCCCGGTTCCGGGCGCTGTTCGAGAGCGCCGCCATCGGCATCGGCATCGGTGACACCGACGGCAACATCATGGCGGTCAACAAGGCCCTCCAGGAGCTGTTCGGCGCGGGCCCGGAGGACATGATCGGCCGCCGGGTCGGCGACCTGGTGCACCCCGAGGACACCCCCGGCGTGTGGGAGGCGTACGAGGAGCTGATCAGCGGCAAGCGGGACTACTTCCAGTTCGACAAGCCGTACTACCGCCAGGACGGCGAGGTGATCTGGACCCACCTGACCGTCTCGCTGATCCGCGACGACGACGGCATCCCGCAGTACCAGGTCGCGATGCTGGAGGACGTCACCGACCGCTACCGGCTCCAGGAGCGGCTGCGCCACCAGGCCACCCACGACCCGCTGACCGGACTGCCCAACCGCGCGGCCTTCTTCGAGCGGCTGGAGAAGCTGTTCGAGGAGCCCGAGCCGGGCGCCCGCTTCGGCCTCTGCTACGTCGACCTCGACGGTTTCAAGGTGGTCAACGACAGCCTCGGCCACGACATGGGCGACCAGCTGCTGGCCGCCGTCGCCGCCCGGCTGAAGGCCGCCCTCACCCCGCTCGGCCACCTGGTGGCCCGGCTCGGCGGCGACGAGTTCGTCGTCCTGCTGGAGAAGTGCCGGGGCGAGCAGGAGGCGGTGGCCGCCGCGAAGACCGTGCTCAAGGCGCTGGCCGGGCCGGTGCTGATCGGCGACCACAAGCTCGCCGTCGGCGCCAGCGTCGGCGTGCTGGAGCGGCGGGTGTCCACCACCACCCCGGGCGCCGCCGTCCGGGCCGCCGACCTCACCCTGTACCGCGCCAAGGAGGCCGGCCGCGGCCGCTGGACGCTCTTCGACCCCAAGGAGAACGCCCGGGCGGTCAGCCGCTACGCGGTGTCGGTGCGGATGCCGGCGGCCCTCGACCGCGGCGAGTTCTTCATCGACTACCAGCCGCTCTACCGCCTCGCGGACGGCCGGCTGGCCGCCGTGGAGGCGCTGGTGCGCTGGCGCCACCCGCAGCTCGGCGTGCTCGGCCCGGACGAGTTCGTCACCACCGCCGAGGAGACCGGGCTGATCATGCCGCTCGGCCGCTGGGTGCTGGAGCAGGCCTGCGGCCAGGCCGCGGACTGGATCAAGCGGTACGGCGACGCCGCCCCGCAGCTCAACGTCAACCTGGCGGTCCGGCAGGCCCGCAGCGCCGCCCTGGTCACCGACCTCGCCCGGATCCTCGACAGCACCGGCCTGGACCCGGCCCGGTTGCAGCTGGAGATCACCGAGTCGACCGTGGTCGGGCCCGAGGACGAGGCGCTGCGCACCCTGCACGGGCTGGTCGACCTCGGGGTGTCGCTGGCCGTGGACGACTTCGGCACCGGCTGGTCCAACCTCGCCTACCTGCGCGACCTGCCGGTCTCCGGGCTGAAGATCGCCGGCTCATTCGTCGGCGACCTGCACGAACCGGGGAAGGACGAGTCCACCGGGTGGCGGATCGTCAGCGGCCTGGTGTCGATGGCGCACGCGCTCGGGCTGAACGTCACCGCCGAGGGCGTGGAGACCCACCGGGACGCCGAACGGCTGCGGACCATGGGCTGCGACTGGGCGCAGGGCTGGCACTTCGGACGCCCGGTGCGGCCCGAGGAGATCGCCCGGCGGATCGTGGAGGAACCGCTGGGGCGCCCGGTCGAGGAGCGCTGAGGAGGGCCGGCTGGACGCCGGCTCGAGTTCCGCTCGGGGGCCGGTCCGTTCCCGCCCGGTCCTGCTCCGCTCCGGCGGCGGCGTCGGCCCGACCGCCGTACGGGCAGTGGCGGCCGAGGCGTCGACAGCGGCCGGTTCCCCGTCGGGGATCGCGCTTGCGTACCGGTCCTGCGATGGGTCGGTCCTGATCCGCGAAAGCGGCCGACACCCGCGCCCGCCATGAGGGATGATGACGCGTCACAATCCACCCCGGAACCGGTGCGCCCATGGTCACGGCCCCGCGCCGGTCCGGGCTGCGGGGGAGGGGAGCGTCGCATGGGCACGACGGAGGACGCGGACCCGGCCGAGGGCGGTCGGCGCGGGCCGAGGCCCCGGTCGGCCGCCGGAGCCGAGCCGGGGAATCCGCCGGGGAGCAGGGTGGAGCGGTGGTCGCGGGGGCGCTGGCGTGCCTCCGAGGACGCCCCGGACCGGTCGTCCCGGCTCGGCGCGACCCCGCGGGCCCGGGTGGACCCGCAGGCCGCGACCCGTCGGGTGCCCGCCGCCCCGCCGCGCTTCGATCCGGAGGCCGCGACGCGTCGGGTGTCCGGCAACGAGCCGCGGTACGACCCGGAGGCGGCCACCCGCCGCAGGCCGGACACCGGGCCGAGGTTCGACCCGCACGCTCCGACCGAGCTCCGGCCGGGGGGCTCGGGCAGTTCGGGGGACTCGGGGCACTCGGGACGTTCGCCGGGTACCGACTCGGAGGCGGTGACCGAGGTCGTCCGGCCCCGGTCGGGCTCGGGGGCCGGCTCGTCCTCCTGGCAGGACGGCATCGGGCCCGGCGGCCCCGCCCCGGCCGGGGGAGGCGGCGGCGGGAGTGCGGGCGGGAGCCCGGCCGGCCCCGAGGACGGGTTCGGCGGGGCCCCGGACACCGGCGGTCCGTTCGAGGGCGTCTTCCCGGACGCCCTGCGGAGCCGCTTCATCCCGCTGGGCCGGGCCGGAGCCGGCTCCGAGGGCACCGTCTGGTACGTCCGGCGCACCGACGGCGGCGGTGACGCGGCCGTCAAGGTGGCCGTCGCGGGCCAGCCGATGGACCACGACCTGCTCTCCCACCTGGGCCACGACGGCTTCCGCCGGCACGTCCCGCAGCTGATCGACTTCGGCCGGGTCCGCCACCACGGCGCCCAGGTCGACTGGGTGGCCATGGAGTACCTGCCGGTCACCCTCGCCGCCCACGTCGCCGGGCTGTGGCGGTCGGGCGGGCAGGGCGACCGGCGGACCACCGAGCAGATCGTCTACGAGCTGGTCGCCCTGCTCGACTTCTGGCAGCAGCGGATCCAGCGCAACCCGCTGGACTTCAAGCCCGCCAACATCCTGGTGCGCCCCGGCAGCGGGTCCGGGGAGTTCGTGATCGCCGACTTCGGCGGCGTCGACCGGCTCACCGACAGCCGCCGGTTCACCTCCGCGATGATGGTCACCGTCGCCTACATGGCCCCCGAGCAGCTGGCGGGCAAGAACCACCAGGCCGGGCCCTGGTGGGGGCTCGGCAACGTGCTGTACGAACTGTTCGTCGGCCGCCCCCGCTTCGTCGGCGCGGACGGCGAGCGCCCGGACGACCAGGAGCTGGAACTGGAACTGGTCATGGGCGAGGAGGTCGACCTCAGCGCCGTCCGCGACCCGCGCCAACTGCTGCTCCTCCAGGGGCTGTTCACGAAGATGCCGGAGGACCGCTGGACCGCCCCGCAGGTCCGCAGCTGGCTGGCCGGCGGCACCCCCGAGGTGATCCGCCGCCGACCGCAGGCGCAGGCCAGGGCCCACCGGCCGGTCACCTTCCTCGGCAACCCGTTCACCGACCCGGTCCGGCTCACCGAGGCGCTGCTCAAGAACTCCGGCGCGGCGGCCCGCTGGCTGGCCACCGGGGGAGCGGAACGGGTGCGCGACTGGCTGCGGGACGAGGTCGAGGACACCGTCTTCGACCTGCACTACCTTTCCGACGTGGCCAAGGCGCCCGGCTCCCGGCGCGAGTCCGTGGCCGCGGTGGCGGTGCTCGCCCTGGGGGCCGCCTTCGTCCCGGGCGCCGTCCCCCACTATCGCGACCGGCCGATCGACACCACCGGGCTGGAACGCGTCGTCACCGCACCGGACGGCGCCGAGCTGATCGACGAACTCGTCCGGGGCGGGGTGCCGGCCGTGGTCGCCCGCTACGACTGCTTCCACCCCGAGTGCGCCGGCGAGCACTGCTCGCGGCTGCTAGCACTGGCCGCACTGCCGGAGGTGCTGGCCGAGGTGGACCGGCTGGCCCGCACCGTCGGCGGCGGCCGGCGCGGCGGCGACGGGCTCAGCCCGGAGGAACGCGAGGAGGCGCACCGGCAGGCGGTCTGGCTGAGCATCCGGCCCGAGGAGCGCGCGCGGCTGCTCGGCCGGCTCTCGCCGCTGCCCGCCGCACTGCACCGACTGCCGCTGCCCGGGCGGGTGTCGGAGCTCGCCGCCGCGGTGGCCGCCTCGGTGGTGGACGGCGCGCTGGCCGTGGGCGCGGGCGCCCGCACCGCCGTACGGACCGTGGCCCGCAAGCCGGCGCCCGACCCGGCGGCGGCCACTCCCCGGGACGTGGTTCGGCGCCACTGGTCCGCGCTGCGCCGACGGGCGGTGGGCGCCGACCCGGCGCAGCCGGCCGGACGGGCGGCCCTGGTCGCGGCGGAGGCACTGCGGCGGCGCGGCCGGGGACGGCCCGAGCGGCCCGAACCGGAGGCCGGGGTGCGACAGGAGGGACGGGTGGCCCGGCTCTGGCTCAACCGGCGCCGCCGGCCGCCGACGGGCTGGGAGGACCGGCGGGAGCAGCTGGCGGCCTGGTGGCCGCACGCCCGCACCGCGCTGCCGCGCCGGGCCGGGGCGGTCCTGCTGCTGCTCCTCGCCTTCGGGCTGCTGCTGTGGGCGGGCGCGGTGCTCCGCTACCCGGTCGAGGCGGGGGAGAAGCTCGACCTCTCGCCCGCCGGCGCCTTCGGCGGCCCCCTGCGGAACGCCGGCGAGCACGCGGCCCGGCAGGTGGCCGGACAGCTCGGCGCGGGGCTGGTCGCGGCCGCCGTGATCGCCTTCTTCCCCGCCCGGGTGGGCATCGGCACGGCGCTGCTCACCGGCGCCGGAGCCCTCGCCATCGGCTACCTGCGGCTCGGACCGCCGATGACGGTGCTGGAGACGCCGCCGTCGGTGGCCGACCGGGTCGTGGTGTTCGAGGGCGGGATGGGGAGTTGGGCCGGCATCGCGGCGGTGGTGGCGACCGTCGTCTCGCTCGTCCTGATCGAGCGGGCCGCCAACCGGCTGCTGAAGCCGGCTCAGGAGGCCCGAAGGCAGGCCCGGGAGGCCTGGCGGGAGCGGGGCGTGCGGGGCGTGCGGGGTGTGCGGGGTGTGCGGGGCGCGGGGCCGTCCGGGGCCGGCACCGCCGAGCGGGCGGGGAGCGCGCCGTCCGGGCGGTGGCGGACGGGCGGCGCCGGTGCGCGCGACCGGCTGCGGTTCGCGCTCGGGACGACGGCGGTGCTGGTGCTGCTGCTGTGGGCGGCGGTCGAGGTCCGGCTGGCGGCCACCGGGGCGCACCCGACGCCCGACTCCTGGGGGACGGGGCAGGGCGGTGCGGACTACCAGGCCGGGTTCGTCCTGCTGCTGGCGGTGGTGTCGCTGGTCAGCACCCTCGGGACGCCGGCCACCGCCAAGGGGCTGTTCGTGCTCTGGGTCCCGGCCACGCTGTTCCTGGGCGCCTGGCCGGATCCGCTGGGCCCGGTCGAGGCGCTGCGGATCCCGGTGTTCGAGGGGCTGTTCCGGGCGATCGCTGGGCTGTGGGGGCACGGGGCCTTCTGGGCCGCGCTGCTGGTGGCGCTGCCGCTGGCGGCGTACGGGGTGCTGCGGACGGTTCGGGGGCGCGCGGGGCGCGGGTGACAGCGAACGGCTGACAGATGACAGCGAACAGATCACAGCGAACAGATAACAGATGACAGCTGACAGATTTTGAAATCTGTCAGCTGTCATCTGTCACCAAGCGCCCGTGCGGCAGCTCAGCCGACCAGCCGGGACAGCTCGATCGAGTGCCCCGTCCGCTCCACCTTCGCCCGCAGGTAGCGGACGTTGCTGGCCGACAGGTGCACCCCCGTCGGCACCCGGTGCCGCACGACGATCCCCAGGTCGGCCAGCTGCGCCGCCTTGTCCGGGTTGTTGCTCAGCAGGTCGATGCCCGTGGCGTCGAGCGCGGCGAGCATCTGGGCGGCCGCGGTGTAGTCGCGGCCGTCCTCGGGCAGGCCGAGCGCGGTGTTGGCGTCGTACGTGTCCAGGCCGGAGTCCTGGGGTAACGGTACACCCCTCTACCTTGTTCCCGACCTGCGGAAACAGGGTGAGGTGGTGAGGTCCGCGCCCCTCCCGTCACGGGAACAGCCGGTAAGCATCGAGCGCCCGTGCTGCGGCTTCCACGCGGACCCGCGCGGCCTGCTGCTGGTTGCGCAGGGGGACTTCCCAGGTGCGGAGCAGGTACTTCATGCGGGAGGTGGGGATCCCGTAGCGCTGCGCGAGCTTCTTGGGAGACGTGCCTTCGTTGTAGAGCCGGGTCGCCTCCTTGCGGTCCATCCGGGGGGCGGTGCCAGCCGGGTATCGGGCGTTGTCGTGGCGGAGGTGGGCGGCTTGACGGAGGTCGCGTTGGGGGACCTCCCACGCGCTGAGAAGTGACCTCATGCGGTAGGTAGTGACGCCGTAGCGTCGCGCGAGCGCAGCGGGGATCGTCCCGTTGTTGTAGAGCCGGGTCGCCTCCGCGCGGTCCACGCGGGGGTCCGTGTCCGCGCTGGGCTGGTACTTGGGGGCCTCCCAGTCCCGGAGCCACTTGGACATGGTGCCCTGGGACACCCCGTAGCCCTTGGCGAGCTTGTACCCGGGGGTGCCGTTCGTGTAGGCGTCGATCAGGTCGGCGCGAGTTTTGCCGGTGGGCTCGGGGATCTTGGGTGGCATGGGGTGTCCGTTCGTAGGTTCGTATGAGGAGGCCCCGCCCCGTGTGGTGCTGAGGTCGCGCACGGGGGCGGGGCCTGAGGCGAATCGATCACATAAACCAACTGGCCTCTGGTAGCGGCAAGTTGGCTGTAGGCTGCCAGGATGGAGCTTCCTGACGAACGACTGGCGGCCGGCCATGCCGGCGGCGATGTTCTGGCGTTGTCCACGATCCACCGCTTCACCTCTCTCGATGTTGACGCCTTCGAAATCCCGAAGGGCCGAGAAGAGGACTGGCGGTTCACCCCGCTGTGGCGGCTGAACGGGCTGCACGACGGGACTGCCGTACATCGCGACAACGGCCTTTACTTCGGTCCCGCACGGCTGGAGAGCGGAGTCCGCGTTGAGGTCGTCGCCTCCGGAGCCGGAGGGGAGGATCCCCGGATCGGTTCGGCCGTCGCGCCGGCCGACCGTGTTGCAGCTCAAGCCTGGCGCAGCCACACCCACGCACTGCTGGTGACCGTGCCACCGGACACGATCGCGACGGAGCCCGTCATGGTCGGAGTCACCGGCCCGGGAGAGGGCACCGCGGCGTACGGCCACGTGACGATCCGGGCCGGCAGGTTCAGCAAGGCCACCGTCGTGGTGACCTACACCGGCTCGGGGAGCTTCGCGGACAACGTCGAGCTGGTTGTCGAGGAGAGCGCCGACCTGGCCGTGGTGGTCCTCCACGAGTGGAGTCCGGATGCCGTCCACGTCTCGGCACACCACACGAGCCTCGGACACCACGCCAAGCTGAAGCTGACCACTGTCAGCCTCGGTGGCGCGGCGGTCCGCGTCAGCCCCACCCTGACCTTCGAAGCGCCCGGAGCGGACGCGGAGCTGTCCGGCTTGGTCTTCTCTAAGGCAGGCCAGCACATCGAGCACCGGCCCGTCGCCGACCACACCGGGCCGCACTGCACGTCCCGGGTCAACTACAAGTGCGCTGTGCATGGCCGGGATAGCCGAAGTGTGTGGATCGGCAATGCCTTCATCCGTTCCGCGGCTAAGGGCACCGACACCTACGTGGCCAACAGGAACATCTTGCTGTCGGCTGGCGCCCGTGCCGATGCGGTCCCGAACCTGGAGATCGAGATCGGTGACATCGTCGGCGCTGGCCACGCGAGTGCGACCGGGCGATTCGAGGATGACCAGCTGTTCTACCTGATGTCCCGAGGTATCGACGAGAACGAGGCGCGGCACCTGGTCCTGCGCGGCTTCTTCCGGGAGATCATCGCGAAGATCGGCATCCCCAAGGTTGAAGACCGGGTGCTGGGCACGATCGAAGGCGAGCTGGACCGGCTGAGCTGACCGGCTGGTCATCGGACGCTTCCCAGGACGACGTACGCCACGGCCGGGTAGCAGGACGCGAACGCCCACACGAAGCAATTCAATCCCATGGTGATTGCAATGATCATGTGGAAGGCCAGGGCCAGCCCGATCAGCAGCGGAAGGAGCGGAGGCGGCGTCAGCAGCACGAGCGGGAACGCCGTCTCCGCGCTGACCAGGGCCAGCGACAGCCAGCGGCACAGAGCGGGCCGTCCGGCCAGTCGGCGCGCCGCCCAGGCGTTGCCCCATGAACGCGTTCGGAGGACTCCTAGGAGGCCGGTCCCGTCGCGCCACTCCGAGTGGAGGACCTTCGCGAACCCTGACGAGAAGTACGCCAGGCACGCCTCGGCGACGATGAACCACAGGGCGATCCGCTGACCACCGAAGGTCTGCGCCATCGCCAGCGAGCCGAAGACGATCAGGAGCACCTGATCGGAGCCCTCGCCGCCGTAGGGGGCACGGAGGCCGCGCAGCGCCAGCGACGCCGTCACCAGCCACAGTAGAAGGGCTTGCCAGGCCCCAGAGGGGGCGGCCAGGACCAGCGCGGCGGCGGCCACTGATCGCACCGCCACGCCGATCAGGTCGCGGGGGTACCCCAACAGGCCGTCGACCATGGCCCCGGTGCGTCCCGTCGAAGTCCAGCGTCGGCGCAGCCGCAGGACACGCCAACTGTTCCAGGAGCTGTTGTCGGTGCTTCGAGGCCGAGCCAGGACCTCAAGAGAGGAGATGAGTACGCCGATTCCGGCGATGATCTCCGTGAGGCGGATTGCGGAGGAGGGAATCACCGGGATTCTCCGAGGTGGTGGCGGCCGGATTTGAAGATAACGTCCGGGCTCTCGTCACTGAGAACGCCATGCGAGATCGCCAGGACGAATTGAACCTCGCGGGCGTCTGGGACTCTCGATGCCACGGCGGTGACGTAGTTCAGAATCGCGAGGTAGGGCAGGGATACCTGCACGGCGCGCGGCCTCTGCACATCAAAGCGGTGGGCGACGGACATCACGTCGGACAAGCCCTTGAATGCACGACGGTCCGGATTCCAGGCGATGTGCCACCAGCAGCGCTCCGGAGGGCCGGCAACCTGATGCCAGGGGCCGAATTCTCCGGAGGGTCCTGCCATCCGCATGAGGAGGTGATAGTCGTGCTGGACCGGTCGGGGCGCGAAGAATCTGTAATTCGGAACAACCCCGAAGATATCCCAGGCCCTCAACCGGTCCAGCAGTCGCCGCGGAACCGTCAACTGGCCGACAGCCGACACGATGAACCACGCCGTCAGCACGACGGCCGTGATGACGGTCCCCACGGGATCAGGCCGCGATCAGCAGGGCCGTGCGCCGGACGCCCAGCAGCTCGACCAGGCCGGCGTTCTCGGACGCCGAGTCCACGAGGTCGACGGCGATCTGGTCGTCGTCGGTGACGACGCTGCCGGCCGAGAAGGTCGCCTGCCCCTGGGTGGTGACGTCGGTGACGCCGGTGAGGGCGTCGCTGATCTCCGGGTCGGCCCCGATGACCGCCGAGATGTCGAACGACATGTGCTCTCCTTTCCCGAGCTTCCTTCCAGCGGATGCCGGAAGGAATCTTCGAGACGATCACCCCGACGCGGGATGTGCTCTCGAAGGTGTCATTAACATAGCCGACATCGGAGATCCACTAAAGCGCTTTCGGCGGTACTATTTATAGGGAACTTCGCATTCCGGAGTTTCTGCCTTTGGGCATGACTAAGCCCCCTATTTCGACAAGTGAGATAGGGTGATAGATGGGTGCCGGGCTGCCAATAGATGACAGCCCGGCGCGGGTCGCCCCGAGGCTCTAATTTCGGGGCCCCACCTCCGATCGGAAGACCTCGGGCGCGTCCTCGGAGCACTCCACGAGTGCCACCAGGGCCGTCATCGCGATCACGGCCAAGGCCGACTGGAGGTCCCTGGTGGCGACAGCCTTCTGGCTGGGCCGCATCTTTCGCAGCTTCAGCATGTTCAGCGCCGCGTTGCCCATGCACTCCTGCAAGCTGAACATCAGCAGGCTCAGGAGGTCCGGCGCGTTCTCGGAGCGCGCCTTCAACTGGGCGTGCATGAGGTGCGCGCGTTCCCAGAGCCATTCCGTGTGCATACCTGAATACTCATTTCTCAAGAGAAGGGTGAGCGGTTCGAGCGAGCTGGGTGCCTGGTGGCCGCTGGCTAGCGGGCGCGGGACTGCGGACGGAGTCGGAGTTCGGCCCACACGTCCTTGCCGCAGGCGTACAGGTTGACTCCCCAGCGGTGTGCCAGGCGGTTGACGACCAGGAGCCCCCGCCCGCGCAGGGGTACGTGGTCGGGGCCGGCCGGGAGGCCGGCGTCCACGAAGACCGGCAGCGAGCAGGAGCCGTCGCTGACCGTGATCCGGACCGTGCACTCGCCTAGGCGCTGGATCGAGAGCCCGAGCTTGCGGCAGCACGCCGTCTCGATGGCGTTCGTGACCAACTCGCTCACCACCAGCACGGCGCTGTCGATCAGGTCGAACAGCTCCCAGCCGGCCAGGGCGGCGTCCACGAGCCAGCGGGCCAGCGCGGCCGACTCGGGTACGTAGGGGTACTCCGCGGTGAAGCTTGTGAGGGGGACGTCCAGCTCGACCTGGACGGGGGGTTCGGCAGTGGTAGTCATGTCACCTCCATCCGTCTTAAGCCGTCGAGTAGCCGTTGCATGAGATCGGCCGGCGGCGCCTGGTGGCTGTGGTCCTGGTGGAGCTGTTCGATCTGCTCGGTGCCGAAGTGCTCCTGGAGCGCCTGGCCGGGAGCACGCCGGACCAAGGGGGGCTCCGTGTTCGCGGCCCGGCCAGCGTTCACGACCGATGCGAGCCGGACGGCCCGGATCTTGGCTTGCAGGTCTTCCAGCATCGACCGGTTGAGTCGGAGTTCGATCACGGGAGGGGGGCACTCCCCGGAGGGGTCCGGCTCGATACCGCTGAGCGTCATCCGGAACGACTGCGTCGGACGATCGAGGAGCTGCAACTGCGCCGGCGGGATCTCCTCGACGGAGATCCGCCCTCGTCGCGGCGCGGTGCTGGTCTGGGGGTTCGAAGGCGCGGTCCCGACCGTGGGGCGGAGGACCGTTCGGATCTTGTTCTCCAGCCGCACCACGGTCTTGCGGGTGAGGCGGAGTTCGATCGGGGGAGGGGGCTGGCTCTCGGTGGCGTCGAGGCCGATCCCGCTCAGGGTCAGCAGGATGGGGCAGTCAGGCTGACCGAGGCGTTCCAACCGCGACGGGCCGAGTTCTTCGACGGAGATCCGGCCCCGGCGGAGCGGAGAGCTGTCCTGCGGGTAAGGCTGTATGGACATGCTGTCCGCCGGCCTCATCGAAGTCCCCCTTGAGAGTGGCGCAGACGATCTTGTAGCGGTCGACCGGGTTGAGGTCCCAGTGCCACGACGCGGTCAGCTCCGTGACCAGTTCGAAGCCTCGGCCGCCGGTGTCGTAGGTGCCGGCCATGCGGGGCTTCGGGAGGTCCGTGGAGCGATCCATCACTTCGATCCACGGGAGCCTGTTCCACAGCGCCACGAAGGTCACCTGGTACGGCGTCTCGGCGTGCCGGAGCGCGTTCGTCGCCAGCTCGCAGGCGACGAGCACCGGGTCATCGGGGTCGCTCCCGATGGCCTGGCACGACTCCGTGATGAGCCGCCGGACGCTGCGAACCGAGGTGGGGTCAGGTTCGAAGGATTCCGATCGAAAGAGACGAACGATGGTGCTCAGGTGGGCGTGATCGAACACGGCTTGCACAGCTCCTCCACAGGTCGGCCGGAGGGAGCCGTGCGTCATCGCGGACGCACTACACTCCGCAGATGGCTCGTAGCGGGTGGTGCCCGAATAGTGTTCCGCGTACTTAACTGCGTACGCAACCCCCAGCCTGACGAGCCTTCAAAGTTCACTCCTGGGAGGCATGCTGCCCTCAGGACGCGCTACGCTCATCCAAAGACGATGCAGCTGGATGAAGAGGTGATAGGCGTGGGTACCAGGCCGCAAGCAGCCCGTGCTGCGGCGAGCGTCGGCCGGCGACTGAGCGCCCTTCGGTTGGACGTGCGACCGCGCCTCACCCAGGTCACTGTTGGCAAGGCCCTGGGCAAGAGTCAGGACTTTGTATCCCGGATCGAGAAGGGGGCCCAGCTCCCCACTGATCAGCAGCTCCGTAAGATGCTTGATCTCTATGAGGTTGACCAGGCCATTCGTCTCGATCTGATGGCCGAGATCCGCGAAGCGCGGGCGGCGGAGTCGGAGTGGTGGACCAAGTATGTCGCTGATCTCCCGCGAAGCTTGGTCAAGCTGATCGAGCTGGAGGACGTAGCGACGAAGGTCAGTATTGCCTCCGGCGGACTGATCCCTTGGCCGTTCCAGACCGAGAAGTACATGCAGGGCGTGGACGAGTTCGCTTCAGTCGAGGTCGGCGCGGAACGACTGACCACTCAACACGCTGTTCGAGTGAAGCGCCAGGAGATCGTCACCCGAGCCGACCGGCCGGTGATCGTGGATGCTCTGGTCTCCGAGGCTGCTCTTCGCCCCCACGTCGGTGGTCCGGCTGCAATGCGTGAGCAGCTGGATCGCCTGATCGAGATGGCAGACTTGCCTAACATCACGGTGAGGGTCATCCCCTTCGCCGCTGGTGGTGCTGCCGCCTCGCAGCTGAACCTCACGATCATCGACTTTCCCACCCCGAACGACCCCGGTGTCGCGACCATGGACACCGGGACGGGCGTCGCCATCCTGGACGACCCGAAGGAGGTCCGGGCACGGCGGCGTAGGTTTGACTACCTGTGTGGGAAGGCGTTCAGTTCTACTGAATCGCTAGAGCTGATCAGATCCGCAAGTAAGGAATTCCTCTAACCATGGAAAAGCAGGAACTGTACGACGTTACTCCGCCCATGGAGGATCGCTTCAAGTCGCCGTTCAGCGAGGCGAACGGTGCCTGCGCGACGTTCGCGCCGATCCTAGGTGAGGACGGGCGGTTGATCGGGGTCTTTCAGGGCGACAGTCAGAACCCCGAGATCCTCGGAGTCCGGCACACTATTGCGGAGTTCGTCGCCATGGCGGACGGGATGACCGCCATCCGCACACGGCTCGGCCTGTAGAAGCATCTCTCCATACACTCTGCCCAGGACACCCCTGCCTCCGCCGGAGGCAGGGGTGTTTGCCGTTCCCGGCCCTCGTCATCGAGTCACGACGACGGGGTGGGGCTTGGCACCACCCGGTACGTCTCCTCTTCCCCCGGCGGCGGGAGCGGGACGGCGATGGACAGTTCGATGCCGGCCACGGCTCGGAGCTGGTAGCCGTAGCCGGGCGGGAGGGTGCCCGGCGGGGAGCCCTCGGTGGTCTTCGGTATCCACGCGCGCCCACGGAGTTCGACGGTGCCGATCTGTTCGCCCAGGCCCCGGACGACCCGGAAGCGGCCTCGGCGTCCCTCGTAGGTGAGGTCGAAGACCCGGTCGTCCCATTGGCCGTCGGGCAGCAGGTTGGCGGGGTGGGGAATCAGGGGTGTGTCCTTCCGTTCGGGTGGGTCGGGGTGGGGCCTGGTGCCAGCGGCCGGCGGAGCCGGTGGAGCATGACCGGGTGGAAGCCGCGGGGGTGGGGCCTGGTGTCCAGAGGCCGATCTCGACTCCGTCGGCGAGCAGTTGCCGGACGGCGGCCTCGGTCTGGTGGGGGTAGGGGTGGCGGGAGTGGAAGTGGCCGTTCTCGCGGATCTCGTACATGTCGGTAGCGAAGTCGCGGTCGTTGAGGGTGACGTCGAGCCGGCGGGCGTGGCCGCTGCCGGTGACGCTCCAGCGGTCGGCACCCACCGCGGACCACGTCAGGTCGATGTCCGCTCCGGTGCGGGCCCGCTGGGCGCGCTCGCGTTCGGCCTGGGCGTCGGCTCGGCGCTGGCGTGCGGCGGCCAGCTCGGCCTGGTGCTGCCGCTCGGCCTCCTCGCGACGCCGCAGGAACTCGGCCCGGCTCTGGGCGGCCTGGCGTTCCAGCTCCAGCATGCGCTGGCGGGCCTTCTCGCGGCGGCGTGCGGCTTCGTGGCCGCCGGGGAGCGGGGGTAGGGCCTGGGGCTCGTGGCGGGCGGGCCAGGGGTCGGCGAGGTCGGTGCGGTGGTGCTGCCAGATGCGGAGCATGGCGCGGCCGTCCGGGGTGGCGACGACGTCGCCGTGCTCGTCCTGGCGGAGGAAGCCGGCCGCGAGGGCCAGCTCCACGACGCGGCGGCGCACGCGGCGGCCCTTGGCGTCGTGGCGGGCTCCGGCGGGGACGAGGCGGTAGCCGGTGCCGTCCCACCACACGCCGCCTTCGCCAGGGGGCAGGGTGGCCGCCGAGACGAGGCCGTACACCCTGCTGGTCCACCCGGACTTCTCGCGGGTCTCGCGGGTGCGCTCGGCGGCGACGAACCTGCGGATCTCGGCTTCGTGGTCGTCGGCGTGGAGGCGGGCGGCGTGGTGGGCGTCGTCGCGGTGGTGGTGGTCGTCGCCGACCTGGGCCGGGCGCCCGGTGTACCGGTCGCCGCAGGACAGGCACCACACCTTGCCGCCTTCGCCCCGGTAGCCGCCGGGGCCGACGCCGACGGGGCAGGCGTCGCGCAGGCCCCACTCCAGGGCGGTTCCGCCCCCGGGTATCCAGGGGACGCGGGCGGGGGTGGTCACTGGGGTCTCCTGGGGGTGGGGCCTGGGGTCACTCTGGGTGATGGAGTGAGTGGACAGCGTAAGGGTCTATGTCGTTATGTCATTTTTTATGACATTTAAAAAAAATATATAAACAGCACTACAACGGTGGGAACCAACCTGAATCGGGCTCCGACATACGGCACTTCGGCACACCCCGCCCTCACCCGGAGGCGGGGGCGGGGCCTGGTGTCGGCGGGGTGGGTCAGTCGGTTCCGAGGGCTTCGAGCCATTGGCCGGCGTCCATGCCGTCGATGGTGGGGTGGCCGTCGTGGAAGCGGATGTCCCGGGGCTCCAGGGTGACGTCGAGGAGCTGCCCGAGGTGCAGGCACTCCCGGACGACGAGTCCCCGGTAGGCGGCTTCGGCGCGGGCCTGGGCGTCGTCTCCGAAGTACTGGCGGGGCTGGTCGCCGGTGGGCATGCGGCCGGCCGCTCCGTACGGCTGCCTCTCGACGGTCCAGGTGCCCTTGGCGTCGGGGGCGGCGGTGAACCGGACTGCCGTCGGCGGCTGCTCGGGGTGGGCGGTCGGGTAGGTCAGGGTGTATCGGGTGGGGGCTGGCACTGGTGTCTCCGGGGGGTGCGGGGTCAGGGGTGGACGAGGGGCGCGCAGGCCGGGCAGAGCGGGTCACCGTTGAGGGCCCAGTCCGGGGCGAGCGGGGTGTCGGGGCTGCACAGTGCTCGGCGTTCGGGGCCGTCCACGAGGGCGGCGTGCGGTGGGGTGCCGGGGCGGGCGTAGCCGAAGGTCAGGTGGCGGGGCAGGTCCATGACCCGCAGCGGCTCGGGGGTGTCGTGCACGGGGTTCTCCGGGGGCGGGTGGGGCCTGGTGTCAGCGGTGCTCGGTGGCGAGGTGCCGGCGGCGGGTCTCGTCGGTGTAGCCCTTGCCTGCGTTCTTCGTCTCCCAGCCGCAGGTGCACACGGCCTTCGAGTAGGCCCGGCCGGGGCAGCCTTCGGTCAGGGGCTTGCCCGAGCTGGTGTGCTTGTGGGTGGGCGGGCAGGGGGTGCCGTCGGCGTGGTGGTCGGTGCGGGGTGCGGTGAACGTGGCCGCGGGGGTGTCCTGCTTCGGCCGGCGGGCCCGGGGCGGGGCCTGGTGCCAGGTGCTGCGGCGGCGGTTGTCGGCTTCCTGCTCGGCGTCCCACTCGGCTTCGGTGAGGGCGTCGCCGACGACCAGGGGCTCGGTGTGGTCGTACCAGGTCTCCCAGTCGGCCGTGACGATGCGCTCGGCTGCGGTCTGGGCGGCTTCGGGGCTGTCGGCGAGGACGGGCACCACGTGCACGGTGATGACGTCGACGGCAACGATGTACTTCGGCATGCTGCTTGTTCTCCGGTGCTGCTCGGGGGGTGGGGCCTGGGGTCTGGCCGGGCCTCGGCGCGGTCCGGAGGGGTGTCCGGGCCGCACCGGGGCGGGTCAGGCCGCCAGTACGGTGCCGTTGACGAGCAGGCCGGGCAGGCAGTCCTGAAGGAGGACGGGGATCATCTCGGTGTGCTTGTCGCGCATCCACGGGAAGCCGGGGGCGGTGGCGATGGCGAACGGCTCTCCGCCGTCGGCCGGGACGACGATGCGGAAGCGGGCGCGGGGCTGGCGGACCTCCGGGCAGGCGAGCCCGAGCACGCTGGGGTGGGTCTCGCTGGCGACGCCGTAGCGCACGGTGCCGTCGGGCTCGGTCCAGCGCTGCCACCCTGCCCCCTTCGTGCGGGTCCGGCTGGGCTTCGTGGCGGGACGGGGACTGGGCCCGATCTTCACCGCGCTGCCAGGACTGCTGACCTTGGGCAGGTCGAGGGCGAGCTGCACGGCTTTCGTGTGCGTCGTCTGTGCGCCGCTCTGTCCGGCCGGGGTGGTGACGGTCACGGTGCGGTGCTTCGTCGTGAACTGGCCCTTCTCCTCGTGCTGGTAGGGCAGGCGGAGCGTGGTCGTGAGGGCGGCGGGGGTGGTCACGGTGGCGCTGTTCCTTCGGTGGTGCGTGGGGGTGGGGCCTGGTGTCAGCGGCGGGTGGTCACGCGGCGGCGGGGAGCGCGTCCAGGGGCTCGGGGTCGTGGACGGTCGGTTCGTGGCCGTGGCTGTAGGCGTCGGCGCGGGCGTCGCTCTCGAACGCCGACATGGCGGCGGCTTCGGCCGCGTCGTAGTCGTCGGCCTCCACCACGAAGCGGAAAGTCTCGGTGTTGTCGATGTAGACGGCGAAGCGGGGCACAGCTGTCTCCTACAGGTGGGGTGTGGTGGCAGGGCGGTGGGGCCCGGCCGGCCTCGGGGCGGGTGACGCCGGCCGAGGGGTGGGGCCTGGTGTCAGCGGCTCGCGTCGTAGGAGATCCACCAGTCCGTCTGGCCGGTCTCGTAGGCGAACCACTCGCCGTCGTCGCCCGTCCCGCCGGTGGCTTCGGCCCAGGCGCGGAACCCTTCGCGGCTCAGCCGCCAGCCGCGCAGCCTGGCGGCGTCCAGGGCGCCCTTGCCGTACGCCCGGCTGTCGGCGGTCCACTCGGGCAGCGCTTCGGACAGGTCGACCCACCCCGCCCGGATCACCGGCCGCCACACGACGCGGACGGTGCGGCCGGGGCGGGGCCACTCGACGGCGACGGCTCCACCCGCTTCGGGGGTGAGGGTCGCGCCGTGGTGGACGGCGTGGCGGGCGAGGCGCTGGGTCAGGAGGTGAGGGCTGGTGCTCGGGCTGTCGGCTTCGGTGCCGTACGCCATCGCGCCGTTCCCTGCGGCGTGGTCGCCGAGCTGGCCGACAAGGGTGTCGTAGGCGTAGGTGCCGGGGGTGTTCATGGTGGCGCTGTTCCTTCGGTGGTGCGGGGTGGTGGGGGTGGGGCCTGGTGTCAGTGGCGCTGGAGGAGGCGGAGGACGGCCGCCCGGAGGTCCGCGAGTTCCGCCCGCAGCGCGGTGTTCGCGGCGGTGACGGCCGCGACGCGGGCGCGCAGCTCGTCCAGCTCGGCGGGGTCCGGTTCGACGTCGGCGGCCCGGATCACCGGCCGCTCTCCGTCCCACGGATGAGCGCTTCGAGTTCGGCGGTGAGGTCGAGCAGCAGTTCCCGGCACTGGTGGGCGCGGTCGGCGTTCGCCTCGTCGTAGGCACCCATGTACCGGTCCTCGGCGGGCTGGTCGGGGTGGTGCGGGTCGTAGGTCGGGATGCGGTCGTAGAAGAGGGCTTCCCAGTCGGCTTCGTTCTCCCGGACGCGGTCGACGAGCGCTTGGAGCTGCATGGTGGTCATGGCGCTGTTCCTTCGGCGTGAGGGGGTGGGGCCTGGTGTCTCAGGCGGTGGCGGCTTCGAGGTCGCGCAGGAGGGCGTCCAGGGCTTCGGCGGTGGCGAACAGCTGGTCGCGGGAGGCGCGTTCGCGGGCGGCGCACAGGTCGTCGTAGTGGTCGCAGTCGTCGTCGCTGGTGTGGAACTCGCCGTCGGCCGGGTCGGGGTTGTAGGAGGGGATGGCGTGGAACGCCTGCTCCCACTCGTTCTCGAAGGCGGTGTGGGCGGCGAGGACGGCGCGCAGTCGGGCGGTGGTGGTCACGGGGGGCTCCGGTCGGGTGTGGGGGGTGGGGGTTAGAGGTAGATGCCGCACAACTCGTTGTCGGCGCTGCACACGGCGTTGCTGATCGTGTCGTCCAGGTGGGCGGGCGCGGCCTGGTCGCAGGAGTCGCACTCGGTTTTGGCGTTCTCCACGTCGAGGCCGGTGCCGATGAGTTCCACGCTGCCGTCTTCGTCCTGGACGACGTGCAGGAACGCGGGGACGGTGATCGTGAACGTTCCGCCGCACGGGCAGCGCAGTTCCGGGGTGGGGGTGGTCAGGGTCTCGGGCATGGCTGTACTCCGGGGGCGGTGTGGGGGTGGGGTCTGGTGTCTGTGCACCCTTGGCGGGGGCCCGGCGGGGCGCTGGGCCCTCACCAGGGGCGCACAGCTCAGAGGGAGCGGAAGACGTGCCCGCTGGCGGCGTGGAAGTAGTCGCAGCCCCACGCGATCAGGTCCACCTCGGGACGCCAGCCCCGGCATCCTTCGACGGCCGCGCGGTACTCGTCGTCGGTCTCCATGAGCTGGTCGTGGGCGAAGTCCTCCAGGCTGTCCCACTCGCCCTCGTAGGCGTCTTCGAAGGTCTGCACGGCGTACTCGGCGTTGCCCACGTACGCGGCGTAGGCGGTGAGGGCTTCCAGCTCTGCGACGACTCCGACGTCTTCGGCAAGCTCGGTCAGGTAGTCGGCGGTGCGGCTCACGGTGGGGTCTCTCTCGGGTCGGTGCGGGGCGTTGGGGGGGCCGGGCGTCAGACGGTGTCGGGGGCGTCGAACAGCTCGTCCAGCAGGAGATCGAGACCCCGGGCGTACTCCGGGTCGTGGCGCATGTCGCGGAAGGCGTCGAACATCGCGGCCACGTGGTCGGGGTGGTCCATGCCGAGCTTGGCGAGGCGGGGCCAGTAGCCGGACAGGGCAAGGGCGGTGGCGCGGGTCATGGTGGTGCTTTCCGTTCTGTGCTGGGGAGTTGGAGGGGGTGGGGCCTGTTGTCAGGCGGCGCGGCCGTACACGGCGCGGTATCCCTGCGCGGAGCCCCGGACGATGGCGCGGACGTCTTCGCGGTACGCGGCCCCCTGCTGCGTGGCGTAGCCGGTGAGGTAGGGCTTCAGGACGGCGGTCAGGGGCTTTCCGGTGTCGGGGTGGGACGTCTCGTTGAGGGCGCAGTCGCGGCACAGCGGCTCACCGCGCCGGGCGTCCGTGGGGGTGAGCCAGTCGTCGCAGTCGGAGCAGGCGGTGTACCCCAGGCCGGACAGGGCTTCCTCGACCATGGCCATGGTGATCTCGCCGAGCGAGGGGGACGACAGTTCGCGCAGCACGTCTTCACCGTCGACGCCGTCCGGCAGGGTGAGGGGTGAGCCTTCGATCTCTTCCACCATCGCGGCGTGTTCCCGCTCGGTGTGGTCGTCGTCGTCCAGCAGCGGGTACCCGGCCAGGCTGTCCGCGATCCGGCGCGCTGCGTCGCTGGCCAGGAAGGACCCGGCGTCGTAGATGATCCCTTCGCCGCAGGTGTCCCACAGCGTCCCGCGCTCCCCGGCGGCGTCGCCCATGATCCGGCATGCGGCCTGCCAGTTGGACTGTGCGCGGACGGCGTCCGACTCGTGTTGGTGCCAGCCTTCCCCGTCCTCCAGGAGGCTGCCTGTGCCGTCCATGACCATGCCGAGGCTGGCCCATCCGTAGCCGTCCGCCTCCGCCTCCATCCGGTGCACGAAGTCCCATGCGTGGCAGTGGTGTTCGGTGGCGGCGAGGAGTTCGGCGGTCAGGGTGGTGCTCATGATCGTGTTCCTTGCGGTGGTGCGGGCGGTGCGGTGGTCGGTGGCTCAGCGGGTGGTGGCAAGCCAGTCGCAGGCGTACGCGCTGCCCTGCTCGCAGGCGTCGGCCATGGCTTCGACCCACCCGTCGTTGAAGGCGGTCACCTGTACGGCGTCGACCGGGGAAGGCTCGTTGAACGTGTTGCCGGTGATCCACCCGCCGAGTGCGGCGGCGGACAGGGCGATCACGGCGAGGGTGCGGCGGGGGTTCATCGCGGGTTCTCCGGGGGTGTCGAGGCGGGGTGGTCAGCGGGCGTCGCGGCGCTTGCGCTTGCCCCGGCGGGTGGGGACGTCGGCGCGGTCGCGGTCGTAGGCGTTCACCGGGGCGGGGGTGACGGCCACCGGCTCCGGCTCAACGGCGGCCACTGCCGGGCCCTGGACGGTCCGCTTAACCAGGGCGGGCACCTGCTTGCCCCAGTGGGCGAGAAGGGCGGTCAGTAGGGCTGCTGCGACCCCTCCGCCCCAGTTGTGCGTCTGCCACGGCGACCCCGCCAGCAGCATGACCAGGCCCAGGGCGGCCGGGGTGAAGTGGTTACGCATCGTGATCTCGTTTCGGTCGGTCCGTCGCTTGCAGGACCAACACTGCACCAGAGATGCAGTGGAAGTCCAATGCATGTCGAGTGACGCCCATCACATAGAGCGAAGCGCTCGCTTCGGCCGAAGGCGGAAGACGCGCGCTCGCGCGAAGCGAAGTGAACTCACAGGCAAGGCAAGGGATTTGGTGGTGTCGAGGCGGCAACTCAACGGTTGCTGCGAGGGGACCCGGGGGGTGCCTCCCGTGCGCGTTCCTTTATTGCCCGGAGCGTCATAGCAGTCGAGATCCGATGCGAACGCCGGCCGACCCCTTCTTCCAGCTGATTCACGCAGCGTGACCAGTGGGGATGAACTCATTGCCACGCACTGAATGCGGAGAGTGAGGCCGCGGGCGTCGGCCGCGTGTTAACCGCCCCCGCTTAATACATGTGGAGGCGGCTTCGCGCGCGTGCGCGCACCCCGTTGCAGCGGCACCCCGGCCGGCCTCCGCCCGTAGCCCCGCCAGGGCAACGCTCCCCGACCGGCCCTCTCTCCCCGGTCGAGGTCGAGCACCTGGCGGGGCCCTGCGCTTCAAGGAGGCTGCCGTGGCCGCGAGTTCGCGCCGGACGACTCCTCTTCCCCCGCACTGGGCCCGCCTTCGCCGCGCGGTGATGAACCGCGACGCCTGGCGCTGCCAGCACGTGCGCTACGACACCGGCGAGCCGTGCGCCGAGCCCGCACGCCACTGCGACCACATCGTCCCCGCCTCCGAGGGCGGCTCCGACGACCCCGCCAACCTCCGCGCCCTGTGCGACTGGCACGTGCTCCGCAAGGACGCGGCCGACGCCGGCCGCGCCCGCAAGAGGGCCGCCGCGGATCGCTGGCAGCCCGCCCGAACACGCCGACCACACCCCGGGGAGGTCCACTGAACGTCGACCCGACCGAGAAGAACCCGGCGGTGATCCGCGCCGCGCTGGTCGAGCTGTACGAGACCGAACTCGACCTTGAGCCGACCGACCTCGCGCTGATCGACGTCGCCGCGCCGATGCTCGCCCGCGCGGCCCAGCTCGACGCCGTGGTGAAGCGCGAGGGCCAGATGATCGAGGGTGGGAACCGGAAGGACATGATGGTTCTCCATCCCGGCATCGCGCAGGCCCAGCTCAACCGCACGCAGGCCGCTGGCCACCTCGCCAAGATCCGCGGGGAGGGCGACGGCAACCGCCGTGGCCACAACGCCCGCGACGCCGTGGGCGCCCGCTGGGGCAACCGAGTCTGAGAGGAGCCCGCCGTGGCACGCCGCAAGGCAGCACGGGCCGCCGGCCCCTCGGACGAGTCCCTGCGCATCGCGCGGACGATCGTCTACTACGAGGCGTGCTTGGACTCCGAGGTCCCGCATGCCATGGCCCGCGAGCTGTGGGCCCACGACATGACCACGCCCTTCGCGGCCGGTGAGCACGTCTCCATGGAGGCGGCCCGGCTGCTGGAGGACCGCGCCCGCCGGGAGGCAGCCCAGCCGTAGGAGGTGGCCGTCCTGACCATCACCTACGAGCCGCTCCGCACGATCCCGGACACCGTTCCTCACCCGCACCGCACGCTGGCGGGTGAGCTGCTGCGCTGGAGCGCCCGGGCGTTCCGGCCGGACTGGAAGTACACCCCGGAGCAGTGCCGCATCCTGGCGCGCTGGTACGAGCTGCGCGACGACGCCGTGCCCGAGGACCCGAACGACCCCGAGACCTGGGGCCGCGGATTCCGGCACGAGTCCGGCACCCTGCGCCGCCTGAAGGGCTGGGGCAAGGACCCGATGATGGCCTCCGTCTGCGCGATGGAGTTCGTCGGTCCGTGCCGCCTGGTGGGCTTCCGCGACGACGGTTCGCCGGTCGGCGGACCGCCGCAGGAGAGCTGGGTGCAGATCTTCGCGACGGCGGCCGGCCAGAACGTCAACACGATGTCGGCGCTGAGCACGATCTTCTCCCAGGCCGCGATCGACCGGTACGCGATCAAGCTCGGCCAAGAGGTCTGCTACGCCTCGCAGACCGACACCGACGGCCGGCAGTGCCGCCTGGAGGCCAAGGCCTCCTCCTTCCGCGCCGCGGAGGGCGGCAGGCCATCTCTGGCCCTGCTCAACGAAACGTGGCACTGGGTGGAAGCCACCCAGGGACCCCGCCTAGCGGCCACAATTCGCCCCAACGCCACCAAGGTTGGTGGGCGAACGATGGAGATCACCAACGCCCCGGTGATCGGCGAAGAGTCGGTCGCCGAGGGCACGTGGTACGCCTGGGAGAAGCAGCGCGACGGCGTCAACAGGGACGCGGGCATCTACTACGACTCGGTGGAGGCCCCTCCCGGGGTCGACCTCGCCGACGAGGACCAGCTGCGTGCCGCGATCCTGTGCGCCCGGGGCGACTCGGTCTGGATCAACCCCGAGCGGGTGATGAAGGACATCTGGTCGGCCAGCACGTCCGAGGACGAGTCCCGCCGGAAGTACCTCAACCAGCTCTCCAGCCACGATGACGCGCTGGTGGAGCGGGACACCTGGGACCTGGCCACGGTGGAGCCGGCCGACGGCATCAAGCCCGGCGAGCGGATCGTCCTGGCTTTCGACGGCGGCAAGACCGACGACTCGACTGCCCTGCTGGGCATGCGGGTTCGGGACCGGCTGGTGCAGCCGCTCGCGCTGTGGGAGAAGCCCGACGGCCCGGCCGGCAAGAACTGGGAAGTCGACGGGGCCGAGGTCAACGACATGGTCGACCACGTCTTCCAGAAGTACACCGTCGTCGCGTTCTTCGCCGACGTGAACGGTTGGGAGGGTCGCATCGCCGACTGGTCGGAGACCTACGGCAAGCACCTGCTGATCAAGGCGTCCGGGAAGTCGTCGGTCGGGTTCGACATGCGCGCCAACCAGCGCGAGATCACGGTCGAGCACATGGCGATGGTCGGTGCGATCGAGGCCCGGGCCCTGCCGCACGTGCGCGACTACTCGCTGACCCGGCACACCATGAACGCCCGCAAGCGCCCGAACAAGTTCGGCATCGGGTTCGGCAAGGAGTCCCGGGAGTCGAAGTTGAAGGTGGACCTCTACGCCACGATGGTGATCGCCTGGATCGCCCTTCGCCGCCTCATGGAGAGCGGCAAGCTCAAGCCCCCGAAGCAGCCCGGAACGCTACAGACCCGAGGAGGGTTCTGATGTCCCTCCCCGTCGTACTCCAGCGTGCCCGCCACGCGAAGGGAGTGATCGACCGCGACGCCGAGCGGCTGAACCTGGTCGACCGCTACGCCCGCGGCCTGCACCGCGCGCCGTGGATGCCGGCCAAGGCCAACGCGGAGTTCAAGGACCTCGTGAAGCGCTCGATCGTGAACGTCTCCGCCCTGGCGGTGGAGGCCCCGTTGAACGCCCTGCGCGTGCAGGGCTTCCGCAAGCCGGGCTCGGGCGAGAACGCGTACGAGTGGCGGTACTGGCAGAACAACCGGCTGGACGAGCGACAGAACGCCGTCCACCGCGCCGCGCTCACCAGCGGCGCGGCTTACGTGGTGGTCACCCCGGACCCGCGCAAGGGCCGCCGTGAGCCCTCGATCCGCGCATACGACGGGATCAACACCGTCGCCGTGTACACCGACCCGGCGTGGGACGAGTTCCCGGTGTACGCGCTGCACGTGCCCGAGCACCAGCCGGACGAGCAGCGCACGCTGGCCTGGCTGTGGGACGACGTGGGCCGGTACACCGTCGACCTGGAGGCCGAGCCGGAGGCCGCGGTGCTCGGCTTCGAGCCGCACGGCATGAACGTGTGCCCGGTGGTGCGCTTCTCCCCGGCCGTGGACCTCCGGGGCCGAACGAGGGGCCTGGTGGAACCCCTGATCACGCCGCAGGACCGCCTCAACCAGCAGACGCTGTCCCTGCTGCTCACCGAGCACTGGGGCGCCCACGCGATCCGCTTCGCCACCGGCCTCGCCCCCTCCGAGCGCCTGGACCCCGAGACCGGTGACCCGCTGCGCGATCCGGAGACCGGCGAGCCGGTGTACGACGTTCCCTCGCTGGACCCCTCCACTCTGCTGATGGCGCCCAACTCGGACGCGAAGTTCGGGCAGCTCCCCGCGATGCCGACCGGCGATCTGCTGGCCTCCCGCCGTCAGACGATCGAAGAGATCATGGGTCTGGCCGACGTGCCGCCGCACTACCTCGCCGGGTCGAACCTGGTGAACCTGAGCGCCGACGCCCTCGCAGCCGCGGAGACCAGCTTCAAGCGGTTCCTGTCCACGCTCCAGGACTCGCTGGGCGAGTCGTGGGAGTCGGTGTTCCGGCTGTGCGCGCTCGCGGCCGGCCGGGGCGAGATCGCCCAGGACGAGAGCCAGGTCGAGTGGGCCGAGAAGGCCACCCGCAGCCTCGCGCAGGCCGCCGACGCCATGGTCAAGCTGATGCAGCAGGGCGTCCCCCTGAGCGTCGCGCTGCGCAAGGTCCCCGGCTTCAGCCAGGCCGATATCGACGAGGCGGTGAAGGCCGCCGAGGAGGCCGCCCGCAAGGCGGAGCAGGCCGAAGCCGAGGCCCTGAAGCAGCAGAAGGAGGCGACGGCCGGTGGCGTGGATTCCAAGGTCCGCCGAGATCCTGCGGGCGGTGGCCGCGTACCAGCTCGCGCAGGAAGCGCTGGCCGGTAGGTTCGCGGCCCGCTGGGCGGAGGCCCTGGCCGCCGTCGAGGCCCGCGACGTCGCCAGCTCGCTGACCGAGCTCGAAGCCGAGTACGCAGCGGCGATCCGCGAATCCGCGGTGGCCTCCCGGGCGCTGTCGGTCGCCTTCTACCGGCTGGTCCGGGCGCTGGAGACCGGCCGTGTGATCGGAGGCCCCGGCTACCGCCCGGGTTCCTCGCTCGGCTCCCTGTGGGCCGACTTCAACAAGCTCACGGGCAAGCGGACCGGCTCCGGACCGTCGACGCCTCTGCCCGTGGACACCCGCAACCCCTTCCCCGCCGCCGACCTCAGCCGCGAGGCCGAGCGCGCCGCCGAGGCGTTCCGCCACCAGGTCGCCGACCGCGTCGCCCGGCACGAGCGCGAGCGCGCCGGCCGGGGCTCGGCCGCGCTGGACGACGCCGAGCTGATCGCCTGGGAGAAGGAGTTCCTGGAGTCGCTGCGCACCGGCAGCACGGGGGCGGGCGGGATGCTCGTCCAGGACGCCGGTCGGGACGCGATCCACGCCGCGCTGCAGGACGACCCCGGGGCGATCGGCTACTACCGCAAGACCGACGCGAACCCCTGCTACTTCTGCGCGCTCATGGCCTCGCGCGGCGCGGTCTACAAGTCGAAGCGCACGGCCGCGTTCGGCGCGCACCCGCACTGCCACTGCCAGGCCGTTCCGATCTTCTCCCGCCGCTACCAACTCCCCTCCGAGAACCACAGGTTCGCCCGGATGTGGAAGGACTTCGGGGGCGGCTCGCTGGCGGACTGGCGCACCTACTACACCAAGACCTAGGAGAGAGATTGTCCGAGCAGTCTGAGACCCCGACCCCGGCCGAGGCGATCCCCGGCGGCGTGGCCCACCCGGACACCCCGCCGGCTACCCCGGAGCCCGAGGCGGACCCGGCCGCGGAGGGCGGCGAGGAGAGCGCCGTCCCGAAGCCGGTGGAGCCGGACTACCGGGCGCTGTACGAGAAGATCCAGGCCGACCTGGACGCCACCCGCGAGCGCGGCCAGGAGGCCGGCGTCGAAGCGGACGAGCTGCGCGCCCAGGTGGCCCAGCTCCAGGAGCAGGCGCTTCGGGACCGGATCGCAGCCGAGTACGCCCTGCCGCCGGTCCTCGCCGCCCTCGTACAGGGCGGTGACGAGGCCGCCGTACGGGCGCACGCCGAGCAGCTGGCCGCCGTCGCCGCGCCGAAGCCGCTGCTGGGCGCGGGCGGGCTGACCCCGCACTCCGAGCCCGACCCGTACAAGGGCCTGGCCGATCGACTGCGCAAGCGCCGCTACGGCTTCTAACCCCCACCCGCACCGCATGAGGCCGTCCCGTCCCGGGGCGGCCTTCCGTCTTCCCGAGGAACAGCGCTATCTCTCTCAACAGCAACCGGGCCAACGCCTTCCAGAACCCCGACAAGCTCGTCCAGGCGGCTCTTGCCAACCTCAAGGACAGCGTCGTCCTGGCGGGCATGTTCGACCGCCGGGCCGCGTCCGAGTTCGTCAACGCCACCGGCCAGGTCATCAACATCCGCCGCCCCGCCCGCCTGAAGGGCGCGGAGGAGGCCATCGACGCCAAGCGCAAGTTCAACGACGCCTCCACCTGGATCCAGTCGGAGAACCTGAACGAGGGCCTGCTCACGGTCAAGCTCGACACCCACGCCTACTCCGCGGTGGACCTCTCCGACGCCGAACTCTCCCTTGACCTCCTGTCGTTCGGCGAGCAGGTCATGGTCCCGCAGATCGACTCCATCACCGAGCGCCTGGAGAACAAGGTCGCCTCCGCGATGACCGAGTTCCCCGAGGTCGCCACCGCCGCGAAGATCCCGGCCGACCTCACCAAGGCGGGCAGCGACGAGCAGGCCGGCCAGATGATCCGCAAGGCACTCGCCCGCCTGCGTGTCCAGCTCAACAAGGAGAACATCCCGAGCGAGGGCCGGACCGTCGTCCTGGGCTCCGAGGCCGCGTTCTACCTCCTCAACGACCCGAACATCCTCAAGGCCAACGAGCACGCCGACGGTGGCGCGGCCCTGAAGGAGAGCACCCTCGGGCGCATCCACGGCTTCCGCCTGGTGGAGTCCACGAACGACAAGCTCAACCCGCTGGGCGTCTACGCCTTCCACCGCTCCGCGATCCAGCTCGTCTCCGGCGCGCCGTCCGTCCCGGAGTCCGCGAAGGGCGGCCGGCAGAGCGCGGAGGGCTTCGCCCTGCGCTGGATCAAGGACTACAACTCCGGCGCGGCGATGGAGCGTTCCTTCCTCTCCTCCTACTGGGGCGCCACCCTGGTCACCGACCTGAAGAAGGGCGAGACCAACTGGCAGGACCCGAAGAACATCGTCAAGGTGCGCGGCGTCAAGGTCACGTTCACCGGCGAGCCGGCCGCCACCGCCGCGAAGTAAGGGGGCCGCGTGGCGCTCGATGTCGCCGACCTCTTCAAGCGCCTGGGAAAGCCCGCCCCCGAGCCCGGTACCCCGGACTGGGAGCGGGCGAGCGCCGCGCTGGAGGACGCCTTCTGGGTGATCGCCGCGACCGGCCACCCCGCCTGGTCGCCCGAGCGGCACCCTGCGGTGATCCGCACCCTGGCCCTGGCCGTCGCCGACCGCCGCTTCCGCAACCCCGAGGGGTACGTGCAGGAGCAGGCCGGCGAGGTCTCCTACCGTATGCCGGACGGCACGCCGATCGGCCTCGCCCTGACCCGGGGCGAGGTCGCCCTGATCGAGCGGACGGCAGGCCGCGGTGGTCTGCGCTCCGTGCAGGCCCGCCGCGAGGTCGCCTCGCGCGGGATGCGCGCGGGCTACCCGTTCCCGGACCCCGAGGACTCCTGGGGTGCGGCGTGAGCCTGCTGGAACGCGGCCGTACCCGCGTGACCGTCCACACCGTGGTCATGGTCGATGACGGCTACGGCGACCGTCGGCCGGCACCCGGGCCGAGCACCACGTACTCGGCGTGGGTCGCCCCGGTCGGCGACGCCGCAGGTTGGCGGGCCCCGGTCGGTGCTCAGGTCGGCTGGTCCCCGCCGATCCGCCGCAAGATCGTCTTCCCGCCGGGCACGGTGATCGACAAGTGGTCCGCCGTCTCCTTCGAAGACCCCGGCGACCCCGGGACCCGCTGGGCCGTGGTGGACGCCCCGCGTGCCCACCACGGCGCTTCCGACCGGATGCGGTTCGTGACCGTGATCGTGGAAGGCGGTGGCCAGAGTGGTGGAGATCCGTCCTGACCTCGACTCCGTGATCGCCGGGCTCCCCGGGGTGATGGGCGCGCTCAAGTTGGAGGCGGAGGAGCGCAAGGCCCGTGTCGTCGCGAAGGCCGCGTTGCACATCGAGACCGGCGAGTTCATTGCCGGGCTGAAGGTGAAGCGGCATGCCAAGGGCTACTCCATCGTCAACGAAGACCCGCTGGCCGCCCACAAGAACTGGGGCGGCTGGAACGAGCGTGCCGGACGCCCCGTGGACGGCATCCACGCGATGGAGGCCGCCCTGTGGTGACCCCCGAGCCGTACCTGATGCCCGACTCCGAGCGGATCGTCCTGGACGCCCTGCGCACCGCCCTGCCCGGCGTCCGCTGCGCGGTCTACCTGCCCACCGACTGGCAGCTCACCCTGCGCGAGGCCGGCGGCCTGGTGATCGCCCGCCGCGTCGGCGGGACGATGAAGGACAAACGCTTCATCGACGAGGGCATGTTCACCGTCCAGGCCTACGCCACCTCGCGTGCGGACGCCTCCCTGCTCGCCCGCCGCGCCCGCGCCGGCCTGGTCCGCCTGACCTTCGAGCAGTTCGGCAACGCCGACGGCCATCTGTCCCGGTTCCGGGAGGCGACGGGGCCGTTCATGACCACCGACCCGATGACCGAGGCGCAACCCGACTTCTACCGGTTCTCGGCCAACTACATGATCGCTACAAGGCCCCGCTGACGGGCCGGAAAGGAGTCAGCATGGCTGCTGACGACGCCCCGGTCCTGGTACCGGGCACCGGATACATCTACGTCGCCCCGCCGGGCACCGCGCTGCCCGACCTCAAGCCGGGCTTCGACCCGAAGGACTCGACCAAGTGGGGCCCCGAGGGCCTGACCTGGAAGTCCATCGGCAACACCTCGCTCGACAACGGCATCGAGATGTCGGTCGACGGCGACGAGCCCGAGGTACTGGGGTCCTGGCAGAACAAGAGCCTGAAGACCACCGACCCCGGCAAGACCTACGCCGTGACGATCAACCTCAGCGACTTCACCGCGGAGTCCTACAAGCTGTACTACGGCACCGACAAGGGCCTGGACTCCAAGGGCCTGTTCTCGATTCCGACCAGCCCCACCGCGCAGAATCGCGCACTGATGATCGCGGCCGTGGACGGTGCGAAGTGCGTCGCCTGGCACTACCCGAAGACGTCGATCATCGGCGCGGACTCCGTGACCATGGACCCCGCCGCGCTCGGCGAGATGCCGGTTAAGGCCACCGTCGTGGCCCTCAACCAGAGCACGCCGCTCGGCAGCGTCACCCCCGTGTTCGACCTGGCCGCCGGCCTTCAACCCGCTGCCTGATCTTTCTCGTGAGCTAGTGGCGGCTGTGGCGGTCCCTGGCCCTTTCGCAGCTCTGCCTGGACCTTGCGGATCGCTCGAATCGAGATGATCGCATCCTCGCTCAGAGACGGAATCCAGCGCCTTAGCACCACGCGGAGGACGGTAACCACCGCAGCGGCACCGAGGACGACAGGCGCCAGCCAGCCAGGAACCTGCACTACAACTCCCTTGATCTGGCGGCAGATCGGGAGTTGACCTGTTTTTGGGCAGGCTCGACCCGACCTACCGCAAGCGGTAGGCGAATCGAGACCTGCCGGTGCAGGTTCTCGTACGGACGTTGAAGATCATCTCCAACGTCTAGGTGCAGCACTGTTGGGCTGCGCCTCTCTTCGAGTGCAGGGCTCTCCTCGACCGCCGGTCGAGGCATCACTCGCATGCGCCTGGAAGCAAGCCCCGAGCGCACCGGCACTCGGGGGGAAATAGCACACGAGATGAATCGGATGCATTCCCAACATCCGATGCCTGAAGGGCGACGACACAAATGCCCCTCGGCAGGATTCTCGTAACTCTAAGTAAGTTTTGTCAAACCGCCTGGAGGCATCCCTCTTGACCACCCTGGACTTCGCCGACCTCAAGGCCGAAGCCGATCGCACGCACGCAGGCAAGGGCCTGAAGTTCATCGCCGCCAGCGGCAAGAAGGTCCGCCTGCGCCGGATCGAGGCGCTGCCCGGCGGTGACCTGAAGGCGGCGCTTGCGCTGCTGGACGTCGTGCAGTCCGATAAGGTCTCCAACGAGCGCCGCATCGACGCGATGTCCGGTCTGCTGGTCGCGGTCGCCTCCGACAAGAAGGCGATGCGGGAGTCCGTGGACGCGCTGCCGCTGCCGGAGCAGATGAAGATCCTTGAGCGGTGGATGGAGGAGGCCGCGCCGGGGGAAGCCGCGGCCTGATCAGGCTGCTGGACGAGCACGGCGCGGAGGTCACCGCCGACCTTCGCCGCTTCTGCGGCGTGGACGTCCTGGACTGGTTCCGGGGCCGGCACTCCGCGCGCTTCGTCCTCGCCCTGATCGGGACCCTTCCCGACGACTCGGCGACGCTGGCCGCCCTGCGCGGTGGCCGTGAGGCACTGGGCTGGGATGCCAAGGCGTACGTGCTCGCGGACCTGGTGGACGCCGTGCAGGCGCTCACCCACGTCCAGGTCGCCAAGGCGTCGAAGAACCCGCGCACGGTCGAGAAGCCGTCGCCGTACCCGCGCCCGTACGCCAAGAAGTCCCGCCGGCCGACCGGTACCAGTCCCTTCGCCGCCGCGCTCCAGCGTGAGGTCGGAGAGGGCGGCGGCTCCGTGCTCGCCGAACCAACTTCCCCCCTTGCAGAAACGATCCGTCTCCCGGCGGCTGTGCTCGCGCGCTCCACCGCGCCGGTCCGGCCCGCGCCGGTCCGACTCACGTAGGAGGTGAGCCTGTGGCCGGTCCCGGCGGTAAGGAGGCCGGGCGCGTCCATGTGCGCGTCCTGCCGGACACCGACGGCTTCCGGGACCGCTTGAAGCGGTACCTGGAGATGCTGGAGAAGTACACCAAGCTCTCCGTCAAGCTCGATCTTGACACCACGGGCGTGAACGCCCGGTTGCGGGAGCTGACCCATGACCGCCAGGTCCGGGTCAACGTCGTCGCCGACACCGGCGAGGCCGCCGCCCGGATCGCCGCGCTCACCCGGGAGCGACGAGCGCGGATCTCGGCCGACGCTGACACCGCGCCGGCCGAGGCCCGGCTGCGGGCGTTCACCGGCCGCCGCTGGCGGCTGGGGGTCAACGTCCACCTCGCGAGGGGTGGGTTCGACCGGATCAAGTCCGGCCTGCGGGACATCGGTTCGGGGGCCGCGGAGGTCGCCCGGTCCTTCGGCCGGCTGTTCACGCTCAGCATCGAGCAGACGGCCTCCGCCCTCCAGGGCATCGGGTCGGGCATCACCTCGGCCGCCCAGGGCGCCCTGGGCATGGCGGCCGGGTTCGCCCAGTCGCTCGCGGCGGCGCTGCCGCTGCTGGTGGCGGTCACCGCCATCGCCTCCTGGGTGACGGTCGTCGCCTCCGGGCTGATCGCCGTCCTGGCGCTGGCCGCGCTGCCGGTCCTGCCGATCGGCTTGGCCGCGATCGCGGCGGCCGGCGACATGAAGACCCTCGGCGACAACGCCGAGGAGGCGATGCAGAAGGCGTCGGCGGCGCTGAAGCCCGCGACGGCGCTGATGCGCTCCGAGTTCGGGGGCGCGCTTCGCGACATCACAGGCTGGTTCAAGCAGGCCGAGCCGGTCCTGAAGTCGTTCTTCGACTCGGGGGCGCAGTTCGTACGTCCCATGGTGAAGTCGATCCTGGACTTCACCGACGTCCTCTTCCCCAAGCTCACCGAGGCGATGAACTCGGCGGGGATGAAGGCGTTCACCGACGCCCTCCCGGCCGCGCTCGTCGGCATCGGGGCCAGCCTCGGCGACTTCTTCCTCGTCCTGGCCAACGGGGGTGACCGGCTCAAGGCGCTGCTGCCCCCGCTGAACGGGCTGCTCGACGTCTTCCTCCAGGGGATCGCCTCCCTGGCGGTCCAGTTCTCGCCCGAGATCGCCGCGTCGATCTCGTGGTTCGCGGGCAGCCTCCAGCAGTTCTTCCAGGTCTTCAAGGACAACGCCCAGGCCACGGCCGCGATGATGCGGCTGGTCGACCTGGGCTTGCGCGCCCTGGTCGTCGGCTTCGACATCACCATGACCGCCTGGAACGCCCTGGCGGTCGCCGCCGTTGCCGCCTGGCACGCCGTCCAGACGGCGTGGGACGGGCTGACGGCCGCCACCTCCGCGGCCTGGTCCGCGGTGACCTCGTGGACGGCCTCGGCCTGGGCGTCGGTGACGTCCACCGTGTCGTCGGCGGCCAGCGCCGTGGGCTCGGCCGTGTCGTCGGCCTGGTCCGCGGTGACCTCCTGGACGGCCTCCGCGTGGTCGTCCGTGACGTCCGCCGTGTCCTCGGCGGCGTCCTCCGTGGCCTCCGCCGTCTCGACCGCGTGGAACAACGTCTCGTCGTGGACGTCGTCCGCGTGGAACTCCGTGACGTCGTGGACCTCGTCCGCCTGGGCGTCCGTGACGTCCACCGTGTCGTCGCGGGTCTCGGCCGTGGGCAGCGCCGTCTCGTCGGGCTGGAACAACGTCCAGTCGTGGACGTCGTCCGCTTGGAACGCCTGCTACAACGCCGTCACCTCCGCCTGGTCGAACATCGCCAGCGGCGTGTCCAACGGCATCGGCACGGTCGTCTCGTACGTCTCCAGCCTGCCGGGCAAGATCCTCTCCGCGATCGGCGACCTGGGCTCGCTGCTGTTCGACAAGGGCAAGTCGGCGATCCAGGGCTTGGTCAACGGCATGAAGTCGATCTCCGTGTCCGGCGTCGTCTCCAGCATCGTCGGCTCGCTCAACCCGTTCAAGGCCAGCATGCCCGCCGCCCCGGCTGCCGCACCGCGTTCCCTGATGGCCGCTCCGGTCATGGCGTTCGCCGCGATGCCGGCCGCCGCGTACGCGAGCCCGCTGGAGCAGGCCCTTCGCCCCGTCGCCACCGGCCTTCGCTCGCTCGACTCCTACGGCTACGGCCAGCGCGCCGCCGCCGGCCTGCGCCACTCGGAGCCCGCGTCCAAGGACGCCGGCCGGGCGCGCTACGGCGCACAGATCACCGTCAACGCCCGCACCAACGCGGACCCCCACGAGATCGGCAAGGCCATCGCGTGGGAGCTGAAGACCTCCGGGAGGTAGCTGCTTGGGGGCTCTCTCCCCACCCTTCATCGGCGACGTCACCGCCCACACCGCCCGCGTCTTCTTCACGAAGACGCCGGGCGCGTGGACGGACGTCGAGACCACCAACACCGCCACGGGCAAGGCGCACTACGACGCCGAAGACCCCCAGTGGCCGGGCACAGCCCTCGTCGGCGACGAAGGCCCGCTCGGCGACGACCCGCCCCTGGAACCGGACACCGAGTACCGGGTCCGCTACCACTGCACCGGCACCGACCTGGACGCCTGGTCCGAGCCAGCCGTCTTCCGGACCCTTCCGGATCTGCCCGCGCCGCAGCTTCCAGACGTAGGTCCCCAGCCCAGTGCCCACAACCCCTACACCGGCCAGCCGTGGACAGCGACGTGGGGCGGGCTGCTGCTCGGCGAGGACTCCACGGTCGTCCTGGAGGAGGTGGCCGGCCTCCTGGACGCCCCCGACGTCCGCAGCTCGGACGCCGAACTGCTTCAGCGCGACGGCCTCACCCCGGGCACCGACTACATGGGAGCGCGCACCGTCACGCTGACCATGCTGGCCCTGGACGACCACGAACTCCCCGACCTGCTGGCCGCGTTCGCCCCCGGCGGGCCGGAGCGGCCGTTCGCCTTCGCGTTCCCGGGGGTGGCCGGCGGGAGGGCGCGGATCATGGCTCGGGTACGCAAGCGCGCCGTCACCGTGGACCGCGAGTTCCACGCCGGTCGCCGCCGCGTCACCGTCGAACTCCTCGCCACCGACCCCCGGCTGTACTCGGCCGACGAGGCGACCGCGACCGTGGCGGTGGCCGCCCCGCGCGAGGGTAGGCCGATCTTCCCGCTGACGTTCCCGTTCGACATGGGCACAGGTCCCGCCGTCCGGGCCGCACCGGACATCACCAACACCGGGTCGGTCGACACCTGGCCCGTCGTCCGCCTCACCCCGCGCGCCGGGGAGGTGCGCGACCCGTCGCTGACCCTCGTCCACAACGGCGAACGCAAGCGCTTCGCGCTTCGTGGACTGCGGGTCGGCCGCGGTGACGCCCTGGTGGTCGACATGGGCCGCCGCCGCATCACCCTCAACGGCGCTTCGCGCTTCGGGCAGGTCGACCCGACCTCCACCTGGTTCTCCGTCCCGCCCGGGGCGAGCACCGTCCAACTCGACGTACTCGAAGGCCCCGACGGGGTCACGGCGGATGTGCAGTGGCGCTCCGCCTGGATGTAAGGACCCCTCACTCTTGGCCGCTGAACTCCGCGCCCCGCTGTTCGTCCAGCAGGGCCGCTACGACGCGCTCGATCTGCGCACGATGATCGGCGGGACCCGGGGCGCCCACGTCGGCGTCGCCGGGCCCACCGCCCTGCTGGTCGAGAAGGTCGACAACCCCACCCCGCGCGTCAGCGTGGCGGCCGGCTCGGTGTGGCTGCCCGACGACGTGGCCGTCTCCCACAAGGGTGCGGTGCACTTCGCGAACCTTGACACCTCCGTGCAGCTCCAGTGCTCCACCCCGAAGCCCGGCGAGGCCGCGCGAACCGACCTGGTGGTGGCCTTCGCCGATCCGGACTCCGTTCCCGCCGGGCCGCTGCTGATGGACATCCGCACCACCGCGGACCAGTACATGCAGCCCGTCTCCTACGCCGCAGACGGCACCCCCTACGCCACCGCCACCTCCGGCGCGCAGGTGACCAAGGAGGGCGCCAAGGGCTGGTCCATCGCGGTGCTGGCCGAGTCCACCCCCGGGGCGAGGGACTGGCAGGTGCCGTCCAACTCGGTGCGCCTCGCGCTGGTGAGTATCGCGCAGACCGGAATCACCGGCATCGAGGACCAGCGCTTCGTCGTCGCCGGGCAGCTCGACACCACCCCGCTTCGCCACCTGCGCACGGCCGGCGCCCAGGGCATCGCCCAGGTTGCTGCCGGGGCTCCGGCGGGCTCTCTGGTCTACGACTCGGTCACCACCGCCCTGCACAAGGTCACCGGCCCCGGCACCACCGCCCCCGTGCTGCCCGGTGCGGTCCGCCTGGACGCCTCGTACCAGGCCGGGGACGGGGCGTGGGGCACGCTGGCGTGGCACCAGTTCACGGCCCCCGCCGCCCCCTACCCGCGCCTGGTCACCGTCTCGTTCGAGGTCAGCTATCGAGGCGACTTCGGCGAGGGCTGGATCACGCCCGTGGTCGCCGGACACGGCGAGCGCCGTCGCGCGGGCCGCCCGCAGTTCGTGAGGGCCGGCGACGCCCACGACGCCCGGGGCAGCGCCACCGTCCGAGTGCCGGCCGGGACCCCGCTCAACGTCTCCACCATGGTCTTCACCGACAACTCGGACAACAACAACGTCCGGCTCACCACCGCGTGGACGTCCTACGCCGAAGCCGTCGTCGTCCAGGCGGCCTGATGACGGACGACAACGGCTACCGCGTGATCCTCTCCGAGTTCAAGGGCGGCGCTCTGCTCGCCGAGCTGCCCGTCTCGGCCCTGAACTACCGCTCCATCCTCAACGCCCCCGGCTCCGCGAGCCTCACCGTGCCGCTGGCCGCCGAACCCCTCGCCGGACTCGACTGGTCACTGATCTCGCCGTGGCGGATCACCGCCCACGTCCAGCGCGGCTCCCGCGTCCTGTGGGGCGGCCCGCTGCTGACCTGGAACGTCGACCTGGCCGCCGAGGAGATGACGCTCGACTGCGTCGGCCTGTGGGAGTACTACCGCAGGAACACGATCAACCTCGGCTACTCCACCGGCACGGTGCCCCGCGAACAGACCACCATCGCACGCGAGTTGATCCAGCAATTCGCCGACAACCCCTCGCCGGTCGCCCCCGGCGAGTACGGCTACTGGGGCAGCAACGGCCCCGGCGCGCTCACCTTCGGCCCCGACCTGGACACCATGAAGCGCGAACGCACCTACGACTGGTTCGCGTGGAAGAGCGTCGGTGAGGCCGTCGAACAGCTCGGCGCGGTCATCAAGGGATTCGACTTCCGCCTCGACTTCGCCTGGGACCTGGACGCCCGCGTGATCCGCAACCACTTCCGCTTCCTCTACCCGGCCGGAGGCCAGGACACCGGCATCGTCCTGGAGCACGGGGCGAACTGCACCGTCACCAGCGTCACCAGCGACGGCGACCAGATGTGCACCGAGACCGGCGTCAACGGCGCGGGCGAAGGCTGGAGCCAGCTCAAAAGCTGGTGGTACAACGGCCAGCTCGAAACCGAGGGCGGCCGCCGCATCCCGCGCCTCGCGTCCATCGCTACGAACAACTCGGTCGTGCGGGTCGAGACCCTGACCGCGCAGGCCGAACGCATGATCGCCGTCGGCGCTTTCCCGATCGTCGTCCCCGAGGTCACCCTGCACCCGGGCGGCGAGTACTCCGCCGCCGAGCTGCGTGTCGGCCACAAGATCCGCGTGCGTGCCCGCACCGCGAAGTGGCCCGGCATCGACGCGGAGTACGTGATCCAGGAGATCAACACCAAGGTCACCCGGACCGGTGAGGAGACCACCCTCGCCCTCGTCCCCGTCACGATCTTCGAGCGCGTGGACGACTGGGTGAAGGGCGAACTGGAGGCCGCCGCGTGACCGCCTACGGCCGCCCCACCCTCGCCGACTCCTTCCAGGGCATCGACACCCGCCTGTCCGCGATGGAACGCACCGCCAGCGCGCTGGGCGCGGTCCTGCCCATGACCCCCTACCGCCCCGGCCTGGACGTCGCCACCACCTGGCGCGCCGCTGCCACCATCCCCACCGCAGGCATCGCCCACCCCGTCCTACGCCTGGACTGCCGCGTCTCCAGCCGCACCGGCGCGAACGTCTGGCTGCGGCTGTTCGACGTCGACCGGGCCCGCGCGGTCACCGCGGAGTGGCAGTACACCGGCGGCGCGCTCAACAACGGCTGGGTCCGCCTGGACTGGGTGCTGCCGATGGGCGGAGGCCAGCCCGGCGAGTGGCAGCGCGTCCTCCTCCAGACCCGCACCGACACCGAAGGCGGAGGCACTGTCGACCCCGGCGTCGCCATGGCCCTCCCGTTCAACCAGGCCCCCGGCGCGACCGAAGCCGGCACCTGGACCCCCGTCCCCATCCCACCCGGCTACGCCTGAGCCACAGCTGCAACCCGCGCAGCGGCCCCGCCCGAACTCCCGGGCGGGGCTTCCCTGTTGAAAGGACCGCCTATCTCCCGCGAAGCAGTGATCACCGAGGCCCTGAAGTGGGCCGACCAGAACTACCGGGGCGGCCTCTCCCCGAACGGGCGCTACTACGACACCCCCTTCGGCCGCTGGTACGGGCTGAACCACGAGCCCTTCTGCGACATGTTCGTCTCCTGGTGCGCCGACAAGGGCGGCGAGGCCACAGCCGTCGGCAAGTTCGCCTACTGCCCCAGCCACGTCCAGGCGTTCCGCAACAAGAGCCAGTGGTTCGGCCGCGACGCCGCGTTCAAGCGCGGCGACATCGTCTTCTTCTCCTGGGACGGCGGCCCGACCGCCGACCACGTCGGCATCGTCCTGGAGGACTCCGCCCCGGGGCAGCAGGTCAAGACCGTCGAAGGCAACACCGCCCGCAGCTCCGGCGCGGGCCAGGGCTCCGGCGGCTGCGTCGTGCGCAAGACCCGCCCCCGCTCGGTCGTGCTCGGCGTCGGCCGCCCCGCCTACTCCACCAGCGGCAGCACCGGCACCACCGCCCCGTCGACCGGCCAAGCCGTCACCATCGACGGCAAGCTCTACGGCCCCGGCGCACGCGGCGAGCACATCACCACCATGGGCCGCGCCCTGGTGCGCGCGGGCTGCTCCCGCTACAGCCAGGGCCCCGGCCCGGTGTGGGGCGGCGCGGACACCGAGAGCTTCCGCGCCTGGCAGCTCAAGCTCGGCGACGGCGGCGCGGACGCTGACGGCATCCCCGGCCCGAGGCAGCTCGCCCGACTCCTCGCCGAGTTCGGCCCGGTCACCGAACCGCTGCCGACCGTCCCGCCCCGGCCGGCCACCCGCACGATCACCGTGCGCCGGGGCATGACCCTGGGCGGCATCGCCGTCGCCGTGGGTACCACCGTGGCCGGTCTGCTCTCCCTCAACCCCCAGATCGAGAACCCGGACCGGATCACCGAGGGCCAGCAGCTCACTGTCCCCGCCGCGTCGGCCTCGCCGACCACTGCCCCGGCGGCCTCCGCATCGGAGCCGAGCGAGACCCAGGCCCCCGTCGAGCCCGGGCCGGCCGAGACGCCGCAGCCCGCTCCGAGCCCGGACCCGCTGCCCACCCCGGCCCCGGGCGCGACCACCCACACCGTCGCCCCCGGCGACACCCTGTCCGCCATCGCCGTCCGCTACGGCGTCGGCCTGGACGCCGTGGTCAACGCCAACCCGCAGCTCGGCGACCCCGACCGGATCGAGGCCGGCCAGGTCGTCAGCCTGCCCACCGCGACCGCAACGGCCACCGCCCCGCCGCTCCACACCGTCACGGCGGGCGACACCCTGTGGGACGTCGCCGCGTGCTACCGGGTCACCCTGGAAGCCCTGGTCGCCGCCAACGCGGCCACCGTCGCGAACCCGGACCTGATCTACCCCGGCCAGGACATCGTGATCCCCGACGGCTCCGCCCCCGTCCCGCGCCCGGCCTCACCGAAGACCCCGGCCGTGAAGGCGCCCAAGGCCGAGTCGAAGGCCGAGCCGGCGGCCCCGTCCCCGGCTGCCGAGGAAGCTCCGGCCGCGTCGAGCACCGGCTACTCGGACGACCTGGCCGGGTGGATCGAACAGGCCCGGGACATCCTGCGCGCGAACGGCGACCTGGTCCCCAGCGCGGCGGCCATCGAGCACCGCGCCATGGTCGAGTCCGGCGGCAACCCGCTCGCCGAGAACCACTGGGATTCGAACGAGGCCCGATACGGCGGCACGTTCGGCCTCCTCCAGACCATCCGCCCGACCTTCGACACCTACTCGTTGCCCGGCCACCGCAACATCCTCAACCCCGTCGACTCGATCATCGCCGGAGTCCGCTACGCCAACGCGACCTACGGCTCGTTCGAGGCGATCGCCTGGAACGTAGGGGGGTACTGATCACTACCGACGAACATCTCGGCGGGGTACACATCGGTCCCCGTGAGATCTACGACACCCTGGTCGAGGTCCGAGAAGACGTCCGCTCGCTCGCCCAGAGCAGCGACGCCGTCGACCAGACCCTCCGCGACCACGAAGACCGCGTCCGCGCCCTGGAGCGCTGGCGCTACGGCGTCGTCGCCTCCGGACTCGCCGGAGGCACCGCACTGATCACCGACGTCGTCGCACGCCTGAAGGGCTGAGCACCATCGAAGACCTGAAGAGCTGGATCACCGAGAACCCCGTGAAGGCGCGGTCGGCCGTGGCCGCAGCGCTCACTGCGCTCGGCACCGTCGTGCCCGCGCTCGCCGGGATCGAGACCAACGAAGGCGTCGTCGGCCTGCTGCTGATCATCGTCACGATGGCCGCCGGCCACTCCGCGGGCAAGCACGTCGTGACCACCGCGACCGACGCCGCCAACTCCGAGGCCGCCCGCGCCGAAGCGCTCGCCGAGTGCTGCTCGTGCCCCCACGCGGACCCCGCTCCCGTCGCCCCACCGCAGGACGACGGCATGAAGAGCAAGCGGTGAACCCCGGGCCCCGGCTCGTCTTCGGACGGGCTGGGGCCATTTCCTCGTTCCGGGGAAGGGCGTGGTGGAATGGACGCCGGGTTCCGTTGGTTGCACAACGGTCCCCGTCCCGAGTCGAGAGGAACCCATGCCCCCGAAGAAGCCGACCGCGCCCGCCTGGCTGGAGTTCCCTGGCGCGCAGGAGATCATGGACCGGGCGGTGCCACTCGTAGGCCCCGCGCGCGAGAGCCGTGACTTCGGCCCGCTCGCCGAGGTGGTGTTCGAGACAGCTCTGCTGTTCACCAACGCCGAGGGCCGCCCGGATCTTCGCCGTGAGAGCTACGCCGCACGACAGTGGATGTCCACCCTTCTGGACACCGCCGGAGTGAAGGCCCCGCCAATGTCCTCTCCCGAGGTCCGCGCGGCAGTCAAGAAGGACCGCGACAGCGTCCTCCAGGGCGTCCGGGGTGCGCTCTCCCCTGTGCGCGTCCAATACGTCCTCTCTCTCGGGCCGGAAGGCCTCGCACGCCAGTTCCCGGGGCTGATGTCCTCCGACGAGGTCTTCGAGTACTACAAGATCATCCCGAAGGCGCAGCGGGAGGTTCGGATCGATCGGTACAACCGCCGGACGTCCCTCCAGAAGCTCGGTGCGCTGCTGTCTGACGAGGCGCCGGCCATCGCGCCGGCCGATGGTCCGGACGTGATCCATGCACTCCACCGGCTCGCCACGGCGCTGACCGGTGCTCTGTTCGACGGCGCGGATGCCGGGGAAAAGGACCGGCTCCGCCAGGAACTCAACGAGACGCGGGCTGCCCTGCTCGCGTTGGAGCAGGTTCTGAGCTGACCGCCCGCCGTCGAGGCCCCGTCTTCCCGTCGGCGGTTTCTAGGGGTCGTTGCAACACGTGGTCGTGTTGATCAGGCTGCGATGAGTTTATGCAGGCGCTCGGCTGGGGTTTCCCAGCCGAGCGTTTTGCGTGGGCGGCGGTTGAGCTGGTCGGCGACGAACACGAGGTGTTCGGGGCTGTGGAGGGCGAGGTCGGTGCCCTTGGGGAAGTACTGGCGGAGCAGGCCGTTGGTGTTCTCGTTGCTGCCGCGTTGCCAGGGGCTGGCCGGGTCGCAGAAGTAGACCGGGATGTCGGTGGCGAGGGTGAAGTCGACGTGTCGGGCCATCTCGGCGCCCTGGTCCCAGGTCAGCGACCGCTTCAGGTGGGCGGGCAGGGTCTGGACGGTCTCGACGAGGGCGTCGCGCACGTGCTCGGCGGTGCGGCCGTTCGGCAGGTGCAGGAGCATGACGTAGCGGGTGTGGCGTTCGACCAGGGTGCCGATGGCGGAGGCGTTGTCCTTGCCGATGATCAGGTCGCCTTCCCAGTGGCCGGGCACGGCCCGGTCGTCCACCTCGGCGGGGCGCTCGCTGATCATGACCATCGGGTCGGAGAAGCGGGGCCGGCGGCAGTCGGCCTGGCGTTGGGGCTTGCGGCGGGCGCGTCCGCTTCGCAAGGCGCCGGCCAGTTCACGTCGGAGTTCTCCGCGGCCTTGGACGTAAAGGGCCTGGTAGACGGTTTCGTGGACCACGTGCATCTCCGGACGGTCGGGAAAGGTTCTGCGCAGGACCTGGCAGATCTGCTCCGGGCTCCACCGCTCGTCCAGGCCCGCCTGGATCGCGTCCCGCAGCTCGGGGTTCTGGCTGATCTTCCCGGGTTTCGGGCGGGGCCGGCGGTCGTCGGCGCGCGCCTGGGCCGCGAACGGACGGTACTGGCCGTTCTCGGGATGGCGGTTGCGGCGGATCTCCCGGCTGACCGTGGACGGGCTGCGGCCCAGCTCGGCGGCGATCGCCCGGACCGTGGCCTTCTCCCGCAGCCGGTCGGCGATGTAGACGCGGTCGTCCTCGCGCAGGTAGCGGGACACGCCACAAGGCGGCAGCACCGGTCTGACCGGTGCTGCCGCCTTGGAACGGCCGGAAGGGTTCCGGCCGTTACGCCATCGCTTTCCCGTGCGGAGGTTGATACCGACCGCACGGGCGGCTTCCGCGTAGCTCACACCCTGCTTCACGAGCTGGAAGTATGCCTCCCGCTCACGCGTGAGCCGCCTGGCTCCCTGGGCCACCGTCCGGCCCTTGCGAATCTCGAAGGTCATTGCACTCCCCAGCTGGGGTGTTGCAACGATCCCTAGAACTCAAGGTCTTCGGGAGGGCGGGGCCTTTTCGCGTTCCCGCACCGTGTTAACCACCCCTGCTCAACCTCGGTGACCACGGAGAAAGGAAGCACGGATGCACGGTGTAGCCCTGATCGGCCGGGCGCGGTCCGGGAAGGACACGGCGGCCGGCGTGCTGGCCGAGTACGGGTTCGTCCGGCTCGCGCTGGCCGACCCGTTGAAGGTGATGGCGTACCACATCGACCCGATGGTGGGCACCGAGCTGCTGGGCGTGGACGCCGCGGCACCGCTGTATCTGGCCGACGCGGTGGACCGCTACGGCTGGGAACGGGTGAAGGACGAGTTCCCGCAGGCCCGCCGCTTCTTGCAGCGCCTCGGGACCGAGGGCGTCCGCCGACACGTCGCCGAGGACTTCTGGATCACCCGGTGCGTGAAGGCCGCCGCCGCGTCGCAGCGGCCGGTCGTCGTCACCGACGTGCGCTTCGACAACGAGGTGGCCGTCCTGCGGGAGGCGGGCTTCACGGTCTGGTTCATCGACCGGGGCGCCCCCGACGGCGACCACCCCAGCGAACAGCTCGGCCCTGAGCACGCCGACCAGGTGATCGCCAACACCGGCTCCCTCGCCGACTTCCACACCCGAATCCGCGAAGCCCTGGAGGCCACCACATGACCCTGCGCGACCGCTACGACGCGATCGACCGTACCGCAACCGCCATCGAGAACGTCGTCTTCGTCTACACCCCCGTTCCGGACGTGCTGACCGAGGACGAGCGCGAGGCCGACGAGCAGGCTGCGAACGCCCGCGTCCGGGCAGAGGTGTCCGCGTTCTTGGAGACCCTGCCCTCGCTCGCCGCCGCAGCCTGACCGCCGCCCGCCCTTCGGCCCGCCCCCGCCGGGGGCGGGCCTTTCCCATGCCCCGCCACAGAGAAGAGAGCCCATGTCCGAAGGCGTCCGCACGATCCACCAGAAGGGCTCGCGTTACTACGTCCACCCCGAGTCGGGCGACCTCGCCCCCTCGGTGACGAGCATCCTGAACATGGAGGCCAAGCCCTTCCTCCAGACCTGGGCGGCCGGCATGGCCGCCGAGGCCGCGGTGACCGACCTGGAGGTGGTCCAGCGCATCGCCAGCAGGGACCGGCAGGCCGCCGTCGACTTCCTCAAGTTCGCGGCGAAGAGGTACACCAAGCTGCGCGCCGACGTCGGCTCTCTGGTTCACGACTACTTCGAGCTGCGCCTGCGCGGTGAAGAGGTGCCCTACCCGCACCACGACGTCGAGCCGTACGTCCCGCACATCGAGGCATGGCTCGACCGCTACCAGCCCGAGCTGCTGTTCGCGGAGGACGTGGCCTGGTCGCGCGAGCACGAGTACGCCGGGTCGTTCGACTTCATGGTGAAGATCAACGGCAAGACGGTCCTGGGCGACCTGAAGACCGCCAAGTCGGTCTACACCTCCGTGGCCGCGCAGCTCGCGGCCTATGCCCACGCGGACGACCTGATCACCGTGGACCGCAAGATCCAGCCGTTCCCGAAGGTCGACGCCGGAGCGGTGCTGCACATCACCCCGGCCCGCGCCGAGTTCCGCCCGGTCAAGATCGACCGCGACGTCTTCGACCGGTTCCTCACCCTGCGCCGCCGCTTCACCGACGACCGCGCCTCGGACGCCGGGATCATCGGCCGCGTCGCCTGGGCCAACGAAGCCGGCCGCCAGACCGGCACCGCCCGCCGCGCCGCCTGACCCGGGTTGTTAACCACCCCGCTTCAACCCCCATGAGCACGGAGAGCGGGACGGTGTTAACCGCCCCGGCTCACCTCTCGTGAACCCGGGGGCCGACCGACCGGCGGTCCCGCCTCCCGACAGAACGGATGCCCTTGAGCGACGCACTCGACAACATCTTCAACAGCGACCCCGAGCTGGCCGAGCGCGCGGAGCGCGCCGAGGCGAACTCCCGCCCGGACCTGGCCGGCGTCTTCCGCAACTACGAGGCGGCCCCCGACGGCGGCTTCCCGATCGCCCAGCACCAGTGGATGGTGACCACCGCACTGCCGGCCACCGCCGAGGCCGTGGCCGAGCTGCTGGGCGGCGAGCCGTACGAGCGGGACACCGAGGCAGAGGACGCCATGGCGGTCAAGACGAACGCCGACCGGGTGGAGGCCGTCATCGACGGCCCCGAGGCCGTGAAGCTGGACTTCAAGCAGTGGGTGAACGGCAAGCTGGCGCACCACTGCGACACCCGTGTCTTCCTGTCGCCGCCGGAGGACGTCGGCGTGCCGTGCCGCTGCCCCGGCACCATCGCCGAGCTGAAGGACCGCGCGAAGGCGGAGCGGGGCCCCAAGCCCAGCATCGAGATCGACTTCACGCTGCCCCACGCCATGGAGCTGGGCCGCTTCCGCTACAAGTCCTCGGGCTGGTCGATGATCGCCGACCTGCCCGCGCTGAAGGGCGCGCTGGCCCGCTCGGGCGGCCCGTCGCTGGTCCACCTGATCAACGAGCGCGTCCAGTACGTGAGCAAGGCGGGCCGGGACGTGGACTACCAGAAGCTCACCGCCAAGGTGATCAAGCCCTACGAGCTGGCGCTCACCGACACCCCGGCCATGGCCATCGAGGAGGAGCCGCCGTTCTAACCGGCGCTCCACCCAGCACCACCAGCGGGACCGGTCCTTCGGGGCCGGTCCCGCCCCTGTTTTCCCTGGAGAGAGAAACCCATGTACCCCTGCACCGCCACCACCGCGGTCCTGCCGCCCGCCGACCACCACCGCCACCGCATGCCGTGGGAACTCTCGGAGACACGCCGTCTTGGCGACCTGTGCGCCCAGGGCGTGCGCTGGAGCGAGATCGCCCGGCTGCTGGGCCGCACCGAGGCCGCGGTGAAGGCCCAGGCGAAGAAGTCCGTCGCCGCCGAGATCCGCCCGGCCGCCGCGATCACGCTGATGGCGGACATGCCCCCCGCCCGTATGCGTCGGGACGAGCTGCTGAAGCAGCGGGAGCGCACCGGCCTGACCTTCGAGCAGCTGGCCGCGCGCGCCGGAATCCTCTCCGGCCCCGGCATCCTCTACGTCGTCGCGGCGGGCAGGAACCAGCTGGCATCGCGCTACACCAACGCGATTCGCGACCTGCCCGACGCCCGACGCCCCGCCCGGGTACCGGCCCCCGCACCGGCCGTGACACAGCTCGCCCCGGGCTTCGTGAACGTCGCCGTGCCGGAGCACATAGCTGCCGCGATCCAGGTGATCGTCCACGCGATGGGAGCCCACCCGTGAGCACGTGGGAGAAGGACGCCGAACTGTTCGGCAAGGCAGGAAACAAGGCGTTCCTCGCGATGCTCGCCGCACGATGCGTGGAATCCGGAACCGGGCAAGGGGCCCGCGGACCTCGGCCAGAAATGGCCAAGGTCAGCGCCCGAGAATTCGCCAAGGCCGCAGGCAAGGTACACACCACGGTCGCCAAATACCTCTCGACGTGGGACCTGCTCGCCGAGGCGGGGCACGTCCCGCCGCGCGAGGAGCTGGCCCCGGGCGTGGACGTGGATCTTCCGGCCGCGAAGACGTGGACGGAGTTCTACCGCAAGGCGAACCCGCCGAAGCCGAAGGCCGGGAAGCCGGGCGACATCACGCTGGAGCAGGCCGAGGCCGAACTGGCCGCCGACCCCACGGTGCGGCTGCTGCCGGTGCCGCAGGGTCGGCACGTCGGCACCTTCCTCATGAGGATGTTCGACGCCACGGCGGACATCGGTGACCGCGTCCCCGATCCCGTCGCGGACGCGGTGACGCGCCTGGTCGAGTCGCTGGAGTCCCTGAGCAACCCCGACGAGACGAACCACGCCTACTTGCGGAGCATGGCCGCCGTCACCGATCTGGCGGCGGCCCTGGGCACCGCGCGATGAGAAAGGCCCCCGTGCACCACCCCACCCCCACCGGGCCGGTTCCGGCCCGCCTCGTCAACCCCCTTCCGGATGTCGACCGGGCGCAGGAGATCATGCGCATGGCGTTCCGTGAGTCGCCCCGGCCGCCGTCGGCCGGCACCCGCAACTCGCAGGCGAAGCTCACCGAGCGCAAGGTCTACGCGATCCGGCGCGCGGCCGACCTGGGCGCCGGCCTCGCCGCGCTCGCGGAGGCGTTCGGCATCTCCGAGCGCGCCTGCCGCCACATCGCGCGGCGGACCTCCTGGGCGCATCTGCCCGAGGAGGGGACGGCCCGTTGACCGACTACTCCACCCCGCTGTGGAAGGTCCCGCCCGAGCAGCGGCGGGCCTTCCTGCACGGCCGGGCACGTGCGCTCGCCGCCGACGGCGCGTCCGCCGCCCGGGTGCTGCGGGCCTCCGACTCGGCCCACGTCGCCGACTTCCGCGAACCCCGTGACCAGGAGGACATGTGACCTACCGCATCGGTCCGGGCATCGCCCCGGCGATCGGCGACCTCTACACGGCCGGGCCCGGCGACACGATCGTGTTCCTGCACGACGCCCGCCAGCGCCCCGACTGGCTGCGCTACTGGCAGGCCGCGGCGGTCGCCGTCTTCCGGGGCGCGGCCCTGACGGTGGTGAGCGCTTAGTGCCCAACCGCGCGAAGGCGAAGGGCACCGCCTGGGAATCCGCGGTGGCCGACTACCTGAACGAACAGCTCGGCCAGTACCGGCCGGACTGGAAGGACGGCGACCGCTCCGTTCGCTGGAAGGACCCGTTGGACCCGGACAACGTCCGCCGCAACGTCCAGGAGGGCGCGGCGGACATCGGCGACCTGAACGTCCGCCCGTTCTGTGGCGAGAACAAGGCCGAGAAGTCATACGACCTCGCCGCCTACGTCCGCCAGGCCGAGGCCGAGGCGAAGAACGCCGGCCTGCCCTTCGGGGTCGCCTACGTGAAGCGGCCCCGGGCCCGGACCGAGGACGGGTACGCCGTCACGTCCATCCGCACGCACGCGGCGATCGTCAAGGCCCTGCGGGAGGCCGGTTACTAGAGAGAGGAGAGGGCTGTGCGGATGTCGGCGATCCTGGACCGCCTGGAGGAGTGGCGGGACTACCAGCCCGGTGAGTGGGTCGCCCGCTGCCCGGCCCACGACGACGGGAAGCCGTCGCTGTGGCTCAACCTGAAGACGTCCGGCATGGTGGGCCTGGCCTGCCGTGCCGGGTGTCGTTTCGAGGACATCGTCGCCGGGATGGACCTGCTGCCGAGGCAGCTGTTCAACGTGGACGGCGAGGGCTTGGTCGCCGTCGCCGAGGCCCGGCCGGAGCCGGTCTCGCCGTTCCTGACAGCGGCGCTGCGGGTGTGGCTGGACAGCCTGCCTGCCGGTGACGCCGCCACCCCGGCTGCGGCCTACGCGCAGAAACGTTTCGGCCTCTCCCTGGTCGAACAGAACCGGCTGGGCCTCCGCTGGTGGCTCGGCCCGCAACCATGCCCCGACTGGGTCCCGACCTCGTTCGTCCGGTATCCCCGCCTCGTCGTGCCCATGCACGACTTCGCCGGGGTGGCCAGGGGCGCGCAGGGCCGGGACCTCTCGGGGCGCTGCCCCGGCCGGTGGATCTCCCTCGGGAACCCAGACGGCTTCGAGTGGCAGCGCTACGGGGTGTTCCCGGGCCCGGACCCGGCCGCGCCGTGGGTGGTCGCCGAGGGCTTGTCGGACCCGCTGGCGGTCGTCGCCGACGGCTACAACGCGGTGGGGGTGCGCGGGGCCGCGCTGCTCAACAACGACCCCGCGACGCTGGACAGCCTAGCCAGAGGGCTGGCCGGCCGGGATGTGCGGGTGTGCGGCGACAACGACCGCTCCGGCCGGGAGTTCACCCGGACCATCCTCGCGGCCCTCCACGAACGAGATGTGCACGCCCGGCAGTTGACGCTGCCCGAGGGCTTCAAGGACTACGCAGTATGGAGAGAGAAGCGATGACGGCCTACGCCATCGACAGCCTGACCACCCTGTACGAGCCGGACCGGCCCGCGTTGACGCTGCCGCCGGCCGAGGCGGTGGCGGCCTACCGTGAGGCGGCGTCCCGCTACGGGGCCTCGGACATTGTCAACGCCCACGCCCTGGTGCAGTACACGAAGGGCGGCATCAAGTACGCGGACGGCGTGGGCTTCCATGTGTGGTCGGGGACGCACTGGGTGCGCAACGAGGTGCTGGTGCGCCAGGCCGCCCACGACCTCGGGGCGGCGATGGTGGAGACGCTGGCGAGGGAGAAGGCGGTCATCCGCGAGGCCCTGGCGCTGAAGCTCGCCGGGGACGCGCTGGAGGCGGAGTACGAGAAGCAGGTCGCGGCCCTGCCGCTGGCCAAGGCCGCGCGCGGCTTCACGATGGCGAGAAGGATCGATGACCTGATGCGCGAGCTGGCGTCGGTGCGCGGGGTCCACTGCGAAGTAGACGACTTCGACAACCGGCCGCACCTGCTGTCGTTCGCCAACGGGACGGTGGACCTGCGCACCGGCGGGCTCCAGCCGCACGATCCGGCGGACATGCTGACCAAGTCCCTGCCGTGGAACTACAACCGGTTGGCGAAGGCCAAGCGGTGGCTGCGGTTCCTGGACGAGGTGTTCCCCACCGAGCCGTCGATGCCCGCCTACATCCGCCGCCTGTGTGGGTACGGCATCACGGGCAGCACCGCGGAGCAGGCGTTCGCCGTGCTGGTCGGGATCGGCGCGAACGGCAAGAGCGTGTTCCTGGACACGCTCTCGCACGTCTTCGGCGACCTGTCGGAGACGACGCGCTTCGAGACCTTTGAGGACCGGGGTTCCAGCATCCCGGCCGACCTGGCCGCGCTGCGCGGGGCCCGGATGGTGATGGCCAGCGAGGGCGAGGCGGGCAAGCCAATGTCGGAGTCGGTGCTGAAGCGGGCGACCGGCAGCGACCGGCTGACCGCACGGTTCATGCGGGAGAACTTCTTCACCTACCAGCCCACCTTCCTCCTGTGGCTCGCGTCGAACCACACCCCGGCCTTCCGCTCGCAGGACGAAGGCTTGTGGAGGCGTGTGAAGTTGGTCCGCTTCGACCGGTACTTCGCGCCGGAGGAGAGGGACCACGGCATCTTCGCCGAGCTGCGCGAGGAGGCCGAGGGCATCGCCGCGTGGGCGGTCGCCGGAGCGGTGGAGTGGTACGCGGACGGCTTGAAGGAGCCCGACTGCATCAAGACGGCGACCAGCGCGTTCAAGGAGAACTCGGACGCGCTGGCGGAGTTCCTGACGGACGTCCTGGTGAAGACGGGCGACGACCGGAGCCACGTTCCCAGCCAGGACGCGTACAACGCCTACCGCGACTGGTGCGAGGCCCAGGGCGAGAAGGCGTGGACCCGCCGCGGATTCGTCTCCGCGCTGGACGAGCGCGGTATCCGCCAGCACCGCATGACCAAGGGCCGCGTGCTGCTCGGCGTCCGCTTCGCGGCCGAGCCGGTGCCCGCCGGGCCGGGGGTCTTCGACACCACCAACGACTAGGAAGAGAGCACATGCGGGTACACCCGTACCGGCTGGCCCAAGAGCCAGTCGAGATCAAGGTCGCCGAGAACGGTGACGACCTGCGGGAGTTCCGCACCTGGTGGACCGGCCACGCGAACGCCGGCACCCTGATCGGCTTCGACACCGAGACCACCGGCCTGGCCTGGACGGACCGAATACGGCTCGTCCAGTTCGGCGACACCCACACGGCGTGGGTGCTGCCCGTCGAACTCGGCGGCCCGTTCCGCGAGGCCGCACGCGAGGCGCTGGCGAACCTGCCGAACCTCGTCGCCCACAACCTTGCCTTCGACGCCCTGAAGGTCGACTCCGAGCTGGGCGTCCGGCTCGAAGACCTCTACCCGCGTGCCCAGGACTCCCGGGTGGCCGCCCATCTCCTGGACAGCCGCCACGACTTCGAGGGCGGGGTGGGCCTGTCCCTCAAGCCGCTGTCGGCCTGGTACGTCGACCCGGCCGCGCCGGACACGCAGGGCGACCTGACCCGGGTGTTCAACAGCATGGGCCTGACGAAGGAGAACGGCTGGGCAGGCATCGGCCTCTCGCACCACGTCTACGAGCTGTACGCCGGCCTCGACGCCCTGCTCGTCGCCCGGCTGCTGCCCAAGCTGCTGGCCCGGTACAAGGCCGAGGGCCTGCGCTCCGCGCTGCTGCCCTACGAGCACCGGCTCGCCCTGGTGTGCGCCAAGCTCCAGCGCACCGGGATGCTGATCGACCCCGAGTACACCAAGGGGCTGGTCGGCCGCCTCGCGGACGAGAAGAAGCGGCACTCCGCAGTGGCGGCACGCTTCGGCGTGGCCTCGGTGAACAGCCCCGACCAGGTGGCCGCCGCGCTGCTCGGCATGGGCGAGCGGCTGACGGAGAAGACCGACAGCGGGGCGCTGTCGGTGGCGAAGGAGGTGCTGCTGCCGCTGGCGGATCTCGACCAGGACTGGAAGCGGCTGGGGATGCGCGAGCCCAATGCGCTGGCGGACGCTGTGCTGCGGGCGAAGAGGGCCGGGAAGTGGTCCACCTCCTACGCCGAGGCGATGCTGAACAATCGCGACGCCTTCGACCGCATCCACCCCAAGATCAACCCCATGGGGGCGATCACCGCCCGCGCCTCCCACTCCGACCCCGCCATGGCCCAGCTTCCCTCCCACGGCTGGGAGGTACGCCGCTGCGTCGTCGCCGAGCCGGGGAACGTCTACTTCTCCGTCGACCAGCAGGCCGTCGAACTGCGGGTGTTGGCCGCGTTGTCCGGGGAGTCCCGGATGATCCGGGCCATCGCCGCGGGCAAGGACCTGCACGGGTTTGCCGCCGAGATGATGTACGGCGAGGGCTTCGACAAGGGGCAGCGCACACTGGCGAAGATCGCCGGACTTGGCACCGCCTACCAGGGTGGTGCGGCGACGCTGGCCAAGCAGACCGGCCAGGACGTCCAGGTCATGCGGGACACGCTCCAGCGCTACGGCCGGGCGTTCCCCGGGATCAAGCGGTGGGCGCGGAAGATGCAGCGCGTCGCACTGGCGGAGGGCTGCACGCTGACCACCGTCACCGGCCGGCGGCTCTACCTGGACCGCGACAAGCTGTACAAGGGCGTGGCGTACGCCTGCCAGTCCACGGCCCGGGACACGATGGGGCAGGCGCTGATCAGGATGGACGAGCAGGGCCTGACCCCCTACCTGACCATGTGGGTGCACGACGAGGTCGTGGGCACTGCCCCGAAGAAGGAGGCCGCGGACGTCGCCCGCGCGTGCGCGGAGGCCATGAGAATGACGCTGCTCGGGGTGCCGCTGGACACCGACGCCGAGGTCTACGGGCCGAGCTGGGCCGACGGCTACGGCCTGCCGAAGGAGTGGGCCTATGCGGCGTGAAGTCCGTACTCCCGAGAGCGAGTTCACCCAGTTCTGTGAGGTGTGCGACGACGAGCAGCCGCTCGCCCGGTTCGGCCGGCGCAAGCGGGCCCCGAACGGCAGGGCGAACGTCTGCCGCGCCTGCGTGAAGGCCGCGAACCACAAGGCCAACAAGGACCCGCAGGTGATCCGCAAACGGCGCGACGCCCGACTGCGCAGGGTCTATGGCATCACCCTGGCCGAGTACGAGGGGATGGGCCGTCGCCAGCGGTGGCGGTGCGCGATCTGCGGCCAGAAGGCCGCCGTCGGGGACCGCCTGGTGGTCGACCACGACCACCACAAGCCGAAGGGCGAGGCCGTGCGGAGGCTGCTGTGCCGGGGCGAGAACTCGGCCCTGGGCCACTTCGGCGACTCCTCCGCCCGCCTCGACAAGGGCGCCCGGTACCTCCGCGAGCACGGGAAGTGAGACCCGGCTCACATTACCATTACTTTACGTAGTGTTGCCTGGTTATTTACATGATCGGGACTTTCGGCCTAGACCAAAGGCCCCAAGATTCACGTTGCTGGCGAAGTCGCCCAGCCTCTACTGTCTGCACGCAAAGTTATGCATATGGGTACATCCCTCAGAGGGCAGGAGTGGTGATGGCGGGCCGATACGGCACCACCCTCGTGGGCGTCCGCCGCCTCCTGGCCCGCATGGCCCGCATCCGCCGCCGCTTCGCGGAAACCGCCACCGCCCGGACCCTCCGGGACTTCTGGCGGGCAGTCGGCATCGCCAACGCGGACATGCTGCACCTCGGCCCACTGTCCTGCCAGGTCCCCCTGCGCCAGATCGAGCAAGTGGAGCTGCGCGCGTTAGCTTCCCTGCATACCCATAGGGCCGTGAGCCCAGAGGCGGGCCGGGCTCGCTTCAGGCGGGCCCTGCACCTCCTCATCACCCGTTGCATGGCGCTGTTCACGCGCCACCTCGCCCTCTCGAACCCTGCGGCCCTTCGCCGCAGTGCTCCGGGAGTCTGAATACCGGCCTGACCTGACGTCAGGCACTTCCAGGCCCCTGCCCTTCGGCTGACCCGAACCGGCAGGGGCTTCTCCATGCCCCAGTGCGGCCTGAGTGCCGGCCGCTGGCTTTGCCATGCCCTTTTGCGGTCCGCCGCACGGCGATACCGCACGCCCATCTTCATGTTCTGTACATGCCAAGGAATCTTCATGTCCACGCCCTGCATCACCCCTGCCCTGATCCGTCAGGCACAGACCCCCAAGCCCCTGCCCGCCCTCACCGGCATGGGCAGGCTCGACCGGGGCCGGGTGGCCACCGAGGAGATCCTGAACGGACTTGAGGGCATCGCCCGGTCCGTATCCCGCAAGCGGGCCCAGCAGATGGAAGGCGACAGCCACCAGGCCGCCCAGGACATCGCCCAGGAGATGCGGGTGAGCTTCTGGCGCGCCATCCACGCCTGGGACACCGACGCCGACAACCGCGCCGAGTTCACTTCCTACGCCTTCCAACGGGCCAAGCTCGACGGCCGCTCGGCCGCCACCCGCGAGACCGCCCCCGGCGTGGCGCGCGACGCCGCCGCAGCGTTCATGGGAGCCCTCGCCCGCACCGACGGCGACTTCACCGCCGCGAAGGAAGAGATGACCGGTCACCCGGACCCCAAGCGCCGCTTCTCCCCGGAGCAGGCCGACATCGTCGCCGCCGCCTTCACCCGCCCCCTGCCGATCGTCAGCGTCGCGGACAGCGCGCTCGAAGCCTCCACTGCACAGGACCCGGACCACCTGGTCGAGTACACCCCGCTCGGCACCGCCCCCCGCACCGCCCGCCTGCACCTGGCCGCCAAGGACGGACAGCCGGTCGTCGCCGCCGCGACCACCGCCGGTTGGTGCACCGGCCTCCAGCCGTCCCTGGCCTTCAACCCGCTCGCCATCAGCCGGGACGCGGTGCGGTGCAAGGGGGTTCGCGTCACCGGGGCCAAGTGCGGCAAGCAGGCCAGCGGGGCGATCATCGACTACGCCGCCGACGCCGAGACCAGCGCCCGCTTCACCGCCGCCGCCCAGGTCAAGGCGGCCGAGTTGCTGGCCGGCATGTCGCCGACCGAGGCCGCCGTCGCACGTCTCGCCTTCGGCTTCGACGGCAACCCGCCGATGCTCACCGACGCGGGGAAGCTCGACGCCACCGGCATAGCAGAAGCCCTCGGCACCACACCTGGCAGCGTCAAGGCCACCTGGTCCCGCGCCCGCAAGAAGCTCCGGGCCACCGCGTGAGCCGCACTGTTAACCACCCCGGCTCAAGCCTTCCGAACCCCACGGAAAGGCCCTCGTGATGAAGAACCCGGTCGGCACCTTCTCCCTGCGCGGCGGCGCGACCCTGCACGTCACCCCCGACGACGGCGACGGCTACAGCCTGGAGATCACCCACGACGGCCAGAGCGTCCGCTACGACGGCGGGCACTCCGCCCGCGAAGTCCAGGCGTTCCTGGCCCTGTTCACCTAGAAGACGGAGAGAGACCCCGATGACAACCGCAACCGAGACCGTACGCCCGGACGAGCAGCGCTTCCCCTGTAAGTACGACGGCCCCCGGGACTACGCCCGCACCCACGTAGACGGCGAAGGCGACATCGGCCTACTCGTCCACTGCGGCGAGACCACCGCCTCCATCTACCTGAACCCGGAGGTCGCCGAATCGCTGGGCAACACCCTGGTCCAGTCGGCCACGCAGTCCCGCACGATCGCCCAGGAGATCGCGCGCGTCCGCCAGGAGGAAGCCCAGGCCGCCCTGCGCCTCGGCGAACTGGAGGCCGCCCGCCAGGCCGAGGAGGCCCGCCAGGCGGGACTGCCCTACCTCGCGGCCGGCGGCTCCACCTCGCCCGCCGCCCTCCCGCAGCCGGTCCTGGCCGACATGCTCACCGCCCCTCAGTCGGCCGTCCCTGAGATACCGGCGTACCCGCCGACCTTCGCGGACGTGATGCTGCCGCAGCCCGGCACCGAAGAGCGCGAGCGCGCGTTCCTGCGCGCCTCCGAACTCCTCGGACCGGACGCCGGGGTCGCCTCCAAAATCGCCATGGCCAACTACCTCCTCAAGGGAGCGGCATGACCCTCCCCGTGATCCACGCCGTCGTCCACCAGGCTGCCCGCGCCTACGAAGCCCGCACCCCCGCAGGCGAACGCGTCATCGTCATCGAGACCGAGCACACCCTGCCCGGCCAGATCACCCGATCAGTCCTCCCCCTTCCGGAGCACGTAGCGCTCGACCTCGCCACCGACATCGAGTCCGTCGGGTGGTGACACCTACCCGACCCACGCCAAGGCCCCCGGCCGGCACTGTTCGCACAGTGCTGACCGGGGGCCTTTTGTGCGTTTCAGGACTCGCCCGCCCCGGGCTTCTCGTCCTTCTCCTTCTTTGGCGGCTTCCACCCGCGTGGCTTCGCCCACTCGATGACGATCCGCTGCGGTGTCACGCGCTGGCCGGAGTAGTCGGCTTTCCGGATGAAGACCTTGTCGATGGCCAGCCGCAAGAGCTGACCTCGGAAGGTGTCGTCAGAGGAGTCCCACAGCTCCGCGCAGCGGTCGGGGTCGGTGAGGACGGAGACGTCGCCGGTCGGCTGAGCCACCTTCTCCCATTCCTTCTGCGCCGTCTCCACATCGGACACTGACGCCCGCCGTTGCTTGACGAACGTGGTCTCGCCGTCGCGACCGGGATAGGCTCCAGCGGCGTTCAAGCGGTCGAGCCGGGCGACCGCCTCCTGGGCGACCTTGAGCTGGCCCCGAGCATCGGCCTCAGCCTTGCTCTCTGTCGGGTGAGAGAGCGCAACCCAGCGCTCACCTACAGCCAGCATGGTCGGGTCCAGCGGGTCCTCCGCTGCCAGGCGCTTCTTCCATGCGGCGAGCACGACGCGCAGCACGCCATCGCGTGTAGCGGTGCACGGTTCCTCGCAGGGAATCCCCGCGAGGTTTGCGGCGCACCGGAAGGCATTCCCGTTAGACGTTGCACGGTGCCCCGTCTTCTCGACAAAGCCACCCCCAGCGCACCAGGTGAGGCCGGCGACGGGGTTGTTCTCGGCAGGAGCCTGGTCCTCTGCCCGATCAGTGCCGAAGCCCGCTGGCCGCTCGACTCCGGCGGCTGTCCGGCGGTGCTTATCCCAGACTGCCTGCGGGATGCCGTCGAAGCCCTTGGCGAAGACCCGCACCTTCTTCCCCCTGGCGTTGAGGTAGACCACGGGCGCACCCTTGACGGTCACCACTTGCCAGCCCAGGTAGACAGGATTCCGGAGGATCTTGCCAACAGTGGTCGCCCGCCAGGGCCCGCCGCGAGGTGCGGTGAACCCGTCTGCGGTCAGCCCGGCCGCGATCTTCCGCTGCGACTTCCCTTGGGCCGCCTCGTTGTGGATGCGCTCAACGACCGGCCACCACTTGTCGCCCTTGAGCTTCCGCTTCTTTGTGACCTTGAGCCCGTACGGCACGGTGGCGAGCCACTTGCCCGCGTCGCGCTGTTCGGCCTTGGTGTCCCGTACCTTCTCGGACAGGACGCGGCTGTATTCACGGTCGCGCTCGGCGTCTTCAATGATCCGGCGACGGTCCTCGGGACGCTCGGTGTCGAGGCCGTTGATATCGAAGACCAGCCGCTTGCCGGGGCTGTCCAGGATCTTCAGCACGTCGCCCGCGCCCTTGCGGCTGTACCGCGAGGAGTCGTAGGCCCAGAGGCAGTGCGATTCACCTTCGAGCAGCGCGTGAACCGCATCATCGAAGTCCGGCCGCTTCACGCCCGGCTTGTAGGCGGACAGGTTCTCGCGGTAGATCCGGCGGATCGTGTAGCCGTTGCGCTTACCCCAGGCGCGGCCCCGGGTCTCCTGGGACTTCAGGGACAGGATGTCGCGGGCTGCCGTCCCTCGGACGATCTGCGACTTCCGCAGGAGAAGGTCCAGGTAGCGGACCTGATCGTCTGCCGTGCGCGCCATGCTCTCACTCTCCGGTCAGCGGCGCGCACCCGCACCCGGGGAGGTGGCAGTCTGGTTACGCGCTCTGGAGGGCGTAGGCGTCCAGCTTGTTGTAGAGCCCGATGCCGCGGCCCTCCTGCCGCAGGTAGAGCAGGTACCCGCCGGCCTCGCTGATCCGCTCCACCGACTCGCGCAGCTGCGGCCCGCAGTCGCAGCGGTCCGAGCCGAAGACGTCGCCGGTCAGGCACTCGGAGTGCAGTCGCACCAGGGGCGTGCCGCCTTCGGGGACCGTGCCGAGCGCGAGCGCCAGGTGCTCGGCGCCGTCGGTGAGGCCGTGGAAGGTGGAGACCTCCGCGTCGGCGCGGTAGCCGTCGGGGAAGGTCAGCGGGATGCGCACACGCGAGCGCACCGTGGCGGCGCCGGGCTGCGGCATGGGTGGGCCTCCGTGGATCGGGGGTGGGCCGGGCCGGTTCGGCGCGGACCGGGGCGGACGTGGTCGGACCCGGACGGGTCGTGGTGCGTCGGAGGTCGACCGTACTAGGTAGTTCCAATTTGAACAACCAGGGGCCGCCGGGGCCCGGCTCGACCGCCGGGGCGCACAACACCCCATCAGCCCCGGCTGTTCCCACCAGGGCTTCCAGCATGTGGATGGTGCGGGACCCGCGGTGTGGACACTGCGAGACTGGCGCCGTTTCCTGGGCACGTCCCTCAGGCCCGTCGGGACACTGCGCACGCCCATCGACGACCACGGAAGGGTCCTGAAGATGTCGACGACCCCTGCCACCCCCCACACCTCCGCTCCCGGCTCCTTCGAAGCCGAGCAGCGCGCGATAGAGGCGCTCTACGCGGACGTGGTCCGCCGCAACCGGGGCGAGGACGAGTTCCACCAGGCCGTCCACGAGGTGCTGGAGACCCTGGCGCCGGTGCTCGCCCACCGCCCCGAACTCCTCGACGCCCGGATCATCGAGCGGATCTGCGAGCCCGAGCGGCAGCTCATGTTCCGGGTGCCGTGGACGGACGACTCCGGTGACATCCACGTCAACCGCGGCTTCCGGGTGGAGTTCAGCAGCGCCCTCGGCCCGTACAAGGGCGGGCTGCGCTTCCACCCCTCGGTGAACCTCGGGATCGTCAAGTTCCTCGGCTTCGAGCAGATCTTCAAGAATGCGCTCACCGGCCTGCCCATCGGCGGCGGCAAGGGCGGCTCCGACTTCGACCCCAAGGGCCGTTCGGACGCCGAGATCATGCGGTTCTGTCAGTCCTTCATGACCGAGCTGTACCGCCACCTCGGCGAGTACACGGACGTGCCGGCCGGGGACATCGGCGTCGGCGGCCGGGAGATCGGCTACCTCTTCGGCCAGTACAAGCGGATCACCAACCGGTACGAGAGCGGCGTGCTCACCGGGAAGGGCCTCGGCTGGGGCGGCGCGCAGGTCCGTACCGAGGCCACCGGCTACGGCTGCGTCATGTTCACCTCCGAGATGCTGCACAGCCGCGGCGAGAGCCTGGACGGGCGCCGGGTGGTCGTCTCCGGGTCCGGCAACGTCGCCGTCTACGCCATCGAGAAGGCGCAGCAGCTCGGCGCGACCGTGCTCACCTGCTCCGACTCCTCCGGCTACGTGGTGGACGAGAAGGGCATCGACCTCGACCTGCTCAAGGAGGTCAAGGAGGTCCGGCGCGGCCGGGTCTCCGACTACGCCCGACTGCGCGGCGGCCACGTCCGGTTCGTCGAGGGCCCGGGCGTGTGGGGCGTGCCCTGTGACGTCGCGCTGCCCTGCGCCACCCAGAACGAGCTGGTCGAGGCCGACGCGCTGGCGCTGGTGCGCAACGGGGTGCTGGCCGTCGCCGAGGGCGCGAACATGCCCACCACCCCGGAGGCGGTGCGGGTGTTCCAGGAGGCCGGGGTGGCCTTCGGTCCGGGCAAGGCGGCGAACGCGGGCGGCGTCGCGACCAGCGCCCTGGAGATGCAGCAGAACGCCTCGCGCGACTCCTGGACCTTCGAGCACACCGAGGAGCGGCTGGCCGGGATCATGAAGCACGTCCACGACTCCTGCTTCACCACCGCCGAGCGCTACGGCCACCCGGGCAACTACGTGGTCGGCGCGAACATCGCCGGCTTCGAGCTGGTCGCGGACGCGATGCTGGCCCAGGGCCTGATCTGAGCCGCTGACGGCCGTCACCCGGCGATCGGCGCCCGGCGCCAGGCACCTGGTGATCGGTGCCCGACCGGAGCGGGCACCGATTGTCGGGTGCGGCAGGGTGGGTCCTTCCTACGGTGAAGGTCAGTAAGGGAAGGACGGGGTTGGCGTGCTGGAGCACCTGAACCGGGCGATGGACCGGATCGAACACGACCTGGACCGCGAGGTCGACGTGGCCGAGCTGGCGCGGATCGCGATGACGTCGGAGTACCACTTCCGGCGGCTGTTCTCGATGCTCGCCGGGATGCCGCTGTCGGAGTACGTCCGGCGTCGGCGGCTGACCGTCGCCGGGGCCGAAGTCCTGGACGGCGAGCGGACGTTGCTCGACATCGCGGTCCGGTACGGGTACTCCTCGGGGGAGGCGTTCGCCCGGGCGTTCCGGGCCATGCACGGAGTCGGGCCGGGCGAGGCCCGGCGCGACGGCGCGGTGCTCGTCTCCCAGCCCCGGATGTCCTTCCGACTCATCGTGGAGGGAAGCAGCAGTATGGAATACCGGATCGTCGAGAAGCCGGACTTCCGGATCGTCGGCAGGAAGGCCCGGGTCACCCTGATCTACCTGGGGATCAACCCGGGGATCGCCGAGTTCATCAAGGGCCTCGGCAAGGAGACGGTCGAACGGATCGCGGCGCTGTCCGGGGACGACCCGGCCGGGATCCTGTCGGTGAGCGACGACTTCTCGCCGAACCGCGAGGAAGGGTCCGAACTCGACTACTGGCACGCGGTGGTGGCGCGCGAGGGGGTCGCCGTCCCGGCGGACCTGGACGTGCTCGACGTCCCGGCCGGCACCTGGGCGGTGTTCACCAACACCGGGCCGTTCCCGCAGGCCCTGCAGGAGATGTGGGCGGACGTGGCCGGCCAGTGGTTCCCGTCCAACCCGTACGAGGCCCGGCCGGGTCCGGAGATCCTGCAGGTCAGCCCGGTCCCGGGCACGGCCGACGCCGAGGCGGAGCTGTGGATCCCGGTGGCGAGGGCCGTGCGCGGCTGACGGGCGAAGGCTGACAGCCGACAGCTAACGGATAACAGCTAACGGATAACAGCTAACAGATGACAGCTGACAGATTTCGAAATCTGTCAGCTGTCATCTGTCATGTGTTCGTCCGCCCGTCTCGCCGCCCGTTCGGCCCACCCCGCCCGCCAAGCTCCGCCCCGCCCCGCATGCTGGGCCTGGAGGTGCGGGGGCCGAGGCGCCGAAAACCCGGGAGTTCCCGAGCAAGCTGCGAGGACAGACGCCATGAAGCAGACCTCCGTGACCACCAACGCCCCCTGCTGGACCGAGTTGGGCACCTCCGATCCGGCCGCCGCCCGGGCCTTCTACACCGAGCTCTTCGGCTGGCAGGCGGACGACACGGCCCGCCCCGGGGAGGGCGACTACACCCAGATGCTGGTCCGGGGCGTCCCGGCCGCCGCCATCACCCCGCGCTACGCCCCACAGCAGCCGATCGCCTGGACGGTTTGCATCGCGGTCGCCGACGCCGACGCCACCGCCGTGAGGATCAAGGAGTGCGGCGGTCTGATCCGGAAGGACCCCGGCGACGTCTTCGACTTCGGCCGGTTCTCGGTGGCCGCCGACCCGTCCGGCGCGGTGTTCATCCTCTGGCAGGCCCGCGCCTTCCGGGGCGCCGGGGTGTTCAACGAGCCCGGCGCACTCGGCTGGGTGGAACTGCTCACCCGCGACCCGTCCGGCGCGCTCGCCTTCTACCCGGAGGTCTTCGGCTGGTCCGTCGCCCCGTCCGAGCACTACCCCCAGTGGGGCCTGGACGGACGGGACTTCGGCGGCATGCTGACGATGGACGACCGCTTCCCGCCCGAGGCGCCGCCGCACTGGCTGCCGTACTTCGCGGCCGCCGACGTGGACGGCACCGTCGGCCGCGCGGTGGCGCTCGGCGGGGACGCGCTGACGCCCGCCACCGGCATGCCGGGCGGCCGGCGGATCGCCGTGCTGCGCGACCCCCAGGGCGCCGCGTTCGGCGTCTACACCGCCGGCACCGAGGACTGACCGGCACGCCGCAGGGCGCGCGAGCGCCGCCACCCGGCGACGCCCGCGCCCGCCGCCCCCGCCGTGACCAGCAGCGCCCCCAGCGGCACCACGTCGCCGATCCGGTCGTACCAGGTCAGCGTCCCGGGCGCGGTGAGCGGCAGTCGGACGGTCAGCACGCCGGTGCCGTCGGTGCCGAGCCGGGCGAGCTCCCGGCCCTGGGCGTCGAAGGCGGCCGAGACCCCGGTCAGCGAGGCCTGGACGGCCGGCCGGCCGGTCTCGGCGGCCCGGATCGCGGCCAGCGAGACGTGCTGCTCGGGCGCCCAGGTGCGCTGGAAGGTCGAGGTCGAGGACTGGTAGACCAGCACCCGGGCGCCGTCCCGGGCGGCGGTGCGGGCCATGTCGGGGAAGGCCGACTCGAAGCAGATCAGCGCCCCGACCGGCAGCGGCGCGCCCGCCCGGTCGGTGGCGGGCAGGACGTGGAAGGACGTGCCGGGCGCCCGGTTCTCGCCCGCGGCCCGGCTGACCCCGGCGATCCAGCCGAGCACCGGCCGCAGCGGGATGTACTCGCCGAACGGCACCAGCCGGATCTTGCGGTAGCGGTCCACCACGCCGGCGGGGGAGACCAGCACCGCGTCCTTGGAGATCCGCCCGTCCGCCTTGCGCGCGTCCTCCCCGGCGACGACCTCGGCGCCGGTGGTCGCGGCGAGCCGGCGCAGGGTGTCCAGTGCGGCCGGGTCGCGGTCCAGGTCGGCGGTGGTGCTGCTCTCGCCCCACACGACCAGGTCCACCGGCTGTCCGACCAGTCCGGCCGTGATCCGCGCGCTCGCCTCGAAGCGGGCCTGGGGGTCCTCCACGATGCCGGGCTGGACCAGTGCCACGGTCACGGCCCCGTCCGCGGCGGGTGCCTCGCGCAGCGCGAACAGCAGCGGACCGGAGGCCAGCACCAGCACGACGGTCCCGGCCGCGACGGCCCGCGGCCGCCGGTGCACCGCGGTCAGCGCGATCAGCGCCCCGGTGTTCACCGCCGCCACCGCCGCGCTGACCAGCCAGATCCCGCCGACCGAGGCCAGCCCGAGGACCGCCGGGTGCTGCCACTGGGTGGCGCCGAGCAGTGCCCACGGCCCGCCGAGCGCGGGCCAGGACCGCGCGTACTCGGTCGTCACCCAGACGGCGGGTACGACCAGCAGTGCGAGCAGGGCCCGACGGGCGGTCAGCCGGGGGTGCAGCAGCCGGTGCACGGTGTACCCGACGGCGCTCTGGAGCGCCCCGAACAGCACCGCGATCACCGGCAGCCCCGGCCCGACGGACGGGACCAGCCAGTACATCGCGGTCAGGATGAACCCCGCGCCGAACCACCAGCCGCGCACCGCCGCCTCCCGGCCCGACGGCGCCCGCTGCATCAGCAGCAGTCCGGGGACGAGCGCGACCCAGGCCAGCCAGGCCTGACCGGGCGTGGGGAAGGCGAGCACCGGAACCGCGCCGGCCGCCAGCGCACCGGTCCGCGCGCGGTACCGGTGCGGCGCGTGCGGCTCCCGTTCCTCGGCGGCGGTCGTGCGCAGGGTCGGGCTGGCGGGAGCGGAGCGACGCGACATGACCCGTATTGTCCGCTTGACGGGCGTACACCACCAGTACGCCGTTCAGCCGAACGGGTGACAAGAGCCCCATGTTCGGAACCAGTGGTCCCGGCCGTACCGGTGGCCTTGCCAGAACGGGCGATCGGAGGGGTGGCCCCAAGGAAGTGCGGCCCCGAGGAGGGCTGCCCCGAGGAAGAGCGGCCCCGAGGGGGCCCGCCCCTCCGATCACCGTGCGCGGCCCTACTCCTCGCCGCCCTCCAGGTCCCCCTCGGTCTCCAGGAACGCGGCCTGCAACTGCTCGATCAGCTCCGGGTCCGGCTGCTCCCACAGCCCGCGGCTCGCCGCCTCCAGCAGCCGCTCGCTGATCCCGTGCAGCGCCCACGGGTTGGCGCCCGCGAGGAACTCCCGGTTGACCGGGTCGAGGACGTACTCCTGGGTCAGCTTCTCGTACATCCAGTCCGCGACCACGCCCGTGGTGGCGTCGTAGCCGAACAGGTAGTCCACCGTCGCGGCCATCTCGAAGGCGCCCTTGTAGCCGTGGCGGCGCATCGCCTCGATCCAGCGCGGGTTGACCACCCGGGCGCGGAAGACCCGGGCGGCCTCCTCGGTCAGGGTGCGGGTGCGGACCGTCTCCGGTCGGGTCGAGTCGCCGATGTAGGCGGTCGGCGCCTTGCCGGTGAGGGCCCGCACGGTGGCCACCATGCCGCCGTGGTACTGGAAGTAGTCGTCCGAGTCGGCGATGTCGTGCTCGCGGGTGTCGGTGTTCTTCGCGGCGACGGTGATCCGCTTGTACGCGGTCTCCATCTCCTCGCGGGCCGGGCGGCCGTCCAGCCCGCGGCCGTACGCGTAGCCGCCCCAGACCGTGTACACCTCGGCCAGGTCGGCGTCGGTGCGCCAGTCCCGGCTGTCGATCAGCTGGAGCAGGCCCGCGCCGTAGGTGCCCGGGCGGGAGCCGAAGACGCGGACGGTGGCCTTGCGCTCGTCGCCGTGCACGGCGAGGTCGGCCTGGACGTGGGCGCGCACGTAGTTCGACTCCGGGGCCTCCTCCTGGGCGGCGGCCAGGCGCACCGCGTCGTCCAGCAGGGCGACCACGTGCGGGAAGGCGTCCCGGAAGAAGCCGGAGATGCGCAGCGTGACGTCGATGCGCGGGCGGCCCAGCTCGTCCAGCGGGATCGGCTCCAGGCCGGTGACCCGGCGCGAGGCGTCGTCCCAGACCGGGCGGACGCCGAGCAGGGCGAAGGCCTCGGCGATGTCGTCGCCGGCGGTGCGCATCGCGCTGGTGCCCCAGAGCGAGAGCCCGACCGAGGGCGGGTAGGCGCCGTCGTTGTCCGAGCGGTAGCGCTCGACCAGCGAGGAGGCGAGCGCCTGGCCGGTCTCCCAGGCGAGCTTGCTGGGGACGGCCTTCGGGTCGACGGAGTAGAAGTTGCGGCCGGTGGGCAGCACGTTGACCAGGCCGCGCAGCGGCGAGCCGGACGGGCCGGCCGGGACGAAGCCGCCCTGGAGCGCGTGCAGCACGGCGTCCAGCTCGTCGGTGGTGGCCGCGAGCCGCGGCACCACCTGGGCGGCGGCGAAGTCCAGCACCGCGCGGACGGCCTCCTGGACGGCCTCCGGCAGTTCGGCGGTCACCTTCTCGACCGCCTCGGGCGCCCAGTCCTCCGCCTCCATCGCCTCGACCAGGGCGCGGGCCCGGGCCTCGGCCGCGTCGGTGGCGCCCAGGGTCAGCGCCGCCTCGTCCAGGCCGAGCGCCTCGCGCAGGCCGGGCAGGGCGCTGACGCCGCCCCAGATCTGCCGGGCGCGCAGGATGGCGAGCACGATGTTGATCCGGTCGGTGCCGGTCGGCGCCTGGCCGAGGACGTGCAGACCGTCGCGGATCTGGGCGTCCTTGACCTCGCAGAGCCAGCCGTCGACGTGCAGCAGGAAGTCGTCGAAGCCGTCGTCCTCGGGGCGCTCGTCCAGGCCGAGGTCGTGGTCGAGCCGGGCGGCCTGGATCAGGGTCCAGATCTGGGCGCGGATCGCCGGCAGCTTGGCCGGGTCCATCGCGGCGATGTTGGAGTGCTCGTCCAGCAGCTGCTCCAAGCGCGCGATGTCGCCGTAGGAGTCGGCGCGGGCCATCGGCGGGACGAGGTGGTCGACGAGCGTGGCGTGGGCGCGGCGCTTGGCCTGGGTGCCCTCGCCCGGGTCGTTGACCAGGAAGGGGTAGACCAGCGGCAGGTCGCCGAGGACGGCGTCCGGGCCGCACTCCGCGGACAGCGCGGCGGTCTTGCCCGGCAGCCACTCCAGGTTGCCGTGCTTGCCGAGGTGGATCACCGCGTGGGCGCCGAAGCCGCCGTCCTCCTGGGCGGCCTGGATCCAGCGGTAGGCGGCCAGGTAATGGTGGCTCGGCGGCAGGTCGGGGTCGTGGTAGATGGCGACCGGGTTCTCGCCGAAGCCGCGCGGCGGCTGGATCAGCACGAGCAGGTTCCCGGAGCGGATCGCGGCCAGCACGATGTCGCCGTCCGGGTTCTGCGAGCGGTCGACGTACAGCTCGCCGGGGGCCGGGCCCCAGTGCTCCTCGACCCGCTCGCGCAGGCCCTGCGGGAGGGTGGCGTACCAGCGGCGGTAGTCGGCGGCGGGGATGCGGACCGGGTTGCGGGCCAGCTGCTCCTCGGTGAGCCAGTCCTGGTCGTAGCCGCCGGCCGCGATCAGGGCGTGGATCAGCGGGTCGCCCTCGTGGCCGCCCTCGCCGTCGTCGAACGCGGGGAGGTCGTCCCCGAGGTCCATGCCCTCCGCGCGCAGCCGCTCCAGCAGCCGCACCGCGCTGGCCGGGGTGTCCAGGCCGACGGCGTTGCCGACCCGGGCGTGCTTGGTCGGGTACGCGGACAGCACCAGGGCGAGGCGGCGCTCGGCGGCCGGGACGTGCCGCAGCCGGGCGTGCTTGACGGCGGTGCCGGCGACGCGGGCGGCGCGCTCCGGATCGGCGGCGTAGACGGTCAGGCCGTCCTCGTCCAGCTCCTTGAAGGAGAACGGGACGGTGATCAGGCGGCCGTCGAACTCCGGGACGGCGATCTGGGTGGCGGTGTCCAGCGGGGACAGGCCGTCGTCGCTGGCCTCCCACTGGGCGCGCGACCAGGTGAGGCAGAGCGCCTGGAGGATCGGGCGGTCGAGCGCGGCCAGCGCGCCCGCGTCCCAGGCCTCCTCGTCCCCGCCGGCCTGGGCGTCGGCCGGGCGGGTGCCGCCGGCGGCGAGCACGGTGGTGACGATCGCGTCCGCCTCGCCGAGCGCGGCCAGCAGCTCGGGCTCGGCGCCGCGCAGCGAGGCGCAGTAGTAGGCCCTGGCCCGGGCGCCCTGGTCCTCGACGGCCCGGCAGAGCGTCTCCACGAAGGCGGTGTTGCCGCTCATGTGGTGGGCGCGGTAGTAGAGCACCGCCACCGTCGGACCCTCGGACGTACGGGCCTCGCGCTCCAGCGGGCCCCAGGCCGGGGCGGAGGCGGGCGGGGCGAAGCCGTGGCCGGTCAGCAGCACGGTGTCGGAGAGGAAGGCGCCCAGCTCGGCCAGGTTGGCGGCGCCGCCGTGGGCCAGGTAGGCGTGCGCCTCGGCGGCGATGCCGGCCGGGACGGTGGACAGCTCCATCAGCTGGGCGTCGGGGGCCTGCTCGCCCGTCAGCACCACCACCGGGCGGGGGCCGGCCAGCAGCGCGTCCAGGCCCTCCTGCCAGGCGCGGCGCCCGCCGAGCAGGCGGACCACGACGAGCTCGGTGCCCTCCAGCAGTGCGGGCAGGTCCTCGGGGGTGAGCCGGGCCGGGTTGCCGAGGCGGTAGCGCACCGGCCCCTCGGAGGCGCGGGCGCTGAGCAGGTCGGTGTCGGACGTCGACAGCAGCAGGATCATGTGAAGGCCCTCCCGGCCTCGTCGGTGGCCGGGGTGGCCGGGATCTGGGCCGGGGCGGCCGCTGGGGTGGCACGGACGGCCGCGCGGTCGACCGGGGTGGTCGTGGCGGCGGCCGGAACGGGCATGACGGCGGTCGGGACAGCCGCGGTGGCGGTCGGGACGGCCGTGGTGGCGGCCGGGGACGCGGGCGCGGGCATGCGACAGCGCTGGAACATTTCTGCCTTCCTCGGGGTCCGCGCCCCGGGCCGGTGGAGGACGGCAGGAGTTCCTGGCTCCCGCGGCCGACCGGTCTACCGGTGAACCGCGGTCACAGTGGCGGGACCGCACCGGGTTCGCACCGGTTTCCTCCCCTGCGCCGTCGCTGGCGTGCGGACGGTCCGTGAGGGACCGCCCGCCAGCATCGTACGGGGTGCGGCTGACCTGGGGGAGGGTGAGCTTTCGGACGTCCGGCCGACGGGGCTCGGATGTCCGGCGGACGGGGGCTCGGGGTGTCCGGCAGGTGCGGCAGGGGCGGGGCCGGGGTGTGATGCAGCGGACGGAGGCAAGCGATCGGATCATCTGTATGCTCGCCGCCATGCCACCGACACCCGACGCCACCGCGCCGGGCGCCGCAGGACCCGACCGGGAGGTGCCCGACCGGGGGCGTGCGGACGCCTGTCCCGGAGCACTTCGTCTGCATACGGCCGACGACGGCGCCCTCGCCCGGATCCGCCTGCCCGGCGGCCTGCTGACGGACCGTCAGGCCCTCGCGCTGGCCGAGGCCGCCGAGGCCCTCGGCGACGGCGAGTTGGAGACCACCTCGCGCGGCAACGTCCAGCTGCGCGGCCTGGCCCCGCACTGCGCGGCCGAGCTCGCCGACCGGCTGCGCGCCGCCGGGCTGCTGCCCTCGGACACCCACGAGCGGGTCCGCAACATCGTCGCCTCGCCGACGGCCGGACTGGACACCGCCGCCGAGGGAGCCGTCGGCAACGCCGATGTGCAGTCCTGGGTACGGGAGTTGGACGCGCGGCTGTGCGCCGCCGACTGGGCGGCCGGGCTGTCCGGCAAGTTCCTGTTCGCACTGGACGACGGGCGGGGCGACGTCGCCGCGCTCGACGCCGATGTGACATTGGTCGCAGGCCCGGACGGCACGCGGTTGCTGCGCCTCGGACGCGACGGACACGGACACCCGGTCGAGTCCGGGCGGGAGGTCACGGCCGTGCTGGACGCGGCCCGCTCCTTCCTGGCGGCGCTGCGGACGCACGGGCGCAAGGCCTGGCACCTGCGCGAGGTCCCCGAACTGCTGCCGGCCGGCACGGTGCCGCTGCCCGCCTTCGCCGGCAGCGCGCCCGCCGTCGGCGCGCTGCGCGGCGGGCTCTCGGTGGGGCTGCGGTTCGGCCGGGCGAGCGCCGGGCAGTGGCGGACGCTGGTCGCCGCCTCGGCCGGTGAGCTGCGGCTGACCCCCTGGCGCGGGGCGGTGCTGCCCGGCGCCCCGGCCGACCGGCTGCCCGGGCTCGCCGCGGCCGGCTTCCGCACCGAGCCCGGCTCGGCCTGGGAGCGGGCCACCGCCTGCACCGGGCTGCCGGGCTGCGCCAAGTCGCTGGCCGACGTCCGTACGGACGCGGCCCGGGCGCTGGATGCCGGTGCCGCGGTGAGGACCGGCGCCGGCCCCGATGGTCTGCTGCCCGTCCACTGGTCGGGCTGTGAACGGCGCTGCGGCCACCCGGCCGGGCGGTGGGTGGACGTGCTCGCCACGGGGCGCGGCTACCGGGTGACGGTGAACGGGGCGAACGCCGACGTGCCGGGGCCCGATGCGGCGAAGGCCCATGAGATGAACGCCGTTGTGACGAACGCCGTTGTGACGAACGAGGAGATGGCCGAGGCGGTCGCCGAGGCCAGGAGGACCACGAAGTGATCGAGTACGAGAAGGACGGCGCGTCCATCTACCGCCAGTCCTTTGCCACCATCCGCGCGGAGGCCGATCTGGCCGCCCTCCCGGCGGACGTCTCCCAGGTCGCGGTGCGGATGATCCACGCCTGCGGGATGGTCGACCTGGTCGAGGACCTGGTGTACTCGCCCGGTGTGGTCGCCTCCGCGCGCGCCGCGCTGCACGCGGGTGCGCCCATCCTCTGCGACGTCAACATGGTCGCGAGCGGCGTCACCCGTCGGCGGCTGCCGGCCGACAACGAGGTGATCTGCACCCTCACCGACCCCTCGGTGCCCGAACTCGCCCGCACGATGGGCAACACCCGCAGCGCCGCGGCCATGGAGCTGTGGCTGCCCCGGCTGGAGGGCGCGGTGGTCGCCGTCGGCAACGCCCCGACCTCGCTGTTCCGGCTGCTGGAGATGATCGAGGCGGGCGCACCGCGACCGGCCGCGGTGATCGGCGTCCCGGTCGGCTTCATCGGCGCCGCCGAGTCCAAGCAGGCCCTGGCCGAGCACCCGTCCGGCCTGGAGCACCTGGTGGTGCGCGGTCGGCGCGGCGGCAGTGCGATGGCCGCCGCCGCCATCAACGCGATTGCGAGCGAAGAAGAGTGACGGACCGTCAGAGCACCACGGGTCGGCTGTACGGCGTCGGGCTCGGCCCGGGCGACCCGTCGCTGGTGACCGTCCGCGCCGCCGAACTCATCGGCAAGGCCGACGTGGTGGCCTACCACAGCGCCCGGCACGGCCGGTCCATCGCACGGTCGATCGCCGAACGGTATCTGACGGACGGTCAGATCGAGGAGAAGCTGGTCTACCCGCTCACCGTCGAGACCACCGACCACCCGGGCGGCTACCGCGGCGCGTTGGACGACTTCTACGAGGAGGCCGCCGCCCGGCTGGCCGCCCACCTGGACGCCGGGCGCGACGTGGTCGTCCTCGCCGAGGGAGACCCGCTCTTCTACGGCTCCTACCAGCACATGCACAAGCGGCTCGCGCACCGCTACCCGACCGAGGTGGTGCCGGGCGTGACCTCGCTCAGCGCGGCCGCGGCCCGGCTCGGGCAGCCGCTGACCGAGGCCGAGGAGACGCTCACCGTCATCCCCGGCACGCTGCCCGAGGAGGAGCTGACGGCGCGGATCGCGGCCGCCGACTCGGCCGTGATCATGAAGCTGGGGCGCACCTTCCCGACCGTCCGCCGGGCCCTGGAGCGGGCCGGGCGGCTGGCGGACGCGCAGTACGTGGAGCGGGCCTTCATGGCGGGGGAGCGGATCGCGCCGCTCGCCGAGGTCGACGGCGACACGGTGCCGTACTTCTCGGTCGCGGTGCTGCCGAGCAAGGTCGCGCCGCTGGAGCCGGAGGTCCGGCTGTCGGACGGCGTCGGCAGCGTGACCGTGGTCGGCACCGGGCCGGCCGGGCCGCTCTGGCTGACCGCCGAGGCGCGCGGCGCGCTCTCCGAGGCCACCGACCTGGTCGGCTACACCACCTACCTGGACCGGGTGCCGGAGCGGCCGGGGCAGCGGCGGCACGGCTCGGACAACAAGGTGGAGTCGGAGCGCGCCGAGTTCGCCCTGGAGCTCGCCCGGCGCGGGCACCGCGTCGCGGTGGTCTCCTCGGGTGACCCGGGGGTGTTCGCGATGGCCACCGCCGTGCTGGAGGTCGCCTGCGAGGAGGCCTACCGGGACGTCCCGGTGCGGGTGCTCCCCGGGATGACCGCCGCCCACGCGGCCGCTTCCCGGGCCGGCGCCCCGCTCGGGCACGACTACGCGACGGTGTCGCTCTCGGACCGGCTCAAGCCGTGGGACGTGGTGGCGAAGCGGCTGCGGGCCGCGGCCGAGGCGGACCTGGTGCTCGCCCTGTACAACCCGGGCTCGAAGTCCCGGACCACCCAGGTCGGGCTCGCCCGGGACCTGCTGCTGGAGTACCGGGCACCCGAGACCCCGGTGGTGATGGCCCGCGACGTCGGCGGCCCGACCGAGCGGGTGCGGATCGTCCGACTGGGCGAGCTGGACCCGGGGATGGTCGACATGCGGACCATCCTGCTGATCGGCTCCTCGCAGACCCGGGCGGTCGAGCGGGGCGGCGGCGTGGAGGTCGTCTGGACGCCGCGGCGGTACCCGGAGGAGTGACAGGTGACAGATGACAGCGAACAGATTTCATCATCTGTTCGCTGTCATCTGTTCTCTGTTCGCTGGTATCCGTTCCCTGTTCTCCGGCTGCCGACCGCTACCGGGTCGGCTTGGTGAGCAGCAGCTCCGTGTTGTGGTCCCCGCCCGCGCCCAGCAGCGCCGCCGGGCGGCCGTTCGGGTCGTTGTACGACAGCTCGCGGTAGAGCGCCGCGAGGTTGGCGTCCGAGGTGCCGCCGAAGTCCGTCCCGTACGGGGCGGAGGACTCGATCAGCGTGGTGAACAGCGAGAGCGTGCCGTCCCCGTTGTCCGCGATCTCGATGATCCGCCCGTGCTGCGGGTAGTCGATGTGCGAGGCGGTGTTGATCTCCCAGAACGCCCGCTCCGGCACCGCGTGGCCGTGCGGCGTGATCTTGTTCATGTGGGTGTGCCCGTTCACCCACGCGACCACGTTCGGGTAGCGCTGGAGCAGTGCCACCAGCTCGTTGCCGTCGTGCCGCCCCTCGAAGATGTTGCGCGGGTCCGGCAGCAGGTTGCCCATCGTGCCGCTGGTGTGGTGGCTGAAGAGCAGGATCAGCTCGTCCGTGCTCCCGCCGGTCACCCTGCGCCCGTCGGCGTCGTACCAGTGCCCGCTGTGCGCCTGCAACTGCTGCTCCAGCCAGCGCAGTTGCGCGGTGCCCAGCGAACCGTCGGCGAACCCGGCCTGGTTGGTGGTGTCCAGGCTGATGCCGACCACCTTCTCCGAGATGCGGAAGGTGTAGTAGAGCTTGCCGCTGTTCGCCATGTCCGAGGTGAAGCCGTGCCCGTACGGGCCGGCGCCGGTGACCGCCGGGTTCAGGTGGGCCTTGGCGAACTCCTTGAGCGTGAACGGCCGGCGGCGCTCGTCCGGGGTGACCTTGCGGACCAGGTCGCCACTGGCGATCAGCTTCGCCAGCAGCAGCACGGCGCCCGCCGGGTCGCGGCGCAGCGAGTCCGTCAGCTGGGCGGCCGTGGCGTCGTCGCAGCCCTCCAGCTTGTACTGGCCGGTGTACAGGTCGTTCAGCAGTCCGAGGTCCGGCAGCGAACCCTCGATGCTGTCGTCGTGGTTGCCGACCGTGGTGTACCAGGGCGTGCGCAGGCCCGGCGCGTCGAAGGGGCGGCCGGCGGCGGACAGGAAGCCGGCTATCTGCGGGAAGCCCTTCGCCTTGTAGCCGTCGTTGTAGGAGAGTTCGGGGTTCCAGTAGGCGGCGTTGCCGGAGTTCTGCACACCCTCGTAGCGGCTGAGGTCACCGGTGTTCTGGGCCAGCCGTCCACCGCCCATGACCTTGAGGTACCAGTCGAGTTCGGCGAGCTCGTGGTTGTCGGTGTTGTCGCCGGTGGCCATCACCATGCTGAACGGCATCCCGGTGTAGGGGCCGCCGGCGAGCGAGTTGACCCGCTCGACGAGGGCCGAGACACCGCGGGCGTTCAGGGCCTCCTGCGGCCGGTACGCGCTGCCGTTGAGCTTGGCCAGGTACTCGAAGCGCACCGGGGACTCGGTGTCCACCAGGTGCAGGTCGCTGAACTGGACGAAGCTGGCCAGCCCGGTCCGGCGGTCGTCCCGCCCGGTGGTCGCCGACGCCAGGTCGCCGCGCACCACCAGCGGCCAGCCCGGCCCGGCCGTCAGCCGCTTGTAGCCGCCGGTGCCGACCGGCGTGGCCACCTGCTCCAGCGTGGTCCCGGTGACCCTGACCGCCCGCGCGGCCGTCGTCGCCAGGGCCTGGTCGCGCGCCGCGGCCGAGGCGAACTGCGCGCCGCCCAACGACAAGGCCGACCAGGCGGCGGCCACCGACGTACCGGTGAGGAACGTACGCCGACTCATCCCTGCCACAAAAACCCCCACATGCTGGTGGCCCGGCGGGGCAGTCGACCCCGGCCGGGCCCACGTCTGTCATGAACCCGCTTCTGGCGGACCGCCAGATTACTCACTGGTAGCCGCGGCGGGCGAGGCCCGTGCGGAGAACTCTTCGGGAACGCGGGACGGCGCGACCCTCCGCAACTCGTGCACGAGGGGTTCCACCGAGCGGGGCGAGGCGCGGCCGCCGCCACCCCGGTCGGGCCCCACCAGGGCCGGTGGGGGAAAATCGGCGACGGCGTCCGGTGCGGCCGCCGGAGCGGAGCAAGGACGGCGCGGGCGCCGTCGGAAACGGGGCGCAGGTGGCCGCAGCGGGATCCGAGGCGGGAGCCGGGGTCGGCGCCGGAGCGGGCGGCCGGGCCGGCCAGCTGAAGAGCAGCGGCCTGCGGCCCGGCTGGACGACGGGCGCCTGCGCCACCGCCGCCACCAGGGCCGCGTACACCGCGCTGCTCACCGGCGAGTTCCCGGACCCGGTGGTCATCACCCTCCCCAAGGGGCAGCAGCCCGCCTTCGCCCTCGCGGCCGAGCAGCTGACCGTCGCCGAGGAGCCGACCGCAGCCGAGCAGCAGACCGGCCTCGGCGGGCGGATCACCGCCATGGCCGGGGTGGTCAAGGACGCGGGCGACGACCCCGACGTCACCCACGGCGCGCTGATCCGCTCGACCGTACGGTCCGGCGAGCCCGGCACCGGGGTGGTGTTCCGGGCCGGCCCCGGGGTGGGGACGGTCACCAAGGCCGGCCTGCCGCTGCCCGTCGGCGAACCCGCGATCAACCCGGTGCCCCGGCAGATGATCCGGGACGCCGTCGCCGAGGTGGCCGCCGCGCACGGTGGCAGCGGGGACGTGGTGGTCGAGATCGCGGTCGACCACGGCGAGGAGATCGCCCGCTCCACCTGGAACCCCCGGCTCGGCATCCTCGGCGGCCTGTCCATCCTCGGTACGACCGGGGTGGTCGTCCCCTACTCCTGCTCGGCCTGGATCGACTCGATCCGCCGCGGCGTGGACGTGGCCCGCGCGGCGGGGCGCACCCACGTGGCCGGCTGCACCGGCTCGACCTCGGAGAAGGTCGCGGTCGCGGAGCACGGGCTGCCCGAGGACGCGCTGCTGGACATGGGCGACTTCGCCGGTGCGGTGCTCAAGTACCTCAAGCGCCACCCGGTGCCCCGGCTGACCATCGCGGGCGGCTTCGCCAAGCTGTCCAAGCTCGCGGCGGGCCACCTCGACCTGCACTCGGCGCGCTCCCAGGTGGACAAGGGCTACCTGGCCGGACTGGCCCGCCGGGGCGGCGCGGACGAGGCGCTGGCCGAGGCGGTCGCGGGCGCCAACACCGCGCTGGAGGCCGTGCAGTTGTGCCGTGCGGCCGGGGTGCCGCTCGGGGACCTGGTCGCCGAGGCGGCCCGGGCGACGGCGCTCAGCGTGCTGGTGGGCTCGCCGGTCGCGGTGGACGTCATCTGCATCGACCGCGCGGGCACCGTCGTCGGCCGGGCGGAGCCGCTCGGGCCGTGACAATGTCACGGGTGTCACGACGGCGCGACAACATCGCCCGGTGACGTGAAGAACTGACGCCCAAACAGGGCAAGAATCGGACAAATGGAGCAGTAGGGCGGCCCCCCGGTTCTGTCGCCATCTCAACCATGAGATATCGTCTGGCGAGTGACAGGCGACTACCTCACCCGTATCGGCACCCTCATCCGTACCGCGCGCCAGCACCGCGGCTGGTCCCAGGCGCAGCTCGGCGAAGCCCTCGGAACCAGCCAGAGCGCGGTCAACCGCATCGAACAGGGCAAGCAGAACGTCAGCCTTGAGATGATCGCCCGCATCGGCGAAGCCCTCGACAGCGAGATCGTCTCCCTCGGCTACTCCGGCCCGATGCACCTGCGCGTCGCCGGCGGCACCCGGCTCTCCGGCGCGATCGACGTCCGCAGCAGCAAGAACGCCTGCGTGGCGATCCTCTGCGCCTCGCTGCTGACCACCGGCCGCACCACGATCCGCAGCGTCGCCCGGATCGAAGAGGTCTACCGCATCCTCGAGGTGCTCACCAGCATCGGCGTCAAGAGCCGCTGGATCAACGAGGGCCGCGACCTCGAACTCACCCCGCCCGCCGAGCTCGACCTCGCGGCGATGGACGTCGAGGCGGCCCGCCGCACCCGCAGCGTGCTGATGTTCCTCGGCCCGCTGATGCACCGCGCCCAGCGCTTCGCCATCCCGTACGCCGGCGGCTGCGACCTCGGCACCCGCACCGTGCAGCCGCACCTGACCGCGCTGCGCCGCTTCGGCCTGGAGGTCGCCACCACCGGCGGCGCCTACCACGCCTCGGTCGAGCCGGGCACCCCGCAGGACCGCCCGATCGTCCTGACCGAGCGCGGGGACACCGTCACCGAGAACGCCCTGCTGGCCGCCGCCCGGCACGACGGCGTCAGCGTCATCCGCAACGCCTCGCCCAACTACATGGTCCAGGACCTCTGCTTCTTCCTGGAGAAGCTGGGCGTGCGGATCGAGGGCATCGGCACCACCACCCTCACCGTGCACGGCGTCCCGGAGATCACCTGCGACGTCGACTACACCCCGGCCGAGGACCCGGTGGAGGCGATGAGCCTGCTGGCCGCCGCCGTCGTCACCTCCTCCGAGCTGACCATCCGCCGGGTGCCGATCGAGTTCCTGGAGATCGAGCTCGCGGTGCTGGAGGGCATGGGCCTCGACTACGACCGCACCCCCGAGTACCGGGCCCACAACGGTCAGACCCGACTGGTCGACCTCACCGTGCGCCCCTCCAAGCTGACCGCGCCGATCGACACCATCCACCCGATGCCGTTCCCCGGCATCAACATCGACAACGTGCCGTTCTTCGCCGCCATCGCCGCGGCCGCGCACGGCACCACGATGATCCACGACTGGGTGTACGACAACCGCGCGATCTACCTGACCGAGCTGACCCGCCTCGGCGCCGACGTCAAGCTCCTGGACCCGCACCGCGTACTGGTCCAGGGCCCCACCCGCTGGCGCGCCGCCGAGATGATGTGCCCGCCGGCCCTGCGCCCCGCCGTGGTCATCCTGCTCGCCATGCTCGCCGCCCAGGGCACCTCCGTCCTGCGCAACGTCTACGTCATCAACCGCGGCTACGAGGACCTCGCCGAGCGCCTCAACTCCATCGGCGCCCGGATCGAGACCTTCCGCGACATCTGACCGACCGTCACACCGCTGGCCGGCCTCACCCGTTGAGCCCGGCCAGCAGCACGGAAACCTCCAACCCGGTGTTCAAGTACTCCACGAACACCGGGTTGTCCAGTGCCCAGGGCGAGCGCCGTTCCCGGACCAGTCGGACCGCCTCGCCGCACTCGTGGCCGAGGCCGATCAGGGCCTGTGCCACCACCAGGCCCGAGCGGTTGTACCCGGAGTGGCAGCGCACCAGCGTCCGACGGCCCCGGCGGACGGCGGCCGCGGTGAGCTCGGCCGCCTCCTCGACGGCGAGCAGCTGACCGGGGGCGAGCGGGGCGTCGGGCATCTCCCGGACGACGTGCTCCACCCCCGGTGCCGGGCCGTGCCCGGGGCGCGTGAACAGGCTGACCACCAGGTCGAACTCGGTCCGTACGATGGCGGGTTCCAGCTCGCCGCCGGGCGGGGTGAAGTAGTGCCCGCCCATCCAGAGCCCGGGAACGATCTCGTTCCAGGGCTCGGACGGCCCGGGCGTCCCACGTTCCTTCTGGCGGGTCCGCACTGCCTGCTCCCTCTCGGCCGGTCCGGCTGGTGAATCCGCTCGTGCTACTCGCCGGTGGTGCCGTCGAGGTGTTCGCGGAGGAGGTCGGCGTGGCCGTTGTGGCGGGCGTACTCCTCGATCATGTGGGTGAGGATCCAGCGCAGCGAGAAGACCTCCTCGCCGTAGTGGCCCAGGACGTCCAACGACTCCGCGGCGGCCACGAGTTCCCTGGCGTGGTCGCACTCGCGGCGCCAGATCGCGAAGGCCTCGTCGGGGTCGGCGGTCTCGGCGTCGAACTCGGCGAAGGAGCCGTCGGGGTGCGCCCAGAAGCCGCGCGCGTCCTCCTTGTTGAGGACGTTGCGGAACCAGCTGCGCTCCACCTCGGCGAGGTGGCGGACCAGCCCGAGCAGGGAGAGCCCGGACGGCTCCAGCACGCGGGCGCGGAGCTGCTCCGTGGTGAGGCCCTCGCACTTCATCGCGAGGGTGTCGCGCTGGTAGTCCAGGAAGCCTGCCAGTGTGGCGCGTTCGTCGGCGGTGCGGGGGGTCTGCGTGCGCTGATCATCGGTCATCGGGCCATCCTGCCCGCCATCCGACGGGCCCGCCGCCCAATTTCCCCGCTCCTAGCCCAGGTGCTCCAGCCAGCGCAGTGCGCCCGGGACGTCGGGTGCGACGGGGACGCCTTCGGGTACGGGTGGGCGCTCCACGATGATGACGGGCAGGCCCAGTCCGCGGGCGGCGGTCAGTTTGGGGGCGGTCGCGGCGCCGCCGCTGTCCTTGGTGACCAGGACGTCGATGTCGTGCCTGCGCAGCAGCGCCTCCTCGCCCTCGATCGTGAACGGGCCGCGGTCCAGCAGGACTTCGAACGAGGGCGGCAGCGGGGGCTCGGGCGGGTCCACCGAGCGGGCGAGGAAGTGGACGCCGTCGAGGTGGGCGAAGGCGGCGACGCCCTGCCGGCCGATGGTGAGGAAGACCCGTTCCCCGCGCCGGGGCAGCAGTTCGGCGGCCGCGGCGAGCGAGGGGGCGGGGAGCCAGTGGTCCCCGTCGACGCGGGTGAAGCCGGGGCGGCGCAGCACCAGCAGGGGGACGCCGGTGGCGGCGGCCGCGAGGGCGGCGTTGTGCGAGATGCCGGCGGCGAACGGGTGGGTGGCGTCCACCACCGCGTCCACGCGTTCCGTGCGCAGCCAGTCGGCCAGGCCCTCCGGTCCGCCGAAGCCGCCGATCCGCACCTCCCCGGCGGGCAGCCGGGGTCGGGCGACCCGGCCGGCCAGCGAGCTGGTGACCCGGAGGGCGGTGGGGGCGAGTTCGGCGGCCAGCGTCCGCCCCTCGGTGGTCCCGCCGAGGACCAGGACGTGTCGCATCACGCCCCGCAGGGCTCGTGCGGGCGCTCGCGGTCCGCCGAGTAGAGGTGGCTGTCGCGGAACTGCTCGGCGGCCAGGGTGCGGCCGACGATGATGACGGCGGTGCGGACCACGCCCGCGGCCTTGACCTGCTCGGCGATGTCGCCGACGGTGCCGCGCAGCACCAGCTCGTCGGGGCGGCTGGCCATCGCGACGACGGCGACCGGGCAGTCGGCGCCGTAGTGCGGGAGCAGCTGCTCGACCACGTCGTCCACGTACCCGGCGGCCAGGTGCAGCACCAGCAGGGCGCCGCTGCGGCCGAGGGTGGCGAGGTCCTCGCCCTCGGGCATCGGGGTGGCGCGCTTGGCGATCCGGGTGAGGATGACGGTCTGGCCGACGGTCGGGACGGTCAGCTCCCGCTTCAGCGCGGCCGCGGCGGCGGCGAAGGCGGGCACGCCGGGGACCACCTCGTAGGGCACGCCGGCCGCGTCCAGGCGGCGCATCTGCTCGGCGACAGCGGAGAAGACGGACGGGTCGCCGGAGTGCAGCCGGGCCACGTCCTGGCCGGCCTCGTGCGCGGCGACCAGCTCGGCGGTGATCTGGTCCAGGTTGAGCTGCGCGGTGTCGATCAGCCGGGCGCCGGGCGGGCACTCGTCCAGCAGTTCGCGCGGGACGAGGCTGCCCGCGTACAGGCAGACCTCGGCGCGGGCCAGGATGCGCTGGCCGCGCAGGGTGATCAGGTCGGCGGCGCCCGGGCCGGCTCCGATGAAGTGGACGGTCACGAGGCGTTCTCCTGAAGGGGGTTGTCGGACGTGCGGGCTTCGGCGGCGCGGGCTTCGGTGGTGCGGTCCTCGGCGGCACGGGCGTCGGGCTTGACGGCGGACCACTGGGTGACCGGCATGGCCTGCCGCCAGCCGGTGAAGCCGCCCACGGGGACGGCGTGGGCGACGGCGAGCTTGACGAGCTCCCCGCCGTGGCGCCGGTACCACTCGGTGAGCAGCGCCTCGGACTCCAGCGTCACGGTGTTGGCGACGATCCGGCCGCCGGGGCGCAGCGCGGCCCAGCAACTCTCCAGCAGGCCGGGCGCGGTGAGGCCGCCGCCGATGAACACGGCGTCGGGGGCGGGGAGTCCGGCGAGCGCGGCGGGGGCGGGGCCGGTCGCCACCCGGAGCCGGGGCACGCCGAGCGCGGCGGCGTTGCGGGTGATCCGCTCGGCCCGGACCGGGTCGCGTTCGACGCTGACGGCCCGGCAGTCGCGGTGGGCGCGCAGCCACTCGATGGCGATCGAGCCGGAGCCGCCGCCGACGTCCCAGAGCAGTTCTCCGGGGGAGGGGGCGAGCGTGGCGAGGGTCGCGGCGCGGACGTGGCGCTTGGTGAGCTGGCCGTCGCTCTCGTACGCGGTGTCGGGCAGACCGGGGACGAGGGAGGTGCGGGGGCCGTCGCCGAGGTCGACGGCGATGACGTTCAGCGGGTCGCCGGGCGGGTGCGGCCAGCCGTCGGCGGGGCCGTCCAGGTGGCGTTCGGCCGGGGCGCCGAGCTGTTCGAGGACCCGCAGGCGGGCGGTGCCGTAGCCGCGGGCGGTGAGCAGTCCGGCGACGGCGGCCGGGGTGGCGGAGTCGGCGCTGAGCACCAGCAGGCGGCGGCCGGGGTGGAGGGCGAGCGAGAGGGTGTCCAGCGGTCGGCCGACCAGGCTGACGACCTCGGCGGCCTCCAGCGGCCAGCCGAGCCGGGCGCAGGCGTAGGAGACGGAGGAGGGGTGCGGCAGGACGCGCAGGCGCTCGGCGCCGACGGTCTCGGCGAGGGTGCGGCCGATGCCGTAGAACATCGGGTCGCCGCTGGCCAGGACGGCGGTGCGGCGGCCGGCGTGGGCGGCGAGCAGCCCGGGGACGGCGGGGCGCAGCGGGGACGGCCAGGGGACGCGCTCGGCGGCGACCTCGTCGAGGGGGAGCAGGTCCAGCTGGCGGGGGCCGCCGACGACGACCTCGGCCTCCCGCAGCACGGCCCGGGAGCCGACGGCGAGGCCGGGCCAGCCGTCGGCCCCGATCCCGACGACGGTGATCGGGGGTGGCAGCTCGGGCACCGGGTGGCTCCTCGTCGTTCGAATGGGTCAATGAGTGGGAAATCTGACTGGCCGGGGCAGCCTACCTGGCGGTCTGTCCCCCACCGGCTCCCCAGTCCCCCGACTCGATCAGCGCCGGCCGCTCCCGCAAGCGCGCCTCGGCCCTCGGCCCGGCGAGGTAGACCCAGGCCGCCCGCGGCTCGCCCGTCGCGGTCCGCACCGTCATCCGCCGCCGGACGTACAGCCCGGTCCCGTCGGCCCGGCACTCCTCCAGCCGGTCCAGGGCCTCCAGGGCTCCGGCGTACGCGCCAGGGCGTACGGTGACGAGCTCACCCACGATCCGACGTCCGGGCGCCGGGTCCGGCACCGCGTACGGGAAGCCGGGGCCCTCGTGCAGCGCGGCGCCGTCCAGCACGGCCGGGCGGACGTCGGCGCAGCGCCCGGCCAGGTGGACGGCATGATTGCGGCCGCCGCTGCGCAGGGTGCCGTACACGAAGAACGGCAGGGCCTCCTCGGATGCGGACACGGGTTCGACCTCCTCGCTGGGGAGCGTTCACGGTACGTCCCGCGGTCCGGTTCCTGATACCGACTGGCGCACCGGGCCGTCCATGCGCTGTCATGTCGGATGTTCGGCCAGTACCGTCCAAGGGGGACACACATGACACCGCCCGCTTCACCCTCCCAACCGGCCGCGACCCCCGGCTCAGCCCCCGACACCCCCGCCACCACCAAGGCCGGAGCCGAAGCCAGGACCGAAGCCAGGACCGAGGCCGGGGCCAAGGCCGGGGCGAGCCCCGTTCCCCGCCTCGGCGGCGCGGTCTGGCTGGCCCTCCTCGTGGTCTACATCGTCTGGGGATCGACCTACCTGGCGATCCGGGTCGCGGTCGAGACGATGCCCTCCTTCCTCTCCGCCAGCGCCCGCTTCCTCACCGCCGGCCTGCTGCTGGCCGGCTACCTCCTGGTGCGCCAGGGCCCGGCCGGTCTGAAGGTGACCCGGCGCCAGCTGGCCTCCTCCGCCCTGGTCGGGCTGCTGCTGCTGACCGGCGGCAACGGACTGGTGGTCCTGGGCGAGACCTCCGTCCCCTCCGGCCTGGCGGCCCTGCTGGTGGCTGCGGTCCCGCTGTGGATGGTGGTGCTGACGGCGTTCGGCGGCGATCGCCCGAAGCCCGCCGAGCTGGCCGGGGTGCTGCTCGGACTGGTCGGCCTCGGCGTCCTGTCGGCCCCCGCGATCGGCGGGTCGATCGAGCCGGGCGGCGTGATCCTGATCATCGGCGCCACCCTGCTCTGGGCGACCGGCTCCTTCGTGAGCAAGAAGATCCCGATGCCCGGCAACGTGCTCGCCGCGAGCGCCTACCAGATGCTGGCCGGCGGCCTCGGCGACCTGCTGGTCGGAGTGGGCCGCGGCGAGCAGCACGGGGTGGACCTCGGGGCGGTCTCCGGCCGGTCCTGGCTGGCCCTCGCCTACCTGGTGGTGTTCGGTTCGCTGCTCGCCTTCACCGCGTACGCCTGGCTGCTGCGCTCCGCCCCGCTGACCCTGGTGGCCACGTACGCGTACGTGAACCCGGTGGTCGCGGTGCTGCTGGGCTGGCTGATCCTGGCCGAGCCGCTGACCGGCCCGACCCTCGCGGGCGGCGCGATCGTGGTGGCGGGCGTCTGCCTGGTGGTGAGCGTCAGCCGGCGTCCGGGCCGCTCATCGAGTGCCGGGAGCCGAGCCCGTCCGGCGGAAACGGCCGATCCGGTCGATCCGTCCAGGTCGGTGAATGGGCCGTCCGCCCGTAGCTGAGCACGACGTCCGCACGTTCGAAGACGTCCTCGGTGGTCCGCCCCCGGGCTTCCGGCTCGCGGGGGCGGACCGCCGAGGACGTACGGCTCAGAAGGCGTACGGCGGTTTGCCCGTCCACCAGTTGCCGGGCGCGTCCGGGTCGCGGCTGGTCCAGAACTCGACGATCGCGTTGGTGAACTCGGCCGCGGAGAGCACACCGTCGCCGTCGGTGTCGAGGTGGCGGAAGGCCTCGTCGGCGTCGTCGCGGGACAGGCCGGCGAAGTGGCCGCGCTGGAAGACGAAGAACTCGCCGGCGTCCACCGTCCCGCTGCGGTCGGCGTCGGCGACGGAGAGGAAGGCCCCGGCGAGCGCGCCGAGGATCTCCTGGGCGGCCTCCGGGTCGTCGGCGAGCGAGCCGGTCGAGGCGACGAACTGCTGCCGGGTGATCGCCTCGGTGCCGGCGGGCAGCCGGGCGAGGTGCAGGTCGTGCCAGGTCGTCAGGTAGGCCCGGACTATCACGGCCTCCGCCTCGGAGCCCTCCTGGTGGCCGAGCGAGCGGGCCACCGAGAGGCCCATCAGGACGTGGTCCCGCTCGGTGAGCAGCCCGTCGCCGTCGGCGTCGAGGTGATCGAAGCCGTGATTGATCTTTGCGATGAGCAGGTCGTCCGACAAAAGTGCCCCCTCGATTGGTGATTCCTTGCCCGGGTCTCCTACGTCACATCGCCTGCACGCTAGCGCCTCGAACCGGACCGGCGCAGCCGAACGACCTGCCGCTTCACCCGCCGGGCCTCGATGATCATCGGTCACCTCAGTGCACCGCCGCCAGCAGTTCCCTCGTGTACTCGGTGTGCGGCGCCGCGAACAGCTGGTCCCGGTCGGTGGACTCGACCAGCCGTCCCCGGTGCATCACCGCCACCCGGTCGCAGAAGTGCCGGACCACCGCGAGGTCGTGGGAGACGAACAGGAAGGCGACACCGAGCCGTTCGCGCAGCTCCATCAGCAGGTTGAGCACCTGGGCCTGCACCGACACGTCGAGCGCGGAGACCGGCTCGTCGGCGATGATCAGGCGCGGCTGCGGGGCCAGCGCGCGGGCGATGCCGATCCGCTGGCGCTGTCCGCCGGAGAACTCGTGCGGGTAGCGGTCCAGGTGCCGGGCCTCCAGGCCGACCTGCTCCAGCAACTCGGCGGAGCGCTCCCGCCGTTCGGCCTGGTCCAGCGGGGTGTGCAGGCGCAGCGGGGTGTCCAGGGTCTGGGCGACGGTCCGGCGCGGGTTGAGCGAGGCGTACGGGTCCTGGAAGACCAGCTGGATCTCCCGGCTGAGCCGCTTCCGCAGCTCCCGGTCCGGTCGGGTGACGTCCTGGCCGTCGTACAGCACCCTGCCGCCGGTGGGGCGTTGCAGCCCGGCCAGGACCCGTGAGGTGGTGGACTTGCCGGAGCCGGACTCGCCGACCAGCCCGAGCGTCTCGCCGGGCGCGATCCGCAGACCGACGCCCTCGACCGCCCGGACCGGTTCGGCCCGCAGGCCGGGGAAGCGCCGGCGTCCGGGGAAGCGCACGGACAGGTCGTCCACCTCGACCAGCCACCGCTCGGGGCGCTCGACGGTCCGCGGCCGGAACGTCCGCGACGGGGCCGGTTCGTCGACCGTCGGCAGGGCGGTGCCCGGCACCGAGTCCAGCCGGAGCGCCGCGCCCACCAGCGCCCGGGTGTACGGCTCGCGCGGTGCGGCCAGCAGTTCGGCGGTCGGCGCGGACTCGACCTCGACCCCGCCGCGCAGCACCAGCGTGCGGTCCGTCGTCCCGGCGACCACGCCCAGGTCGTGGCTGACCAGCAGCACCGCCGTCCCGTGCTCGCGCTGCAACTCGCCGAGCAGGTCGAGGACCTGCCGCTGGACGCGGGCGTCCAGGGCGGTGGTCGGCTCGTCCGCGATGAGCAGCCGGGGGTCGTTCATCAGCGCCATCGCGATCATCACGCGCTGGCGCATGCCGCCGGAGAACTGGTGCGGGTAGTCGCGCGTCCGGGCCGTCGGGATGCCGACCCGGTCGAGCATCTCGGCCGCCCGCCGGCCCGCCTCGGCCCGGCCCGTGCCCGGGTGGTGCAGCCGGTACATCTCGGCGAGCTGGGCGCCCACGCCGTGGAAGGGGCTGAGCGAGGTGAGCGCGTCCTGGAAGACCAGCGCCGCCTTTCCGCCCCGCACCCCGCGCAGCGCGGACTCCTCGGTGCCGACGACCTCCTGCCCGTCGAGCCGGATCGAGCCGGTGACGGTGGTGGTGCGCGGGTCGTGCAGGCCGAGGACGGCGAGCCCGACGGTCGACTTGCCGGAGCCCGACTCGCCGACCAGGCCCAGGACTTCACCCGGGGCGAGGTCGAAGGAGAGGCCCCGGACGGCGGTCACCGGCGCACCGCCGCGCGGGTCGGCGAAGGAGACGGTCAGATCGCGGACGCTCAGCACCGGCCCGACGGTCTCCGCCGCCGTGCTCTCCACCTCTGCGGTCCGCACGCCGGCCCCCGGAACAGTGGAATTCATCGAAGGGCTCCCCATCAGTTCAGCCGGACACGCGGGTCGAGCCAGGCAACCGCGAGGTCGGCCAGCGCGACGAACAGCACCATGAAGCAGGCGGCCAGCAGCACCGCGCCGACCACGGCGGGCAGGTCCTGCCCGGCGACGGCCTCGGCGGCGAACCGCCCGACCCCGTTCAGCCCGAACACCGTCTCGGTGATCACGGCTCCGCCGAGCAGCACCCCGGCCTCCAGCCCGATCAGCTGCACCAGCGGTCCGGCGGCGCCGCGCGAGGTGTACTTGAGGTGGGCGCGCAGCCGTCCCAGGCCCTTGCCGCGGGCCGTGCGGACGTACTCCTCGTTCATCGTCTCCAGCAGCTGCGAGCGTGAAAGCCGGGCGAACACCGCGGAGTTGACGAAGCCGAGGACGAACCAGGGGAGCAGCATCCCGCCGGCCCAGGCGGCCAGGTCGTCGGCCGGCGGGGTGTAGGAGGGCAGCGGCAGCAGCCCGGTGGAGTAGACCAGCAGCCACTGCGCGATGTACCCGAGGAAGTAGATCTGCAGGCTGGCGCCGACCAGGGTGAAGCCGGACAGCAGCCGGTCGGTCCGCCGCCCGTGCCGCAGCGCGGAGACGAACCCGGTGCCGAGGCCGAACACCAGCAGGACGGCGAGCGCCCCGGCGGTCAGCGAGAGGGTGACCGGCAGGTGGTCGGCGAGGGCCTCGCTGACCGGCTGGTGCAGCCGGTAGGAGTAGCCGAGGCAGGGGGCGTCGCAGTGGATGGTCGAGCCGTCCACGTCGCCGATGTCCCGCCCGGCGACGACCCCGGCCAGGTAGTCGGTGTACTGGGTGAGCAGCGGCTGGTCCAGGCCCATGCTCTGGCGCACCGCCGCGACCTGCCCGCTGTCGCAGCGCGGGCCGCAGGCGGCGCGGGCCGGGTCGGCGGGCGCGGCGTAGAAGAGGGCGAAGGCGGCGGCGGAGACCGCGACCAGGACCGCGAGGGCCTGGGCGGTCCGCCGCAGGACGAAGGAGAGCATGGCCGATCCGGGGTCGACGTGATGGGGGGAGGCGTGCGAAACGGACGTGTGCGGGACTGAGGCGGAACCGGGGGCCGGAGCCGGAGACAGGACCGGGGGGCCGGACCGGAACCGGAGGCGGAACCGGGGCCCGCTCCCGCCACCGCGCACGGGCGGCGGGAGCGGGCCCCGGTCGGCTCAGGACTTCAGGTACAGCCAGGCCAGCGAGACGGTCCCGTAGATCGGGTGGATGAACGCCCCGCCGACGTTGCTGCCGCGCAGCTGGTTGACCGTCGGGTAGGCGAACGGCAGCACCGGCACGTCCTTCATCACGGTCTGCTCCAGCGCGTACAGCTCCTTGGCCTTGGCGCGCGGCTCGCCGATCTGGTTGATCCGGTCGATCTCCTTGTCGACCTCCGGGTTGCGGTAGAGCGCGGAGTTGATGTCGCTGCCGGCCCGGCCGTCGAAGGAGAACGGGATCAGGGTGGACGGGGTCGGCCAGTCGACCGAGCTGGTCTCCTCGAACAGGTCGTACGGGGCGCCGTCGCGGTGCACCTCGTCCAGGAAGGCCTTGGGGTCGATCGGCTTGGGCACGACGGTGATGCCCGCCTTGCCGAAGCCCTCGACCAGCACCTGGGCGACGCGCTGCCCGGTCGGGGTGTTCCGGTACGCGTAGGTCAGGCTGCCGGGCGCCTGCTTGGCCTTGGCGAGCTGGGCCTTGGCGGCCTCCGGGTCGCCCTCGGGCTTGACCGGGTAGAGGTCGTACTTCTGCCAGTCGATCAGCGCGGGCGAGCTGAGCGTGGTGGCCAGTTCGCCGGTCCGGGCGCCGCCCTGGACCTGGCGGGCCTGCTGGCGCGGGTAGGCCAGGTGCAGCGCCTTGCGGACCTCGACGTCCGACACCCGCTGGTTGTTGATCATCAGCTGGGTGACGAAGGCGCCCTGCCGGCCGGAGACCACCAGCTCCTTGGCCTTCGGGTCGGTGTCGGTGGTCTGGTACAGCTCGGCGGAGAGGGTGTCGGCCGCGGTGGTGGCGTTGGCGCCGCCGTCCCGCCCGGAGAGGATCTCCTGGTTGAGGTTGAGCGCCTCCTTGCCGTACGTGAAGACGAACTTCTCCGGGTACTGGCTGCGGATCGGGTCCGTCTCGGGCTTCCAGGCCGGGTTGCGCTCCAGCACCATGCGGGTGTTCTGGACGTGCTCGACGATCTTGTACGGGCCGGTCGCGAACGGCAGGCGGTCGTAGTCCGTCCCGGTGTCCTTGTCCCGGCGCACCGGGGAGGAGGAGGACTGCGCGGCCATGTACGGGACGTCGGCCTGCGGCTGCGGGAAGTGGAAGACGATGGTGCGCTCGTCCGGCGTCTCGATCGCGTCGAGGTCGCCGGCCTGCGGGCCCGCGTACTTGGTGCGCGCCGCCTCGTAGCTGGCCTCGCCCGTGAGCCACTGCGGCCAGTACGGCGGGCCGACCTCGTAGCCCTTGCCGAAGGTGCGCTCGATGCCGTACTTGACGTCCTGGGCGGTGATCGGCTGCCCGTCCTCCCAGGCGACGCCCTGCTTGAGCTTGTACGTCCAGGTGCGCCCGCCGTCGGCCGGGGTGCCGGTGTCGGTGGCCAGGTCGCCGACCAGCTTGGCCTTGCCGTCCACGACCTGGTACTGGGTCAGCTGGCGGCCCCAGAGCAGCGAGGCGTTGTAGGTGGCGCCCGCGTAGACCTTCTGCGGGTCGAGGTGGCGGAACTCGACGCTGTTGTACACGTTCACGGTGCCGCCCGCACGGGCGCCCGGGGCGGCCGGGGCGGGGCCGGCGCTCTCCTGCTCGCTGCCGAGCACGGCGGTCAGCGGGGAGGTCTCCTTGGCGGAGGCCCCGGCGCCGCCGGAGCCGGTGGTGCTGCCCGCGCCGGCCGAGCAGGAGGTCGCCAGCAGGGCGGTGGCGATGACGGCGAGGGACGGTCTGGTCCAGCGCATGGCGAATCTCTCCTTGCCCCGGCGGTCGTGCCGGGACGGGCTCGGGTGATGGTGGGGAGGGGTGAAGGGTCTTGGGAGCGGCGAGAAGAAACGGCCTCGGGAGGGCCGAGGGGCTTCAGCGGGCAGTGCCGGCGCGCGGGTCCAGCGCGTCCCGGACGGCGTCGCCGAGCAGGTTGAAGGCGATGACGAACAGCAGCAGCGCCACGCCGGGGAACACCATGTAGGTGGGGTCGGCCTGGAAGACCTCGGAGCCGCGCGCGATCATCCGCCCCCAGTCCGGGACCGGCTCGGTGACGCCGACGCCGAGGAAGGACAGCGCGGCCTCGGAGGCGACGAAGGTCGGCACCGCCATGGTGGCGTGCACCAGCAGCTGCGAGCGCACATTCGGCAGGAGTTCGTGGACGACGACATGGAATCGGCTCGCGCCCTGGGCCCGTGCGGACTGCACGAAATCCCTTTCCCGGAGCGAGCGGACGGTGGCCCGCAGGGAAAGCGCGAGCGGAATCCAGCCGAACGCCGAGAAAACCAGGATCAGCACCAGGAACTGCATCCACTCCGGTTCCGCGGTGCCCGGGTCGACCAGCCGGGACTGGATCACCGGGCTGAGCGCGAGCAGCAGGAGCAGGGTGGGAAAGGCCAGCAGCACATTGGCGAGGAATCCGAACAACCGGTCGGTGATCCCGCCGAGGTAGCCGACCGCGACGCCGACCAGCACGCCCAGCGTGGTGGTCACCACGGCGGCCGCGAAGGCGATCAGCAGCGAGGTGCGGATGCCGTACAGCAGCTGGGTGAACACGTCCCGGCCGAGGCCGGGCTCCAGGCCGAACCAGAAGTCCCCGGAGATGCCGCCGTTCGGCAGCATCGGCAGGCCGCTGTCGCTGAGCAGGCCCGGAGCGTTCTGGCCGTAGTGGTCGACCGGGTTCTTCCCGTACAGCGCGGCGACCAGCGGAGCGCCGAGGGCGAGCAGCAGGAACAGCACCACCACCGCCAGGGCGGAGGCGCCGACCCGGTCCCGCAGGATCCGGCGGAGCGGGCCGGGGTCGGCGGCGGGCACGGGCCCGGCCGCGGTGCCTGGGACGGTGTCGACCACTGCCATGAGGCGTAACCCCCGAATTCTCCGCCGCCCCATGGGTGAGGGTGCGCTGGTGTGTATTTCCGGTACGGCCTCCGGGGGTTTCCCGGCGGCTGTTCGAGCGCCATTTGATCGGATGCGTCCGAGGTTCCGCAAATCACCTTTGGCGGACGTTCGGGTCATTCCTTTCGAACTGTTTCGGGAAATGTGGCGGCTTCATTTCGCTGAAACACTCGCGTTGCAAAAGAACGGACATACCATGCCGAAACGGACTGTCCGTTCCGCATTCTGAGACCTCCGCCACAGTCCCTCCGGTGTTGGTACGATCCCGGTGGGCCGCAACTGGCGCGTAGGGATGGAATCAACCATCGGGAAGCGGCCCCGTGAATCCTCACGTGAACTTGCCGAGCGCCTGGGCCCCCGCATCCCCACCAGGAGACCGCCATGGCCCAGCAGCCCCACACCGCCGCCTCCGCCGCGGCCGACACCGCCTTCCGCAGCGCCCTCGACGTGGTCGCCGGCGTCGAACCGCGGATCGCCGCCGCGATCGGACAGGAGCTGGCGGACCAGCGCGGCTCGCTCAAGCTCATTGCCAGCGAGAACTACGCCTCCCCGGCCGTCCTGCTCACGATGGGCAACTGGCTCAGCGACAAGTACGCCGAGGGCACCGTCGGCCGCCGCTTCTACGCGGGCTGCCGCAACGTCGACACCGTCGAGGGCATCGCCGCCGAGCACGCCCGTGAGCTGTTCGGCGCCGACCACGCCTACGTCCAGCCGCACTCCGGCATCGACGCCAACCTCACCGCGTTCTGGGCCGTCCTCTCCCAGCGGGTCGAGAGCCCGGCGCTGGAGCGCGCCGCGGTGCGCAACGTCAACGACCTCACCGAGGAGGACTGGGCGCGGCTGCGCCAGGAGCTCGGCAACCAGCGGATGCTCGGCATGTCCCTGGACACCGGCGGCCACCTCACCCACGGCTTCCGGCCCAACATCTCGGGCAAGATGTTCGAGCAGCGCAGCTACGGCACCGACCCGGCCACCGGCCTGATCGACTACGACGCGCTGCGCGAGACCGCCCGCGAGTTCCGCCCGCTGATCATCGTGGCCGGCTACTCCGCCTACCCGCGGCTGGTGGACTTCCGCCGGATGCGCGAGATCGCGGACGAGGTCGGCGCGACCCTCATGGTCGACATGGCGCACTTCGCCGGCCTGGTCGCGGGCAAGGTGCTGACCGGCGACCACGACCCGGTCCCGCACGCCCACATCGTCACCACGACCACCCACAAGTCCCTGCGCGGCCCGCGCGGCGGCATGGTGCTGTGCCAGTCCGAACTGGCCGAGCACGTCGACCGCGGCTGCCCGCTGGTGCTCGGCGGCCCGCTCTCCCACGTGATGGCCGCCAAGGCGGTCGCCCTCGCCGAGGCCCGCCGCCCCGAGTTCCAGGCCTACGCCCGCGCCGTCGTCGCCAATGCCCAGGCACTGGCCGAGGGCCTGCTGCGCCGCGGCGGGAAGCTGGTCACCGGCGGCACCGACAACCACCTGGTCCTCGCCGACGTCTCCGGCTACGGCCTGACCGGCCGCCAGGCGGAGGCGGCGCTGCTCGACTCGGGCATCGTCACCAACCGCAACTCCGTCCCGCAGGACCCGAACGGCGCCTGGTACACCTCGGGCGTCCGCCTCGGCACCCCGGCCCTCACCACCCGCGGCCTCGGCACCGCCGAGATGGACGAGATCGCCGACCTGATCCACACCGTCCTGCGCGCCACCGCCCCCGCCACCACGGCCAAGGGCTCCCCGTCCAAGGCCGCGTACACCCTGGACGCCGCCCTCCGCGACGCCACCGCCAAGCGCGCCGCCGACCTGCTCGCCCCGTACCCGCTCTACCCGGGCGTGGACCTGGCCTGACGGCGAACGGCGAACAGATGACAGATTTCGAAATCTGTCATCTGTCATCTGTTCGCTGAAAGTTGTCAGCCGTCAGCCGTCAGCCGTTCGTCGGCCCCGCCCCGCGCCGCCCCGTGCACCGGGTCCGCTAGTACTGCAGGGACTTGTACTGCAGGAACTCCTCCAGCCCGTGCCGGCCCAGCTCCCGGCCGAGGCCGGAGCTCTTGTAGCCGCCGAAGGGCGCGAGCGGGTTGAAGCGGCCGCCGTTGAGGTCCACCTGGCCGGTGTCGAGGCGGCGGGCGAAGGCGGCGGCGGTGTCGGTGTCGCGGGCCCAGACGCCGCCGGCCAGACCGTACGGGGTGCCGTTGGCGAGTTCGGCGGCGTGGTCCTCGTCGCGGTAGCGGAGGATCGCCAGGACCGGGCCGAAGACCTCCTCCTGGGCCACCGTCATCTCCGGGGTCACGTCGGCGAGCACGGTCGGGCGGACGTAGTAGCCGGTGGCGGGTTCGGTGACCGGCTCGGAGCCGCCGACGACCAGCCGGGCGCCCTCGGCCAGCGCGCCGTCGATGTAGCCGCGCACCTGGGCCAGCTGCCTGGCGTTGACCAGCGGGCCGATCCGGGTCTGCGGGTCGGTCGGGTCGCCCGGCCGGTACTGGGCGGCGACCTCCTCGGCCCGGGCGACCGCCTCCTCGTACTGGTCCTCGTGCACCAGCAGGCGGGTCAGCGCGTTGCAGGTCTGGCCCGAGTTGGCGAAGACGTTGGCGACGTTCGCCTTGACCGCCCGGGCCAGGTCGGCGCCGGGCAGCACCACGTTGGCCGACTTGCCGCCCAGCTCCAGGGAGACCCGCTTCAGCCCCCGGCCGGCCGTCTCGGCGACCTGCCGGCCGACGGCGGTGGAACCGGTGAACGAGACCAGGTCCACGTCCCGGTGCCCGACGAGCGCCGCGCCCGCCACCGCCCCGGTGCCGGTCACCAGGTTGAAGACGCCCGCCGGGAACCCGGCCGCGTGCACCAGCCGGGCGAACAGCCGGGCCACCAGCGGGGTGTCCTCGGCCGGCTTGAGGACCACCGGGCAGCCGGCCGCCAGGGCCGGGACGGTCTTGGCGACGATCTGGTGCAGCGGGTAGTTCCACGGCGTGATCGCCGCGACCACCCCGGCCGGCTCGGCGTGCACCACCGAGTTGCCGATCCGCTCCTCGAAGGGGTGCTCGGCAAGGAGGGTCAGGTAGGAGGTCGCCACGGCGAGCGGCAGCCCGGCGTGCACGGCGCCGGCGAAGCCGACCGGGGAGCCCAGCTCGGCGACGACCGTCTCGGTGATCTCGTGCTGCGCGGCGGCGATCCCGTCCCGCAGCCGGGTCAGCAGCGCCAGCCGCTCCTCGGGGGTGGTCGTGCCCCAGGCGCGGGCCGCCCGGCGGGCCGCCGTCACCGCCGTGTCGACGTCGGTCGTGCCGCCGGCCGGCACGGTGGCCAGCACCTGTTCGGTCGCCGGGTTCAGTACGGTGATCGACCCGGCGTCCCCGGAGGGCCGCCACTCGCCGTCGATGTACTGGTCGCTGTACTCCGCGTACTGCCGCACCGATCGTCCTCTCGTCCGCCCTTCAACTAGCAGCGCTAGCCGAAGGTCAGTCAATGCGGCCCGGGCGGCCGCGCGCAAGAGTCAATCCCGACCGGCGGACCTGACGGTTACTTCGGAGCGAACCGCGCGGTGTACTCGTCGAACGGCTCGATGCCCACCTCCGCGCGCCGCTCGTCCAGCCGCTCCGGCTCCTCGCACGGCCACGGCACAGGGCGGCCGTCCGCCACCGCGCCGATCTGCGTCCCGTAGCGCTGCTCCCGGCCCTCGTTGACCGCCAGCCGGTCCTGGAGGAAGGCCAGGTCGCGGGCGCCCGCCTCACCCCGGGCGACGGCCTCGCCCATCAGTGCCGCCGCCCGCCGCTGGACGTCGAGCTGCCGGTCCGCGTGCTGCGCCACCAGCCACGCCGCCCGGGCGGCCTCGGGGCCGACGGCGCGCTCGGTCGGCCAGCCGTGCGCCGCCATGATCTCCGCGAGCCGGTCCCCGTGCCGGGCGGTCAGCCGCCGCCAGGCCGCCTGCTCGGCCAGGTCGGGGCTGTTCGCCAGCCGGGCGGCCGCGCCGTCCTCGGCCATCATCGCGACCAGCTCCCGCGCGAGGACCGGATCCTGACCGTACCGCTGTGCTTCCGTCACGTCGACGACGCTCCCTGTAGCCGGGCCCTCCTGCCGAGGACCGCCCGCCACCACGCTAGGCGCGGAGAACGCGACGAAGATCATCCCCGAAGACGGTGACCCGGGGGTGCCGCCCACGGCAGAATGGATGCACACCGGGAACGAAGCGCTCCACGCACACCGGGAACGAAGCGCACCGCGCACGCGCCAACGAAGCGCTCCACGCACGCGGCGACGGAACGCACACTCCCGCGAGAGACGCCGAAGGGCCGGTCGGAGGAATCCGACCGGCCCTTCACCGTGTGACGAGGATCAAACCCGGGACGGCTCCGCCGCCTCGGCGCCCTCGGCCTCCAGCATCTCCTCGCGGACCGCGGCCAGCGAGGGGTTGGCCCAGGCGCTGGCGACGCCCCAGTAGTAGAACGCCAGCCCGATCGCGGCGACGATCAGCAGGTCCCAGCCCTCCGGCAGGTAGCCGTGCCCGCCGAAGTCGGCGCTGCCCGCCCAGGAGACGCCGGCCATCACGAACAGGTACGCGACCATCCAGGCGCCCGCCTTCAGGTGCGGCTTCAGCACGGCGAACGGCTTGCGCAGCTCGTACCAGGCCCAGATCGGCAGGCCGGCGGCCATCAGCAGGATGACCTTGCCGGTGAGCGGCCAGCGGGCCCAGTAGAGCACCAGCGAGCCGAAGATCATCGCGATCGGGGCGATCACCGGCATGGCGCGCAGCCGGACCGGCCGCGGCAGTTCGGGGGCCAGGCGGCGCAGCGCCATCACGGCGACCGGGCCGGTGATGTACGAGATCACGGTGGCCACCGAGACGATCTCGGCCAGCGAGCCCCAGCCGCGGAAGACCGCGAGGAACATGAACGCGACCACCAGGTTGAGCACCAGCGCCGGGCGCGGGATGCCGGTCTTGGCGTCGACCCTGCCGAAGATCTTCGGCAGGTGGCCGTTCTCCTGCACGCCGTGGATCATGCGCGAGGTGGTGGCGGCGTAGATCATGCCGGTGCCGGAGGGGGAGATGAAGGCGTCCGCGTAGAGCGTGATCGCGAGCCAGTTGAGGCCCCAGGCGATGGCCAGGTCGGCCAGCGGCGAGGTGTAGGAGAGGTTGCTCCAGCCGTTCGCCAGGTCGCCGCCCGGGATGGCGCCGAGGAAGGCGATCTGGAGCGCGACGTAGATCACCAGGGCGATCAGGATCGAGCCGATGACGGCCTTCGGCAGCGACTTGCCGGGGTTCTTGGCCTCGCCGGCCAGGTTCAGCGGGGACTGGAAGCCGTTGAAGGCCCAGACGATGCCGGAGACCGCGACGGCGGTGAACACCGAGCTCCAGCCGTTCGGCGCGAACCCGCCGTGGTCGGTGAAGTGCGCCGAGTCGAAGTGCGCGAAGAGCAGCGCACCGGCGGTCACCGTCGGGACGACGACCTTGAAGACGGTGATCGCGGTGTTGGTCTTGGCGAACAGCGTGATCGCGAACCAGTTGAGGGCGAAGTAGACGAGCAGCAGCACGCTGGCCAGCGCCACGCCGCTGAGGGTCAGCTCCTTGCCGTCGTACAACCCCTGCGCCCAGCCGAAGTGCCAGGAGCTCATGTACTGCACGGAGGCGGTGGCCTCACCCGGGATGACCGAGACGATGGCGATCCAGTTGGCCCAGGCCGCCAGGTAGCCGGCCAGCGAGCCGTGCGAGTACTGGCCGTACCGGACCATGCCGCCGGCCTTGGGGAACATCGAGCCCAGCTCGCTGTAGGTGAGCGCGATGGTCAGCGCCACCGCGGCACCGATCACCCAGGCGAGGATCGAGGCGGGTCCGGCGAGCTTGGCGGCCCGCTCGGCACCGAACAGCCACCCGGAGCCGATGATCGACCCCAGCCCGACCGCGGTCAGGCTGATCGTTCCGAGCGATCGGCGGTAGTTCTGGTGTGATGCCGTCGACGATTCGGGCTCACTCAACGTATCGGTCCTCTCGCTCGTGGTTCATCGGGTGGTGTCGGTGTTTTTGCGATTTTGCGTCGGTATTTCGGACAAACGGAGAGCAGCCTAAGGTCCAAAAAGGGGCGAAAACCTCAGAGGAAGCTCAAACCATCCGATTGTTGCCATCTCGTGTCCGGCGTCCGGGCCGATGCGGACCGGCGAGGAGACGGACGCCACAGCGCCAGGGAGGGCGGTGGCCAGGGACGGCGACCGGGGCCGGCCCGGGGGAAAGGGGCGGCCCGAAAAACGAAATTCCCCGTGGAAGCCTTTCGGCCTCCACGGGGAATTTCGGCTGTGTCCGAGGGGGGACTTGAACCCCCACGCCCGATAAAGGGCACTAGCACCTCAAGCTAGCGCGTCTGCCATTCCGCCACCCGGACTGGGTGTGTGCTTCGGGGGCTTTTTCCTCGCCCCCTCGGCGACAGAGAGAACATTACCAGGGTTCTGGAGTGCTTCTCACCTGCGCTTCCTCGGGGCCGCGCCGACCGACATCCTGGTCGGGCCGCTCCGGGGGCACGGGGCCGCGGCGCACCGCCCGCACAGGTTGGTACGGCCTGTGAACGCGCTCGAATCCGGCCCGAACCGGTGGGGTCCGCGAAGGAACCGGTCGACTCCCGCACCGCCCGCGGTCGGTTGCGGCCGGAAGCGGTCCGACACGGGCAACTTGTCGACGGTGCCGCACCCGCCGCGACGGCTCTCCTAGCCTCTGTGGACCGAGGGCGCCATGAAGCGGATCGCCTGATTCCCGGGTCGCGGACGAAGGGCGGCTGGACGTGGAGCAGATCAGCGGAGCGGCGAAGGCCGAACCGAGACGCGGCAGGCGGGGGGAGGGCCCGGTCGGGGCCACGGCCTCCGCGGGCCCCACCGAGGGCGTGTGGCGCTTCCCGGTGCCCGCCACCGAGGCCTCGGTGCCGCTCACCCGGCACGCGGTGCGCGACCGCCTGCTGGCCCAGGGCATGACCGGGGTGCGCTACCAGGAGCTGGTGGACGACCTGCTGCTGATCGTCTCGGAGCTGGTGAGCAACGCGGTGACGCACGCCGCCGAGCTGTCGCCCGAGGTGGTCACCGAGCTGTCGCTGCGCCGGGCCTGGGTGCGGGTGTCGGTCGAGGACGGGGACCCGTACCGGCCGAAGGCGCTGGAGAACGACACCGGACGCACCGGCGGGCGCGGCCTGCTGCTGGTGAAGAGCGTCACCCTGCAGGCCGGCGGGGTGTGCGACGTCGAAGACACGGGGGAGGGCGGCAAGGTCATCTGGGCCTCGCTGCCCGTTCCCCCGGGGCCCGACCACTGACCGGCCGGGCCGGACGCCGGACCGACGGCCGACACCTCCGGACCGCCGGTCGGGACGGCCGGACCGCCGGCCGGGGCGGGCGGACTACCAGTCCCGCCCGGCGATCTCCCGGATGCCCGGCAGCGCGGCCTCGAAGACCGTCTCGAACCAGACCGAGAACGGCCGCTCCGCCCGCAGCTCGCGCAGCTCCTGCGCGGTCACGAAGGCGAAGTCGTCCACCTCCTCCGGGGCGGGCTCGACCGGCGCGGTGACCAGTCCCACGAACAGGTGGTTCCACTCCCGCTCGATCAGCCCGGACGCCTCGTCCGGCAGGTCGTAGCGGACGGTGCCCGCCTCGCACAGCAGCGCCGGTGCGACACCCAGCTCCTCGGCGGTGCGCCGGGCGGCGGCGACGAACGGCGGCTCGTCCGGGTACGGGTGGCCGCAGCAGGTGTTCGACCAGACGCCGGGGGAGTGGTACTTGCCGAGGGCCCGGCGCTGGAGCAGCAGCCGGCCCTGGCGGTCGAACAGGAAGACCGAGAAGGCCCGGTGCAGCCGGCCCGGCTGCTGGTGGGCCCAGAGCTTCTCGCCGGTGCCGATCGTGACGCCCGCGTCGTCGACCAGTTCCAGCAGGATCTCGGTTCCGACGGGGGCGGACCCGGTGGCCCGGGGGTCGACCGTCACATCGGTCTCCACGTCGAGACCGGTGTCGATCTCGGCCGCGAAGTGCGTGGGATCGGTCGGAAGACTCTGGGGCATGGGGCCTCTTTCGGGAGCGGGAGCAACGGGAGCATCGGGTGTCTCCGACACACCGGGCGGAGTGCGGCGGACACAGCGGGGGCACCGGCGCCGGCGTCGGCATCCAGTCTGCCGTATGGGTGGCGGTCGGCAGGGGTCCCACGCACAACCGGGCGGATCATGACCCGGAGGAGTCGGAAACCGTCCAGAGAAGGGTCCGGGATGCCCTCGTAAGAGTCACAGAATTCGCAGAACCGTTCGGCGCGCGTTCGGAGCCCGTTCGACCGGCCCGGCGCCTCCTCATGGCCTCCCCGCACCGTCCCGCAGGCGGGGCCCGGGCGGATCCGGTGCGGCCCCCGGGCGGCCCGACGGCCGTTCGACGGGCCCTCGGCGGCCGCCCGTCCGCCGCTCCGCCGCCGCCCCTGGGCAGGGCGGGCGCGTTCTGGCCGGTGGCCCCGGTCGCCTACCATCACATACGACACGGTGCCCGGATCTGTGCCGGCACCGGCGCGCCGCCGCCCGGCCCGGTCGAACACCGGTCCGGGGGTCCCGGTGGCGCCGCCGCCCCCGGCACGGCCCCGCGCACAGCACGACGGATCAGGAGACCCGCATGATCGGCCTCGTTCTGGCAGCCGGCGCCGGCCGCCGGCTGCGCCCGTACACCGACACCCTGCCCAAGGCGCTGGTGCCGGTCGACGGGGAACGGACCGTCCTGGACCTCACGCTCGGCAACTTCGCCGAGGTCGGTCTGCGCGATGCCGCGATCGTCGTCGGCTACCGCAAGGAGGCGGTGTACGACCGCAAGGACGCCCTGGAGAGCAAGTACGGCGTCAAGCTCCACCTCGTCGAGAACGACAAGGCCGAGGAGTGGAACAACGCCTACTCGCTCTGGTGCGCCCGCGACCTGTTCGCCGAGGGCCTGCTGCTCGCCAACGGCGACACCGTCCACCCGGCCTCCGTCCAGCGCACCATGCTGGAGGGCAACCGGCGCCTGACCGACGCCGGCGCCGCCCCCGGCATCCTGCTCGCCCTCGACACGGTGAAGAAGCTCGCCGACGAGGAGATGAAGGTCGTCGTCGACCCGGCCACCGGCATGCGCCGGATCACCAAGCTGATGGAGCCGGCCGAGGCGAGCGGCGAGTACATCGGCCTCACGGTGATCAACCCGTCCGCCGCCGCCGACCTGACCGACGCGCTGCGCGCCACCTACGAGCGCGACCCGCAGCTGTACTACGAGGACGGCTACCAGGAGATGGTGAACCGCGGCCTGCGGATCGACGTCCAGCCGATCGGCGAGGTCTCCTGGGTCGAGGTCGACAACCACGACGACCTGGCGAAGGCGCGGGAGATCGCGTGCCGGTACTGACCCGACTGGTCCCGTCGCCGCTGTTCGTCGAGATCCGCCCGGGCGCGCTGGACGCGCTCGGCGGCATCCTCGCGGACCAGCGGCTGTCGGCCTCGGGCCGGATCGCGGTCGCGATCAGCAACGGCTCCGGCTCGGCCATGCGCCGCCGCCTGGAGCCGGCCCTGCCCGGCGCCGACTGGTACAACGTGGACGACGGCAGCCTGGACAGCGCGGTGCGGCTGGCCGAGGCGATGCGCGGCGGCCACTACGACGCGATGGTCGGCCTCGGCGGCGGCAAGATCATCGACGCCGCCAAGTACGCCGCGGCCCGGGTCGGCCTGCCGCTGGTCGCGGTCGCCACCAACCTGGCCCACGACGGCATCTGCTCGCCGGTCTCCACCCTGGACAACGACGCCGGCCGCGGCTCCTACGGGGTGCCCAGCCCGATCGGCATCGTGGTCGACCTGGACGTGATCCGGCAGGCCCCGCAGCGCTTCGTGGCGGCCGGTGTGGGCGACGTCGTCTCCAACATCTCCGCGTGCGCGGACTGGGAGCTGTCGCACGCGGTGACCGGCGAGCCGGTGGACGGTCTGGCCGTGGCGATGGCCCGCTCGGCGGGCGAGAACCTGCTGCGGCACCCGGGGAGCACCCAGGACCAGGACCTCCTGACGGCGCTCGCCGAGGCCCTGGTACTGTCCGGCATCGCGATGAACATCGCGGGCAGCACCCGGCCCTCGTCGGGTGCCTGCCACGAGATCTCGCATGCCCTGGACGTGCTGTATCCCAAGCGGTCCGCCCAGCACGGCGAGCAGGTCGGCCTCGGCGCCGCCTTCGCCAGCTTCCTGCGGGGCGAGCGCGAGCTGACCGGTCTGATCGTGGAGCGCCTGGCGAGCCACGGACTGCCGGTGACCGCGGCTCAGATCGGCTTCACCGAGGCGGAGTTCACCGAAGCGGTGCACTACGCTCCGAACACCCGACCGGGGCGCTTCACCATCCTCGAACACCTCGACCTCTCCCCTTCCGCAATCAGGGACGCGTACGCCGACTATGTCCAAGCCGTCAACAGCTGACCCCTCCACCGCGGGCGCCGAACGGCCCCCGGTGGACCTGACCCGCAGGCCCTCGATCGGGGAACTGCGCGCGGTGATCCACCCGGAGGGCATGCTCCAGCGCCGCAGTGCCGAGCACTGGGCCGGTCGCCTGTACATGCGGAAGATCTCGCTGCGGATCACCCGGGTGCTCTCCACCGTGACGGCGATCACGCCCAACGGTCTGACGTACCTGATGATGGTCACCGGCATCCTGGCCGGTGCCGCGCTGGTCCTGCCGGGCATCGCGGGCGCCGTCCTGGGCGCCCTGCTGATCCAGGTCTACCTGCTGCTGGACTGCGTGGACGGCGAGGTGGCCCGCTGGCGCCGGCAGACCTCGCTCACCGGCGTCTACCTGGACCGGGTCGGCCACTACATGTCCGAGGCGGCGCTGCTGACCGGCCTCGGCCTGCGCGCCACCGACCTGCTGCACCGCGAGGGCACCGGGTCGCACTGGGAGTGGGCCTTCCTCGGCACCCTGGCCGCGCTCGGCGCGATCCTGATCAAGTCCGAGACCGACCTGGTGGACGTGGCCCGCGCCCGCAGCGGCCTGACGGCCGTCGAGGACAGCGCCTCGGTGCCGCGTTCGGCCTCTGTCGCCAAGGCCCGTCGGGCGGCCTCCTTCCTGAAGTTCCACCGCCTGGTCGGCGCGGTCGAGGCCTCGCTGCTCATCCTGGCCGCCGGCGTCGCCGACGCCGTGCACGGCGGACTGCTCTTCACCCGGCTCGCGGTGGTCGTCCTGGCCGCGATCGCGATGCTCCAGACCGTGCTGCACCTGCTGAGCATCGTCCTCTCCAGCAGGCTGCGATGAGCGCGCCGGGCACGGCGGAGGACTTCCGCCTCGGCGCCGTGATCATCACCATGGGCAACCGGCCCGCCGAGCTCAACGCCCTGATCGAGGCCGTCCGCGCCCAGGAGGGCCCGGCGGTCGAGCTGGCCGTGGTCGGCCAGGGTGTGGAGCTGCCCCCGCTGCCGGAGGGCGTGCGCACCGTCGAGCTGCCGGAGAACCTGGGCATCCCGGGCGGGCGCAACGTCGGCATCGAGCTGTTCGGCCGGGACGGCGCGGAGGTCGACGCCGTCCTCTTCCTGGACGACGACGGGAACCTGCCGCGCACCGACTCGGCCCGCCTGCTGCGCGAGGCCTTCACCGCCGACCCGGAGCTGGGCATCGTCTCCTTCCGGATCGCCGACCCGGACACCGGTGTCACCCAGCGCCGGCACGTCCCCCGGCTGCGCGCCAGCGACCCGCTGCGCTCGTCCCGGGTGACGACCTTCCTGGGCGGCGCGAGCGCGGTGCGCTGCAAGGTGTTCGAGCAGGCCGGGCAGCTGCCCGCCGAGTTCTTCTACGCCCACGAGGAGACCGACCTCGCGTGGCGCGCGCTGGACGCCGGCTGGGCCATCGACTACCGGGCGGACGTGGTGCTGCACCACCCCACGACCTCGCCCGCCCGCCACGCGAGCTACTTCCACAACGTGGCCCGCAACCGGGTCTGGCTCGCGAGGCGGAACCTTCCGGCCCTGTTGGTGCCTCTCTATCTGGGAACCTGGTTCCTGCTGACCCTGGCCCGCCGCCCCTCCCCGGAGGCGCTGAAGGCCTGGTGGGGCGGGTTCCGGGCGGGCTGGCGCGAACCCTGCGGTGCGCGGCGGCCCATGCGGTGGCGTACCGTCTGGCGACTGACCAGGCTGGGCCGACCTCCGATCATCTGATCACATCTGATGGCATCCGCATCGGATGATCGATCGCTGCGGCCGGTGCCCACACACCGGCCGGCTCCCCCGAGATCCCAGTGGATCCCCATCGGCGCACGACCGGCGGACCCCGCCGACCGGCCGCCCCGACCGATCCCGCGTGAAGGACGAATGTGTCGACAGTGAGTGAACCCGTCAGCCTCTCGGCCCCCAGGGGGGCGGACGCGGGCCTGACCCCCAAGCAGCTTGCGGACAAGTACGGTCTGGCGGTGAGCGGCGCCCGTCCCGGCCTGTTCGCCTACTCCAAGCAGCTCTGGGCCCGGCGCCACTTCATCTGGGCCTTCGCCACCGCCCGCCTGGTGGCCCAGTACACCAACGCCAAGCTCGGCCAGCTGTGGCAGGTGGTGACCCCGCTGCTCAACTGCGCGGTGTTCTACCTGGTCTTCGGCGTGATCCTGGCGAGCAAGCAGGGCTTCCCGGACAACACCTACATCGCCTGGCTGTGCATCGGCGTCTTCGTCTTCCAGTTCACCCAGAACGCGGTGCAGGCCGGCACCCGGGCGATCTCCGACAACCTCGGGCTGATCCGGGCGCTGCACTTCCCCCGGGCCAGCCTCCCGATCGCCTTCACCGTGATCCAGCTCCAGCAGCTGCTGATCTCGATGGTCGTCCTGGTCGTCACCGTGCTCGCCGCCGGCATCACCCCGGGCCGGACCTGGCTGCTGATCATCCCGGCGCTGCTCCTGCAGACGCTCTTCAACACCGGCATCTCCCTGGTGATGGCCCGGCTCGGCTCCCGGACCAGCGACATCTCCCAGCTGATCCCGTTCGTGATGCGCGCCTGGATGTTCCTGTCCGGTGTGATGTTCAGCATCCAGGACAAGATCACGCACTGGCCGCACTACATCCAGACGCTGATGTCGCTCAACCCGGCGTCGATCTACATGGACCTGCTGCGGCACGCCTTCGCGCCGGTCATCTACAACCCGCACCAGCCGGTGCACCAGACCCTCCCGCCGCACCAGTGGGCGTACGGCCTGGCCTGGGGCGTGGGCATGTTCGTCGTCGGATACGTCTTCTTCTGGAAGGCCGAGGAGGAGTACGGCCGTGGCTGACATCGACCTGAGCAACAACGACACCGTCACGGACGCGGACGTCGCCCGCGAGCCCACCGTCGTCGTCGACGACGTGCACATCGTCTACAAGGTGCACGGCGCCGGCTCCGGCAAGGGCAGCGCCACCTCGGCGCTGAGCCGCATCATCAGCCGCAAGCGCGCCTCCGGCGTGCGCGAGGTGCACGCGGTCAAGGGCATCAGCTTCACCGCGTACAAGGGCGAGGCGATCGGCCTGATCGGCTCCAACGGCTCCGGCAAGTCGACCATGCTGGCCGCCATCGCCGGCCTGCTGCCGACCGAGAAGGGCGGCATCTACACCAACGGCCAGCCCTCGCTGCTGGGCGTCAACGCCGCGCTGATGAACGAGCTCACCGGTGAGCGCAACGTCGTCCTCGGCTGCCTGGCCATGGGCATGACCCCGGCCCAGGTGAGGGCCCGCTACCAGGACATCGTCGAGTTCTCCGGCATCAACGACAAGGGCGACTTCATCTCCCTGCCGATGCGCACCTACTCCTCCGGCATGGGCGCCCGGCTGCGCTTCTCGATCGCCGCCGCGAAGACCCACGACGTGCTGCTGATCGACGAAGCCCTCGCCACCGGCGACCAGGCCTTCCAGCAGCGCAGCAAGCGGCGGATCGACGAGCTGCGCAAGTCCGCCGGTACGGTCTTCCTGGTCAGCCACGACAACAACTCGATCCGCGAGGTCTGCGAGCGGACCATATGGATCGAGGCCGGCGAGCTGGTCATGGACGGACCCACCGAGGAGGTCGTGAGCCGCTACGAGCGCGGCGAGCGACCGTAGTCCCCGTCACACTCCCGCGGGGCCGGTTCCGGAGCTTCCGGAGCCGGCCCCGCGCCTTTCCCGCCGCCCGGCGCGGAGGCGAGCGCCCGCTGCCCCGGCGGGGCGCTCTTCTCCGGCGCGCCCGGGCGTGTCAGCCTGGTGGTCGCGGGGGCGGTGTGCCGTGCGTGACGCCCGCGCTCGGACGCGTGTCCGAGTCGGACCGGTCGTGCCAAGCGGTGTAGAACGGGGGAGTGACAGCAGTGTCGGCTTCGGCCCAGCCCAGAGATACGCCGGTGAACGGTTCCGCAGGACAGACCCTGGACAAGGCGGGCGCGGAGAACTTCCCCGTCGCCCCGTTCTTCCTGCCCGCGGCCTGGCGCGACGACCTGATGGCGGTGTACGGCTTCGCCCGCCTGGTCGACGACGCCGGCGACGGCGACCTGGCCGACCCGGCCGCCACCGCCCGGCTGCTCGGGGTCGAGCAGACGCCCCCCGCCACCCCTTCGGACCAGTCCGGCCCGCCGGCTCCGCAGGAGACCGCCTTCCGGCTCGCCCTGCTCGACGGACTGGAGCAGGACCTCGACCGGGTCTTCGAGACGGCCCTGCGCACCGCCGGCGGCTCCGGAGCGGCCGGCGCGGACCGCCCCCGCCACCCGCTGATGAGCGCGCTCGTCCCGCTGGTCGACCGGCACGGCCTGACCCCCGAACCGTTCCGCCGTCTGATCGAGGCCAACCGGGTGGACCAGACCACCTCCCGCTACGCCACCTTCGACGACCTGATCGGCTACTGCACCCTCTCCGCCGACCCGGTCGGTCGCCTCGTGCTGGCCATCGCGGGCGTCTCCACCCCCGAGCGGACCGAACTCTCCGACGCCGTCTGCAGCGGCCTCCAGGTGGTCGAGCACATCCAGGACGTGGCCGAGGACCTGGCCCACGGCCGGATCTACCTGCCCGCGGAGGACCTGGCCCGCTTCGGCGTCACCGAGGCCGACCTGGCCGCGCCCTCCGCCGACGGCGCGGTGCGCGAGCTGATCGCCTTCGAGGTCGAGCGGGCCCGCACCCTGCTCGACCGCGGCGCACCATTGGTAGGTACGGTTCGGGGGAGGCTTCGACTGCTCCTGGCGGGATTCACCGCAGGCGGCTATGCGGCCCTGGCGGCCGTCGAGGACGCCGGGTACGACGTGCTCGCCCAGCAGGCGAAGCCGGACAAGCGCCGCCTCGCAGCGAAGGCGGCGGCCATCTTCGCGAAGGGAAGGTGAACGCCCGCGTGGCGGCATCACCACTGGCGTCGGCCCAGGTCATGGCGGCGTACCGGTACTGCGAGGCAGTCACCGGACTGCAGGCGCGCAACTTCAGCTACGGCATCCGGTTGCTGCCAGAACCCAAGCGGTTGGCCATGTCGGCCCTGTACGCCCTGGCCCGCCGGGTGGACGACATCGGCGACGGCGACCTCCCGGACGACCGCAAGGCCGAGGCGCTGGTGCGCACCCGGGAGCTGGTGGACGAGGTCCGCTCCGGGGTGGTCGCCGACGACGACACCGACCCGATCAAGGTCGCCCTGGCCGACGCGGCCCGGCGCTTCCCGATCCCGCTCGGCGGTTTCGACGAGCTGATCGACGGCGTCGAGATGGACCTCAAGGGCGCCGAGTACCAGACGTACGACGAGCTGAAGGTCTACTGCCGCTGCGTGGCCGGCGCGATCGGCCGGCTCTCGCTGGGCGTCTACGGCTGCGACGACCCGGAGCTCGGGGCGCGCTACGCGGACACCCTGGGCCTGGCGCTGCAGCTCACCAACATCCTGCGCGACCTGCGCGAGGACGCCCTGACCGGCCGCACCTACCTGCCCGCCGAGGACCTGGTCCGGTTCGGCTGCGAGCAGGGCTTCGCCCTGCCCGAGCCGCCGGTCGGCGCGGACTTCACCGGCCTGGTGGCCTTCGAGGCCGCCCGCGCCCAGGCCGCCTTCGAGGAGGGCCTGCGGCTGCTGCCGATGCTCGACCGCCGCAGCCGCGCCTGCACCGCCGCGATGGCCGGGATCTACCACCGGCTGCTCGGCCGGATCGCCGCCGAACCGGAGTCGGTCCTGCGCGGCCGGGTCTCGCTGCCGGGCTGGGAGAAGGCGTACGTGGCGCTTTCCGGGCTCGCCGGGGGGCGTTCTTGATTCTCGCAACAGTTCTGTCACGCTGTGTCAGCTGGGAATCACGTGCGGGTAGTTCCGTGTTGAACAAACGAGGATCTTCTTCAGGGACCGCCCGCGGGCGGTCCACCGACTGCGAGGGGGAGGGCCGATGACCGGGCGAGCCGATGCCGCGCGCCCGGCGGCCGTGGTGGTCGGCGGCGGCCTCGCCGGGATCACCGCCGCGCTGCGCCTCGCCGAGGCGGGCCACCGGGTCACCCTCGCGGAGGGGCGGCCCCGGCTCGGCGGCCTGGCCTTCTCCTTCCAGCGCGGCGAGCTCACCGTTGACAACGGCCAGCACGTCTACCTGCGCTGTTGCACCGCCTACCGCGGCCTGCTGGAGCGCCTCGGCGCCTCCCGGCTGGTCCACCTCCAGGACCGCCTCGACATCCCGGTGCTCTCCGTCACCGGGCCGCCGGAGGCCCCGGTGCGCACCCTGGGCCGACTGCGCCGGGCCGGCCTGCCCGTCCCGCTGCACCTGGCCGGCAGCCTGGCCCGCTACCCGCACCTGTCCCCGGCCGACCGCGCCCGGGTGGTCCGCGGCGCACTAGCCCTGCGGGGCCTGGACCTCGCGGACCCGGCCCTGGACGAGGTCTCCTTCGGCGACTGGCTGCGCCGCAACGGGCAGAACGCCGCCACCCAGGCCGCCCTGTGGGACCTGGTCGGCGTCGCCACCCTGAACGCCCGGGCCGACCAGGTCTCGCTGGCGCTCGCCGGGATGGTGTTCAAGACCGGCCTGCTCGCCGACCCGGGCGCCTCGGACATCGGCACCGCCGCCGTCCCGCTCGGCGTGATCCACCACGACCGGGCGCTCACCGAACTGGAGCGGGCCGGCGTCCGGGTGCTGCTGCGGTCCCGGGTGGCCGAGCTGAAGCCGGCCGCGCCGCAGCACGCCGTCCGGCTGGAGGGCGGGGAACTGCTCACCGCCGACACCGTCGTGCTGGCGGGCGCCCAGGACAGCGCGGCCGCGCTGCTGCCGCCGAACGCGGTCCCCGGGCAGGAGCGGCTGGCCGGCTTCGGCACCGCGCCGATCCTCAACGTGCACGTGGTCTACGACCGCAAGGTGCTGCGCCGGCCGTTCTTCGCCGCGCTCGGCTCCCCGGTGCAGTGGGTCTTCGACCGCACCGCGCACTCCGGCCTGGCCGCCACCCCGACGGGCCGGGCCCACCCGGGCGCCCAGTACCTGGCGCTGTCGCAGTCCGCCGCGCAGGACGAGATCGACCTGCCGGTGGCCGAGCTGCGCGGCCGCTACCTGCCCGAGCTGGGCCGGCTGCTGCCGGCCGCGGCCCAGGCCGAGGTGCTGGACTTCTTCGTCACCCGGGAGCGCACCGCGACCTTCGACCCGGCGCCGGGCAACGGGGCGCTGCGCCCCTCGGCCCGCACCGAGGTCCCCGGCCTGCTGCTGGCCGGCTCGTGGACGGCCACCGGCTGGCCCGCGACCATGGAGGGCGCCGTGCGCAGCGGCCACGCCGCGGCCGACGCCGCGCTCGCCGCGGCCGGCGCCCGGACGCCGGTGGACCGCGGCGACGGGAGGTGGCCCAGGTGACGGCGGGCCCCGCCGCCGGAGAGCCCGCCAGAGCCGACGGGCGTACCGTCGAGCGCACCGGCGCATCCACCGGGAGCGGCCCGGCCGGCCGTACCGGCACCGCTGGAACCACCGGCACCGGCACTCGATTCGACACCAGCCGCACCGACAGCGCCCGGCCGCCCCGTGCGGCCCGGCACCACGAGGAAGAGGGAACGCACGTGGAGTCACGCACCGGCTACGCCGTCGGAGGCACGGCGCACGCCGAACCGGTCTCGGTGCCGGAGCTGCTCGCCCGCAGCCGTACGCTCTGCACCCCGCCGCTACGGGCCGCCGTCGCCCGACTGGCCGCACCCATGGACACCGTCGCCGCCTACCACTTCGGCTGGATCGACCGGGACGGCACCCCGGTGACGGGGGACGGCGGCAAGGCCGTGCGCCCGGCGCTGGCGCTGCTGTCCGCCCGGGCCACCGGCGCGGCGGCCGAGGTCGGCGTGCCCGGTGGGGTCGCGGTTGAACTGGTGCACAACTTCTCCCTCCTCCATGATGATCTGATGGACGGTGACGAGACCCGACGGCACCGGGCCACCGCCTGGACGGTCTTCGGGCCGGCCCAGGCGATCCTGGTCGGCGACGCCCTGGCGACGCTCGGCACCGAGGTGCTGCTCGACGCCGCCGTGACCGGCGGGGCGAGCGCCACCGACGCCGCGCGCGCCGTCCGGCTGCTCACCACGGCGACCCGCCGGCTGATCGACGGCCAGGCGATGGACGTCGCCTTCGAACAGCGCGACAGCGTCACGGTCGCCGAGTGCCTGGAGATGGAGGGCGGCAAGACGGCGGCACTGCTGGCCGCCGCCTCGGCGATCGGCGCCGTCCTGGCCGGCGCCGACGACAAGGTCTCCGACTCGCTCCAGCGCTACGGCTACCACCTGGGCCTCGCCTTCCAGGCGGTGGACGACCTGCTCGGCATCTGGGGCGCCACCGAGGTCACCGGCAAGCCGCACTGGGGGGACCTGCGCCAGCGCAAGAAGTCCCTTCCGGTCGCCGCCGCCCTGGCCGAGGGCGGAGCGGCCTCGCGCCGGCTCGCCGAAGAGCTGGCCGACCCGAAGGGACGCGGGGAGGAGAGCGAGCCCGAGCTCGCCGCCCGCGCCGCGCTGATCGAGGAGGCCGGCGGCCGCGCCTGGACCCGGGAGGAGGCCCGCCGCCAGCACACGACTGCCCTCGCCGCCCTGGACGAGGTGCCCATGACCGACGAGGTGCGGGAGCACTTCGTCGCACTCGCCGAATTCGTGGTGGTACGAGAGAGGTGACGTTACGTTGACAGCAACCGCGGACGGCCGGCTCGACCCTGAGTACGATTCCGAGCCGGTCGCGGTGGGCGACCGCCCCCCGGCCCTGCTGGGCACGGGGCGGTGGCAGCCCGAGGACACCGACCAGCCGCGGCCGGCCGGTGAGACGGACCACGGACCGGCCGACGCGCGGGAGGCCCTGGCCCGCGCCACCACCCACCTGCTCTCCCTGCAGTCGTCCGAGGGCTGGTGGAAGGGCGACCTGGAGACCAACGTCACCATGGACGCCGAGGACTTACTGCTCCGCCAGTTCCTGGGAATCCGCACCGAGGAGCAGACCCGCGCCACCGCCGAATGGATCCGCTCCCAGCAGCGCGAGGACGGCACCTGGTCCACCTTCCACGGCGGGCCGCCCGAGCTGTCCACCACCGTCGAGGCGTACGTCGCCCTCAAACTGGCCGGGGACGACCCGGAAGCCCCGCACATGCTGGCCGCCGCGCGCTACGTCCGCTCCGCCGGGGGCATCGCGGCCGCCCGGGTGTTCACCCGGATCTGGCTCGCCCTGTTCGGCTGGTGGCCCTGGGAACGGCTGCCCGAGATGCCGCCCGAGATCATCTTCCTGCCCAGGTGGCTGCCGCTGAACATCTACGCCTTCGGCTGCTGGGCCCGCCAGACCATCGTCCCGCTGACGGTCGTCTCCTCCCACCGCCCGGTCCGTCCGGCGCCCTTCCCGCTCACCGAGCTGCACACCGACCCGAACGACCCGTACCCCCACCGGCCGCTCGCCCCCGCCACCACCTGGGACGGCCTGTTCGAACGCCTCGACAAGGCGCTGCACGCCTACCACCGCCGGGCCTTCCGCCCGCTGCGCCGACTGGCCCTCTCGCAGGCCTGCCGCTGGATCGTCGAACGCCAGGAGGCCGACGGCTGCTGGGGCGGCATCCAGCCCCCCGCCGTCTACTCGCTGATCGCCCTGCACCTGGAGGGCTACGAGCTGGAGCACCCGGTGATGAAGGCCGGACTCTCCTCCTTCGACCGCTTCACCGTGCACACCGAGGACGGCAAGCGCTGGCTGGAGGCCTGCCAGTCCCCGGTCTGGGACACCTGCCTGGCGACCATCGCCCTGGTCGACGCCGGGGTGCCGGCCGACCACCCGGCGCTGGTCTCCGCCGTCGACTGGATGCTCGGCGAGGAGATCCGCAAGCCCGGCGACTGGACCGTGAAGCGGCCCGGGCTCGCCCCCGGCGGCTGGGCCTTCGAGTTCGAGAACGACACCTACCCCGACATCGACGACACCGCCGAGGTGGTGCTCGCGCTGCGCCGGGTCGCCCACCCCGACCCGGCCAAGGTCGACGGCGCGGTGGACCGGGGCGTGCTGTGGAACCTCGGCATGCAGTCCAAGAACGGCGCCTGGGGCGCCTTCGACGTGGACAACACCAGCACGCTGCCCAACAAGCTGCCGTTCTGCGACTTCGGCGAGGTGGTCGACCCGCCGTCCGCCGACGTCACCGCGCACGTGGTGGAGATGCTCGCCGAGACCGGCCGCTCCCGCGACCCCCGGACCCGGCGCGGCATCGAGTGGCTGCTGCGCAACCAGGAGGCGGACGGCTCCTGGTTCGGCCGCTGGGGCACCAACTACATCTACGGCACCGGCTCGGTGCTGCCCGCCCTGGTGGCGGCCGGCGTCCCCGACGAGCACCCGGCGATCCGCCGGGCGGTGCGCTGGCTGGAGGACCGGCAGAACGCCGACGGCGGCTGGGGCGAGGACATGCGCTCCTACGACGACCCGGCGCGCTGGGCCGGGCGCGGCGACTCCACCGCCTCGCAGACCGCGTGGGCGCTGATGGCGCTGCTCGCGGCCGGCGAGGGGCCCAAGGACCGGGCCAACCCGGCGGTGGAGCGCGGCGCGGAGTGGCTGGTGCGCACCCAGCTGCCCGAGGGCACCTGGGACGAGCCGCAGTTCACCGGCACCGGCTTCCCGTGGGACTTCTCCATCAACTACCACCTGTACCGGCTGGTCTTCCCGGTCACCGCGCTCGGCCGCTACCTCAACGGCGCCCCGGGCACGATCCGGGCCGACGGAACCCCGGCGATCGGGACGGCGCGGTGACCACCGCGCCCCTGCTGGTGCTCTGCGCCCTGGGCCCCGAGGTCTGGGCCCTGCGCGGCGGCGACTGGCGCGGTGCGACCGGAGGGTCCCCGGTGCTGGTGCGCACCGGGGTCGGCCGGCGCCGCGCCGGGCTGGCCGTCCGGCGCCTGCTCGGCTCCGCGCCCAGCGGCTACGGCGCCGTGGTGGTGGCCGGCTTCGGCGCCGCGCTCGGCCCGGGCGTCCTGCCCGGCGACGTGGTCGCCGCCGACGGCGTGCGCGACGCCGAGGGCCACCTGTACCCGCTCGACTCCGGCGCGGAGCTCACCCGGGCGCTGAAGGAGCGCGGCCTGACTGTGCACACCGGCGTGCACCACACCGCCGACCACGTGGTGCGCGGCATCGAACGGCGGGCGCTGCACCTCCAGGGCGCGCTCGCCGTCGACATGGAGGCCGCCGCCGTCCTGGCCGCGCTGCGCGAGGTCCGGCCCGTGCTGCCGGCGGCCGTCCTGCGGGTGGTGGTGGACACGCCCGAGCACGAGCTGCTGCGGCCCGGCACCCTCCCGGCCGGGGTGCGCGCCTGGCGGACCCTGCGGGCGACGGTACCCGCCCTCGTCGACTGGTACCGGCAGGAGCGCGCGCCCGGCTCCGTAGACCTGAACCACCCCACATCCTCGACGCTCCCCCAGGAGGCGAGCTAGCCATGGCCATGCCGTTGCGCCAGACCGTGCGGGTCGGCACCTACCTCATGCAGCAGAAGCTGCTCAAGCGCCGGGACAAGTTCCCGCTGATCGTGGAGCTGGAACCGCTCTTCGCCTGCAACCTCGCCTGTGAGGGCTGCGGCAAGATCCAGCACCCGGCGGGTGTCCTGAAGCAGCGGATGCCCGTCGCCCAGGCGGTCGGCGCGGTCCTGGAGTCGGGTGCCCCGATGGTCTCGATCGCCGGCGGCGAGCCGCTGATGCACCCGCAGATCGACGAGATCGTCCGGCAGCTGGTCGAGCGCCGCAAGTACGTGTTCCTCTGCACCAACGCGCTGCTGATGCGCAAGAAGATGGACAAGTTCACGCCCTCGCCGTACTTCACCTTCGCGGTGCACATCGACGGCATGCGCGAGCGGCACGACGAGTCGGTGGCCAAGGAGGGCACCTTCGACGAGGCCGTGGCCGCGATCAAGGAGGCCAAGCGGCGCGGCTTCCGGGTGACCACCAACAGCACCTTCTTCAACACCGACACCCCGCAGACGGTCATCGAGGTGCTGGACTACCTCAACGACGAGCTCAAGGTGGACGAGATGATGATCTCGCCCGCCTACGCCTACGAGAAGGCCCCCGACCAGGAGCACTTCCTCGGCGTCGAGCAGACCAGGGCGCTCTTCCGCGCGGCCTTCGCCGACGGCAACCGCAAGCGCTGGCGCCTCAACCACAGCCCGCTCTTCCTGGACTTCCTGGAGGGCAAGGCCGACTTCGAGTGCACCCCCTGGGGCATCCCCAACTACTCGCTGTTCGGCTGGCAGCGGCCCTGCTACCTGATGGCCGACGGCTACGTGCCGACCTACCGCGAGCTGGTCGAGAAGACCGACTGGAGCAAGTACGGCCGCGGCAAGGACCCGCGCTGCGAGAACTGCATGGCCCACTGCGGCTACGAGCCGACCGCCGTCCTCGCGACGATGGGCTCGCTGCAGCAGTCGCTGCGCGCCATCACCGAGACCGTCAACGGCAACAAGGGCCGCTGAGCGGGGAGCCGGCCTCCGGGTCGGCACCCCGGCCCCGGGCCCCGCGCCCGGGGCCGGCTCCGCCCCCGCAGCCAGGCCGGCCCGCGCCCGGGCCGGGTGGAGGCACCACCGCACCGCTCCGAGTCGTGAGGTGAACCCATGTCACTGCTCTCCCGCGTCACGTCCCCGGCCGAGCTGCGCAAGCTCCCGGCTGTCGAACTGCCCCTGCTCGCCGACGAGATCCGCGACTTCCTGATCGAGGCCGTCACCCGCACCGGCGGCCACCTCGGGCCCAACCTCGGCGTGGTGGAGCTGACCATCGCGCTGCACCGGGTCTTCGACTCGCCGTACGACCGGATCGTCTTCGACACCGGCCACCAGAGCTACGTCCACAAACTGCTCACCGGCCGCCAGGACTTCAGCCGGCTGCGGATGCGCGGCGGACTCTCCGGGTACCCCGCGCGGGGCGAGTCCGAGCACGACCTGGTCGAGAACTCGCACGCCTCCACCGCGCTCTCCTACGCCGACGGCCTGGCCAAGGCGGCCCGATTGCTCGGCCAGCACGACCGGCACACCGTCGCGGTGATCGGCGACGGCGCCCTCACCGGCGGCCTCGCCTGGGAGGCGCTCAACAACATCGCCGAGGCGCGCGACCGGCCGCTGGTCATCGTCGTCAACGACAACGAGCGCTCCTACGCCAGGACCATCGGCGGCCTCGCCAACCACCTGGCCACCCTGCGCACCACCCAGGGCTACGAGCGGTTCCTCGCCCTGGGCAAGGAGGCCCTGCAGCGCACCCCGCTGGTCGGCCAGCCGATCTTCGACGCGCTGCACGGCGCCAAGAAGGGGTTCAAGGACGCCTTCGCCCCGCAGGGCATGTTCGAGGACCTCGGCCTCAAATACCTCGGGCCGATCGACGGCCACGACCTGGGCGCGGTCGAACAGGCGCTGCGCCAGGCCCGCAACTTCGGCGGACCGGTCATCGTGCACTGCCTGACCGTCAAGGGCCGCGGCTACCGGCCGGCCGAGCAGGACGAGGCCGACCGCTTCCACGCCGTCAACCCGATCGACCCGTACACCTGCCTGCCGATCTCGCCCAGCGGAGGCGTCTCCTGGACCTCGGTGTTCGGGGACGAGCTGCTCACCCTCGGAGCCGAGCGCCCGGACCTCGTGGCGATCACCGCGGCCATGCTCCAGCCGGTGGGCCTGGCCCCGTTCGCCAAGGCCTACCCGGAGCGGACCTTCGACGTCGGGATCGCCGAGCAGCACGCCGTCACCAGCGCGGCGGGGCTGGCCACCGGCGGACTGCACCCGGTGGTCGCGGTCTACGCGACCTTCCTCAACCGGGCCTTCGACCAGGTGCTGATGGACGTCGCCCTGCACCGGCTGGGCGTCACCTTCGTGCTCGACCGCTCCGGGGTGACCGGGCCGGACGGCGCCTCGCACAACGGCATGTGGGACATGTCGATCCTCCAGGTCGTCCCCGGCCTGCGGCTCGCCGCGCCGCGCGACGCGGAACAGCTGCGCGCCCAGCTGCGCGAGGCCGTCGAGGTCGGCGACGCCCCGACCGTCGTCCGCTTCCCGAAGGGGAACGTCGGGCCCGCGGTGCCGGCCGTCGAGCGGATCGGCGGGGTGGACGTGCTGCTGCGCACCGGGCGGGCGCCGGAGATCCTGCTGGTCGCGGTCGGCACCACCGCCTCCGCCTGCCTGGACGCGGCCCGGCTGCTGCTCGCCGAGGGCTTCACCGCGACCGTGGTCGACCCGCGCTGGGTCAAGCCGGTCGACCCGGTGCTGCCCGAACTCGCCGCCGCCCACCGGCTGGTGGTCACCGTCGAGGACAACGGCCGTACCGGAGGCGTCGGTTCGGCCGTCGGCCAGGCGCTGCGCGACGCCGACGTGGACGTGCCGGTGCGGGTGCTCGGCCTGCCCCAGGAGTTCCTCGGCCACGCCTCGCGCGGGGAGATCCTGGAGGAGGCGGGGCTGACCGGGACCGGGGTCGCCGCCCAGACCGCCGTCTTCGCCAAGAACCTGCTACCGACCCGAGGAGCGAACCCGCGCCATGCCGGCTGAACCAGATCGCCCCGCCTTCGACCTCGCCGCGCTGATCGCCGAACGCGGCGGCGAGCGCTACGAGTTGCACGGCCGCTACCTCAACCCGCAGCTGCCGCGGATGCTGCGCACCATCGGCTTCGACAGGTACTACGAGCGCGCCCGGGGCCAGTACTTCTACGACGCCGAGGGCAACGAGTACCTCGACATGCTGGCCGGCTTCGGCATCTTCGCGCTCGGCCGCCACCACCCGGTGGTGCGCTCGGCGGTCCAACAGGTGATGGACCTCGACCTGCCGGACCTGGTCCGCTTCGACTGCTCACCGCTGCCCGGGCTGCTGGCCGAGCGGCTGCTGTCGTACGCGCCCGGACTGGACCGGGTGTTCTTCGGCAACAGCGGCACCGAAGCGGTGGAGACGGCGCTCAAGTTCGCCCGGTACGCCACCGGGCGGAAGCGGATCCTGTACGCCGACCACGCCTTCCACGGGCTGACCACCGGCTCGCTCTCCGTCAACGGGGAGAGCGGCTTCCGCAAGGGCTTCGACCCGCTGCTGCCGGACACCGCCGTCCCGCTCGGCGATCTCGGCGCGCTGGCCAAGGAGTTGAAGCGCGGCGACGTCGCGGGGCTGATCGTCGAGCCGATCCAGGGCAAGGGCGTCCAGGCGCCGCCGCCCGGCTGGCTGCGGGCCGCCCAGGCGCTGCTCCACGAGCACCGGGCGCTGCTGATCTGCGACGAGGTGCAGACCGGCATCGGCCGCACCGGCGAGTTCTTCGCCTACCAGCACGAGGAAGGCGTGCTGCCGGACCTGGTCTGCGCCGCCAAGGCGCTGTCCGGCGGGTACGTGCCGGTCGGGGCGACGCTCGGCAAGGGCTGGATCTTCGAGAAGGTGTACTCCTCGATGGACCGGGTGCTGGTGCACTCGGCCAGCTTCGGGTCCAACGCCCAGGCCATGGCGGCCGGGCTGGCGACCCTGGCGGTGATGGGCGACGAGCAGGTGGTGGAGAACGCTCGCAAGGTGGGCGACTACTTCCGTGGACGGCTGACCGCGCTGGTCGACCAGTACGAGCTGCTCGCCGAGGTGCGCGGGCGCGGGCTGATGATCGGGATCGAGTTCGGCCGGCCCAAGTCGCTGAAGCTGCGCACCGGTTGGACCGCGCTCCAGGCGGCGCGCAAGGGGCTGTTCGCGCAGATGGTGGTCGTGCCGCTGCTGCAGCGGCACCGCATCCTGACCCAGGTGTCGGGGGACCACCTGGAAGTGATCAAGCTGATCCCCCCGCTGATCATCACCGAGCGTGACGTGGACCGGTTCGTGGACGCCTTCACCGAGATCATGGACGAGGCCCACCGGGGGAGCGGGTTGATGTGGGACTTCGGGCGGACGTTGGTGAAGCAGGCGGTCGGCGGGCGCTGAGGCTGCCGGGGCCACTGGGGTCGGGATCGTGGGTGGCACGGTGTGGGAAGTCGACGGCACGGAGTGGGAAGTCGGCCGGGTCGACTTCCCACTCCGTGGGAGACACCGCGTCAGAGCTCGGTCCGGCGGCGCCGGATGACAACCACGAGATCGACGGCGGCGAACAGGGTGAGCAGGCCGCAGGCCACGGCGAAGCCGGTGAGGGTGCCCCGGCTGGGCGCACCGTAGGCGGGCGAGACGGCCGCCCAGACGGCGAAGCCCGCCGTGGCCAGCGCGAACAAGGGGGTGAAGGTGAGCGAGAGCAGGTAGCGGAGCTTGAGGTCGCTGCGGGCGGTGGCCGGCTCGGTGCCGCTGCGCCACCGGCGCGGGGTGGTGGTGCGCATGCCGTTCACCTCCGGACCGCGTGGGTCGGGCTACGATTCCAGCGTACGTCCGAGGAGGCGAGCCGGGGGAGGCGCGATGTCGGGTTCGGACGCGGTGGGGGCGGGGTCCGGTGCGGCGGGTTCGGGTTCGGGCTCCGGTTCGGGGGCGGCGGGCCAGGACGGCGAGGGGTATGCGGGGCTGCGGATCGAGCGGGCCCGGGAGTTGGCCCGGCGGCACGGCTGGGCGTCGGTCCGGGTGCTGGAGCCGGGGGACCTGATGACCATGGAGTACCGGCAGGGGCGGCTCAACCTCGCGGTGCGCAACGGTGTGGTCGAGCGCAGTTGGGAGGGGTAGGACCGCGGGTGACCCGTCGGACCTGGTTCGGGCGGGCCCGGGTTCAGCAGAGCAGGTGCCGGCGGCCGAAGCGCCGGTGGAGCCGCTGTTCGGCGGCGGCGACCAGGGGTTCCAGCAGCGGCAGCGAGAGCAGGACGAGCAGTCCGGCGGCCCAGCCGGCCAGGACGTCGGTGACCCAGTGGGTGCCCAGGTAGACCGTGGTCAGACCGATCGAGCAGGCGGTGGCGGCGGCGATCACCGCGCCGGTCCGCCGCCAGCGGACGGCGAGGTAGGCGAGCACGCCCCAGGTGACCACCGCGTTGGCGGTGTGGCCGGAGGGGAAGATGGTGCCGCCGGAGAAGAGCTCGGGCGAGCCGACGTACTGCGCGTAGTGCGGGCCGAGCCGGCCGGTGACGATCTTGACCGCGCCGACGGTGACGTTGAGCAACAACAGCGCGATGCCCATGACCAGCAGCGGGCGCAGTCGGCCGAGGCGGTGGGCCCGCCAGCCGAGCCAGACGAAGGCGGCGATCGCCGACGGCCCGCGCTGCCCGGCGACCACCCAGGTGTCGAGCAGCGGCTCCAGTCGGGGCCACCGCTCGTAGGGGCGCAGCAGCCGGACCGACCAGTCGAGGTCGACCAGCGCGGTGTTGAGCAGGACACCGGCCAGCACCAGCAGGTAGCCGGCCAGGGTGACGGCGAGGAGGGCGGCCTGCCGTCGGCTCATCGGCGGCCAGCCGGGCTCGCCGGGGTCGGGGCCGAGCGGGGCGAGGTGGCGCGCGGGGGTGGTGGGACGGTCCAGGCGGCCGGTCTCGGCGGTGCGGCGCTCCGGCCCCTGGCGCGGAAGGGGAACGGGGGTACTTCTGGATTGCACGGGGTGACCTTACCCATCCGGACAGGGCTATTCCGGTGGTAATTGTCATTTTCCCGGGAAATCGACAATTGGGCCGACCAGGGGTGGTCCGAGGGGTGATTTCCGCTATTTCAGGATCGAAAGCCAGTGTGGTCGTCGAATGGTTCTGCAAAAGCCCCGGTAAAGCAAACGGAGTGGGAGGCCGGTGCGCCCGGCTTCCCACTCCGTGGTAACCCTGTGTAGGTTCCGTGCTCAGTCGAGGGGGCCGCCCGCGACGTAGATCACCTGGCCGGAGACGAAGCCGGCGCCCTCGCTCGCGAGGAACGCGATGGTGTGGGCGACGTCCTCGGGCTGACCGACCCGCTGGACCGGGATCTGAGAGGCTGCGGCCCGCTTGAAGTCTTCGAAGTCCATGCCGACCCGGGCCGCGGTGGCTGCTGTCATGTCCGTGGCGATGAAGCCCGGGGCGACCGCGTTGGCCGTGATGCCGAACTTGCCCAGCTCGATGGCCAAAGTCTTGGTGAAGCCCTGGAGACCGGCCTTGGCGGCCGAGTAGTTGGCCTGGCCGCGGTTGCCCTGGGCCGAGGACGAGGACAGGTTGACGATGCGGCCGAAACCGGCGTCGACCATGTGCTTCTGCACCGCGCGGGTCATCAGGAAGGCGCCGCGGAGGTGAACGTTGATGACCGTGTCCCAGTCGGACTCGGACATCTTGAAGAGCAGGTTGTCGCGGAGCACACCCGCGTTGTTCACCAGGACGACGGGGGCGCCGAGCTCGGCGGCCACCCGGTCGACGGCGGCCTGGACCTGCTCGGCGTCCGAGACGTCGGCGCCGACGGCGAGCGCCCTGCCGCCGGCGGCGGTGATCCGGTCGACGGTCTCCTTGCCGGCCGCTTCGTCCAGGTCCAGGACGGCGACCGCGTAGCCGTCGGCGGCCAGTCGGACGGCGGTGGCGGCGCCCAGGCCGCGGGCGGCGCCGGTCACGACGGCGACCCGGGGGGCGGTGCTCTGCTCGGTCATGCTCGCTCTCGTCTCTCTCGGGAGTGCCTCCCGGGGAGAGCCCCCGGAGAGGGTGGCCACACCCTACCGGCGGGTAGGGGGAGCGGCCAGGGTGGAGAGACGCAGGTGACGGTGGGTAAGGACCGACCGGTCGGCTTTCTGCTGAGAACGGGTTACTGCAAGCTGTTCGCAGCGAGTAAATATGCCAATGTTGCCGAACCTGCGTCTACTATCCGCCCCTGCCTGCCAGCAAGGGCCCGCCGTTTGTATAGTGTCCGCCAGCAGCCACCGGCTGCACGGCTGGAGCGCCCTCCCTCATAGCTGGACGCCCACTCGCCGTTACTGCCCCACCCGGGTGTCCCACACACACCGGGTGTGACATCGGGACGGATACATGGTGCTGGGGGAGATCCCGACAACCCGCGTGTCTACGCGACTGCAGCAGTCGCCAGGACACCTGATTCGCGTGGCACAGCAGGTCCACACCCGCTTGTGGTCCGAACACGTCGGAGCCGATCTCACGGCTCCGCAGTTCGCCGTGCTGCTGGTCCTGGCCCTGGAACCGGGTGCGGACCAGCGGACGGTCGGCGAGCGGGCCTCGCTCGACAAGGCCACGATGGCCGAGATGGTCGCGCGGCTGGTCCGTCGTGGCCTGGTGCTGCGCAGGCGCGACCCGGCCGACGGCCGGCGCAAGCTGCTGGCCCTCTCGCAGGGCGGCGCCCAGGCGGTGCGCGAGGCCACCGGTGGTGTGGTCCGCGTTCAGCGCGTCCTGTTCGAACCGCTCACGGCGGAGGAACAGGTCGAGATCGTCCGGGTGATGGCCAAGATAGCCAGGCTGGAGCCCGCGGCGGTCGCCGTCATCACCGACGCGCGGCCGATACTGGACGCCCAGCGGGCGATCGGCTACCTGATCAGGGTGAGCCAGCAGGTGCACACCAAGCTCTGGTCGGAGCACGTGGGCGCCGAGCTGACGGCTCCGCAGTACGCGGTGCTGGACGCGTTGGAGCTGGAACCGGGCGCCGACCAGCGCACGGTCGGCGAGCTGGCCTCGCTGGACAAGGCCACGATGGCCGAGATGGTCAGCCGGCTGGTGCGCCGCGGTCTGGTGCAGCGTCGGCGCGACCCCTCGGACGGACGGCGCAACCTGCTCTCGCTCTCACCGGCGGGACAGGACCTGCTGCACCGCTCGGCCGCTGGGGTGGCCGAGGTCCAGCGGCTGCTGCTGGCACCGCTGGAGGAGGGTGAGCACGAGGCCGCGCTCGCGCTCATCGCCAAGGCGGGCAGGCTGTAGGTCAAAAGTTCGCCACCGTAGCCAAAACGATTCGCCAAAACGCTGAGGGTCCATGGCCATGGGCTTTGGCGCATCGGGGCACACCGAAGGCCGCCCGCTCCTGTAGAGGTGCGGGCGGTCTTCGTGCGACCGGTGGTCAGCCGGTCGGGTGCTCAGACGGTTCGGGGGCCCGGAGGCCGGGACCCCGGGCGCGTCAGTTCCAGTCGAACTCCTGCGGGTCCGGGCCGATCCGCTTGCCGGTGGCCACGGCGGCGATCGCCGCGAGGTCCTCGGCGTCCAGCTCGAAGCCGGCGACGTCCAGGTTCTCCCGGATCCGGGACGGGGTGACCGACTTCGGGATGGCGATCACACCGCTCTGGAGGTGCCAGCGCAGCACCACCTGGGCGACCGTGCGGCCGTGCTTCTCGGCGATCTTCACCAGTGCGGGCTCGGCGAGCAGCTCCTTGCCCTGGCCCAGCGGGCTCCACGCCTCGGTGGCGATGCCGTGCTCGGCGTGGAACGCGCGCAGCTCCGTCTGCGGGAAGTACGGGTGCAGCTCGACCTGGTTCAGGGCCGGGGCGACGGAGGCCTCGTCCAGCAGGCGCGTCAGCTGCTCGGTGCCGAAGTTGGAGACGCCGATCGACTTGACCTTGCCGTCCGCCTTCAGCTGCTCGAAGGCCTTCCAGATGTTCAGGTAGCTGTCGCCGTGCATCGGGCGCGGCCAGTGGATCAGGTACAGGTCGAGCTGGTCGAGGCCGAGCTTGGCCAGCGAGGCGTCGAACTCGCGCAGCACCGCGTCGCGGCCCTGCTCGCCGGACCAGTCGCGGGTGCCCGAGTTCCACAGCTTGGTGGTGACGTAGAGGTCCTCGCGGGCCACGCCGCCCGCCAGCGCCTCGGTGATCGCCGCGCCGGTGCCGGCCTCGTTCTCGTAGATGGCTGCGGTGTCGATGGAGCGGTAGCCCGCCTCGATCGCGGCGCGGACGGCGGGGGTGGCCTCGGCGTCCGGGACCTGCCACACGCCGAAGCCGAGCTGCGGGATCTGCGCGCCGTCGTTGAGGGTGACGGTGGGGATGCTGCTCACGGGAAGAGGTGCCCTCCTGATTGTCCTGCTGTTCCAGTGGGGGCAACTGGTGTCCCGGTGTGATTGTTCCCGCCGAACGGGCGAATCTTGGGTGAAGCTTTGCGGGGATTTGGCCTGGGCGGCGGCCGGCCGATGACGGGGCGGAACCGCCCTGGTGGGGGACGTGCGGGGGGCTCGCGGGAAGTCTGCCGGGAACCCGCGGGGGCGCACAGGGGGAGTGCGGGCCCGGCGCGTGGCGGGCGGGGCGTGGCGCGCGCGGTCGGCGGAGGAAAAACCTGTTGCGCGGATCACATCGAGGTTGGCAGGCTCGCGGCCATGACCTCCTGACTTCCGGGCCCTTCGTGCCCATTCCATGTCCGTCCGGTGTCCGCTCCGGACGCAGCGTCGATGTCGCGCCGGGCGCCGTGCCGCAGCGCCGCGCATCCTCCGCCCGCCGGCCCGGGCCGCCTGCCGTTCGGCCGCCGTGCGTGCTGTGCGCACGGTGCTGAGGCGTTCCGTGCGCCCTGTTCCCCCTGCTTCCCGGCTCCCCTTGCTTCCTGGCTCCCCCGCACCCCCGTGCGCCCGTGCCCCGCGCCCGCGCACCGCTCGTATCGGAGTGTCATGCTGCTCACCCCCCTGCCGCTGGCCGATCCCGGCCGTCCCGACCTCTCCTCACCCCTGGCCTTCCTGCGCTGGCTGCAGCGCGGCCAGCGGCGCGAGCAGCTGCTCGCCACCCTCTGGGCGCTGATCGAGATGGGGGGCCAGGCCGCCCTGCCGATACCGCTCGGGCTCGGCGTGCAGGCCGCCGTGGACGGCGACGCCGGCGGGATCTGGCGGGCCGCCGGGCTCCTCCTGCTGCTGGGCGCGGGCGCTTCGGTCGGCACCGTGCTGTTGCACCGCCAGGCGGTCTGGAACTGGATCCACGCGGCCACCCACGTACGGCAGTTGGTGGCCCGGCAGGCCTCGCACCTCGGCGCCGGGCTGTCTCGCCGGATCGCCACCGGCGAGGTCGTCGCGGTCGGCAGCGGGGACGTCGAGCGGATCGGCTGGTACGTCGAGCTGGTCGCCCGGGTCCGGTCCGCGGTGATCGTCTGGCTGGCCGTCAGCGTGGTGGTCCTGACGGTCGATCCGGTGCTCGGGGCCGGGGTGCTGCTCGGCGTCCCGGTGCTGGCGGCCTCCGTCTGGCCGCTGATCGGGCCGTTCGAGCGGCGCTACGAGCAGCAGCGCGCCCTCGGCGGCAAGGCCACCGAGCTGGCGGCCGACACCGTCGCGGGGCTGCGGGTGCTGCGCGGCATCGGCGGCGAGGAGCTGTTCCTGGAGCGGTACCGGGCCGCGTCCCAGAAGGTCCGGGCGGCGGCCGTCCGGTCGTCCCGGATCTGGTCGCTGATGCAGGCCCAACAGGTGCTGCTGCCGGGCCTGTTCGTGGTCGGCGTCACCTGGTACGGCGCCCGGCTGGTGGCCTCCGGCGAGCTCGCCGTCGGCACCCTGATCGCGGTGTACGGCGCGACGGCCTTCCTGGCCGCTCCGCTGCGCATCCTGGGTGAGGCGGCGCACGCCTGGAGCGTGGCCCGGGTCTCCGCCGGGCGGGCCGTCCGGGTGCTCTCGCTGGACCGGACCACCGGTACGGCCGAGGCCGCGCTGGCCAGGCCGGACAAGGCCGACCTGCACGACCCGGCGAGCGGCCTGACGGCACGGGCCGGCGAGCTGACCGCGGTGGTCTGCGGGGACCCGGACTACGCCGGGGCGCTGGCCGAGCGGCTCGGCGGCCACGTCCCGTTGGCCGAGGGCGAACGGGCACAGGCCTCGGCGCGGCTCGGCGGCACGGAGCTGGACGCGGTGCCGTTGGCCGAGGCCAGGGCGGCGGTGCTGGTCCACGACAAGGAGCCGGTGCTGCTCTCCGGCACGCTGGCCGAGCTGTTCGACATCCCGTCCTCGGGGCGGGTCCCGGCGGCCGAGGCCCTCGCGGCGGCCCGGTCCGACGACGTGCTGGAGGCCCTGGTGGAGGGCTCGCCGGAGTGCGGGGGAGACCCGATGCGCGCCCGGATCACCGAGCGCGGACGCTCGCTCTCCGGCGGGCAGCGCCAGCGGCTCGCGCTGGCCCGCGCCCTGCTGGCGGACCCTCCGGTGCTGGTGCTGGACGAGCCCACCAGCGCGGTGGACGCGCACACCGAGTCGCGGATCGCCTCCGGGCTGCGGGACACCCGAGCCGGCCGCACCACCGTGGTGTTCGCGACCAGCCCGCTGCTGCTCGACCAGGCGGACCGGGTGGTGCTGCTGCAGGAGGGCCGGGTCGTCGCGGCCGGGCGGCACCGTGAGCTGATGCGGACCGAGCCGGCCTACCGGGCAGTGGTCACCCGCGACGAGGAAGCGGCCCGCCCGGTGGGTGGGGCCGTATGAGGACCATCGTCAACTTCCCTGCCACGCACGCGAGGAGTACGTCATGAAGCCCCCCGTCCAGGAGGAGCAGGGGCCGGCCACCACCCTGCCGGTCGGCTCCCCGGCCGCCGTGCGCGGGTACCTGCTGCTGCTCGCGCGGCGGCACCGCCGCGGGTTCTCCGCGGTGGTGACACTGCACTCGACGGCCACGCTGGCCGGGCTGGTCGGGCCCTGGGTGCTCGGCCGCCTGGTCGAGTCGCTGGCCACCGGGACGGCCGGGTCCACCATCACGGTGGCGGTCGCCTGGTACCTGCTGGCCCTGGTGGCGCAGGCGGCGTTCACCGGCTGGTCGCGGATGCGCGGCGCGGTGCTCGGCGAGAAGGTGCTGGCCGACCTGCGCGAGGACTTCCTGGTCCGCTCGGTGGCCCTGCCGACCGGGGTGCTGGAGCGGGCCGGCACCGGGGACCTGGTCTCCCGGGGCACCACCGACATCGACCGGCTGGACAAATCGGTGCGCGAGGCGGTGCCCGAACTCGCCGTCGCCGTGGTGTCGTTGCTCCTGGTGCTCGGTGCGCTGCTGATCACGTCGCCGCTGCTCGCACTGACCTCGCTGGTCGGCCTGCCGCTGCTGCTGGTCAGCTCCCGCTGGTACTTCCGGCGCGCGCCGCAGTCCTACCGCAGCGAGTCGGCCGGGTACGCGGCGGTGAGCAACGTGCTGGCCGAGACGGTCGACGCCGGGCGGACGGTCGAGGCCCTGCGGCTGGGCGACCAGCGGGTCCGGCTGACCGACCGCAAGCTGCGCGAGTGGCTGGCCTGGGAGCGGTACACCCTGTGGCTGCGCTCGGTCTGGTTCCCGACCATCGACGCGGTCTACACCTCGGCGGTGCTCGCCACCCTGGTGCTCGGCGGGCTGTTCACCCTCCGGGGCTGGATCACCGTGGGCCAGTTGACCACCGGCGTGCTCTACGCGCAGATGCTGACCGGCCCGGTGGACCTGATCCTGCGCTGGTACGACGAGCTCCAGATCGGCCAGGCCTCGCTGGCCCGGCTGGTCGGCGTGCGCGAGGTGCCGGAGCACGAGGGGGACGAGTCCGCCCGGCCGGACGGCCGTCGGGTCGAGGCGAAGGATGTCCGGTTCGGCTACCGGGAGGGCGCCGACGTCCTGCACGGCATCAGCCTGGACGTCGCCCCGGGCAGCCGGGTCGCGCTGGTCGGGCCGTCGGGCGCGGGCAAGTCCACGCTCGGCCGGCTGCTGGCGGGGATCTACGCCCCCGGCCGCGGCAGCGTGACCCTCGGCGGTGCGGCGCTGGCGCGGATGCCGGCCGAGCGGGTGCGCGCGCAGGTCGCCCTGGTGAACCAGGAGCACCACGTCTTCGTCGGCACCCTGCGGGACAACCTGCGGCTGGCCGCGCCCGACGCGGACGACACCGAGCTGCGGGCCGCGCTGGACGCGGTGGAGGCCGGGGCCTGGGTGGACGCCCTGCCGGAGGGCCTGGACACCGAGGTCGGCTCCGGCGGCACCTCGCTGACCCCGCCGCAGGCCCAGCAGCTGGCGCTGGCCAGGCTGGTGCTGGCCGATCCGCACACCCTGGTGCTGGACGAGGCCACCTCCCTGCTGGACCCGCGGGCCGCCCGGCACCTGGAGCGCTCGCTCTCCAGGGTGCTGGAGGGCCGGACGGTCATCGCCATCGCCCACCGGCTGCACACCGCGCACGACGCGGACGTGATCGCGGTGGTCGAGGGCGGGCGGATCAGCGAGTACGGCAGCCACCCGGACCTGGTCGCGGCGGGCGGTCCGTACGCGGCGCTCTGGCGGTCCTGGCGGGACGAGCGGTAGCGCGACGCCCCGGGGCGGGACGAGCGGGGAGCGGGCCGTCCCGGTAGGAGGGGCTTCAAACCCGTACGGGGCCGGATTGCCCCGTACGGGTTACTCCCTGGCCCGGAGGGGCGCGTAACCGGGCAAATCGGCCGCCCGGCCCGCAGACTGCTCCGGTGACCAAGATTTCAGACGGCTCGTCCCGCTCCCCGCGCGGTGAGATCGGCGGGATTCCCACGCGCTACATCGGGATCGGCGCCATCGTCGTCCTCGCTGTGTGGTTCCTGTTCGCCAACCTCGACAAGGTCAAGATCCAGTTCTGGGTCTTCACCGTCACCGCGCCGCTCTGGATCGCGCTGCTGGCCACGCTGATCGCGGGCGTCGCGCTGGGCTGGCTGCTGAAGGGACGGCGCAGCAGGTGACCACAGCCCCCGGGCCGGCTCCGTCCGGCGCATCGGCCTTCACCCCGCTGATCGAGATGCGCGGGGTCAACAAGCACTTCGGGGACCTGCACGTGCTGCAGGACATCGAGCTGACGGTGGGACGCGGCGAGGTCGTCGTCGTCATCGGCCCGTCCGGCTCCGGCAAGTCCACCCTCTGCCGGGCCATCAACCGGCTGGAGCCGATCGAGAACGGCACCATCCTGATCGACGGCCAGCCGCTGCCCGAGGAGGGCAAGGGGCTGGCCAGGCTGCGCGCCGAGGTCGGCATGGTGTTCCAGTCCTTCAACCTGTTCGCGCACAAGACCGTGCTGCAGAACGTCTCGCTCGCGCAGATCAAGGTCCGCGGCCGGCCCAGGGCGGACGCGGACGACAAGTCCCGCGCGCTGCTGGAGCGGGTGGGCCTCGCCGATCAGGCGGCCAAGTACCCGGCGCAGCTCTCCGGCGGGCAGCAGCAGCGGGTCGCGATCGCCCGCGCGCTGGCGATGGACCCCAAGGCGCTGCTGTTCGACGAGCCCACCTCGGCGCTCGACCCCGAGATGATCAACGAGGTGCTGGACGTCATGCGCCAGCTCGCGAGCGAGGGCATGACGATGATCGTGGTCACCCACGAGATGGGCTTCGCCCGGGCCTCCGCGAACCGGGTGGTGTTCATGGCCGACGGCCGGATCGTCGAGGACCGTGCCCCGGAGGACTTCTTCAGCGCTCCTGAGAGCGATCGTGCCCGGGACTTCCTGTCCAAGATCCTGAAGCACTGAGGCGGCGCCGTGAACCGTGAGACGACGCCGGCGGCGAGGCCCGCGGGAAGATCTGTGGGAAGGCCCGTGGCGCGCGCGGGGCGGCGCGTGCTCGCCGCCGCCCTGCTGTTCACCGCGCTGGTGGCGGGCTGCGGCAAGCCCGGCACCCCGCCGCCCAAGGGCCCGCAGCCCAGCGCCCTGCCCAGCTACCAGGTGCAGGACGCCTCCGCGATCACCGGCTCGCCGACCCTGGACGCCGCCCGCGGCCGGGGCCACCTGGTGGTCGGCGCCAAGGAGGACCAGCCGTACCTGGGCCAGAAGAACCCGGCCACCGGCGTGTACTCCGGCTTCGACATCGAGATCGCCAAGATGGTCGGCGCCTCGTTGGGCTTCCCGCCGGACCGGATCCAGTTCAAGACGATCGCCTCGGCCAACCGCGAGACCGCCCTGCAGAACGGCCAGGTGGACTACTACGTCGGCACCTACACCATCAACGACAACCGGAAGAAGCTGGTCGGCTTCGCCGGCCCGTACTTCATCGCCGGGCAGTCGCTGCTGGTGCGCAAGAACAACACCACCATCCACGGCCCGCAGGACCTGGACGGCAAGAAGGTCTGCTCGGCGGCCGGCTCGACGCCGTACCAGCGCATCCAGTCGCAGTACCCGAAGGCCAAGCTGATCGGCTACGACACCTACTCGGCCTGCGTGGACAACCTGATCACCAACCAGGTCGACGCGGTGACCACGGACAACGCGATCCTGCTCGGCTACGCGGCAAAGGTGCCGGACGAGCTCAAGGTGGTCGGCCCGCTGTTCTCGACCGAGCCGTACGGCATCGGGGTGCCGAAGAACGACACCGTGCTGCGCGGCGCGATCAACGACGCTCTGGAGCACCACATGCAGAACGGCGACTGGAGGAGGGCGTTCGAGGCGACCCTCGGCCTCTCCGGGGAGCCGGCGCCGAACCCGCCGCAGATCGACCGGTACTGAGAGGGCCGCGCCGTGAAAACGCTGACCGACAACTGGTCGACCTACTGGGACGGGTTCCTCGGCACGCTCTCGCTGTTCGCGGTGAGCGCCGTGCTGTCGCTGGTGCTGGGCGTGCTGATCGCGGGCTTCCGGGTCTCGCCGGTGAAACCGCTGCGGGTGTTCGGGACGCTGTGGGTGACGGTGCTGCGCAACACGCCGCTGACCCTGCTGTTCTTCATCGTGGTGCTGGGCCTGCCCCGGTTCGACATCACCCTGCCCTTCTACACCTTCGCGGTGCTCGCGCTGGGCTGCTACACCTCGGCCTTCGTCTGCGAGTCGATGCGGTCGGGCATCAACACGGTGCCGACCGGGCAGGGCGAGGCGGCCCGTAGCCTCGGCATGAACTTCGGGCAGACGATGAGCCTGGTGGTGCTGCCGCAGGCGTACCGCTCGGTGGTGGCGCCGCTCGGCAGTGTGATGATCGCGCTGGCGAAGAACACGGCGATCGCCGGCTCGTTCAGCGTCACCGAGCTGCTGGGCACCTACCGGACCATCAACGAGCTGGGCTACAGCATCATCTGGACCTTCGTCTGGATCGCCGTCGGCTACCTGATCATCACCCTGGCCATCAGCGCCGTCTTCAACCTGCTGGAACGACGAGTGGCGGTGTCCCGATGACGGTCGAATCCTCGGCGCTGTACGACATCCCTGGCCCGAAGGCGCTCTCCCGGCACCGGCTGTACGGCGGGATCGCGCTGCTGCTGATCGCGGCGCTGATCGGCTGGGTGGTCTACATGCTCTTCCACACCCATCAGTTCACGTACGCCAAGTGGCAGCCCTTCGAGTACCGGGGCGTGCAGGAGCTGCTGCTGCGCGGGCTCGGCAACACCTTGCAGGCCTTCGGCTGGACGGTGCTGTTCGCGCTGCCGTTCGGCGCGCTGTTCGCGGCCGGGCGGCTCTCCGACCACCGGGTGGTGCGCTGGTTCGCCACGCTGGTGGTGGAGTTCTTCCGGGCCATGCCGGTGCTGGTGATGATCTTCTTCGTCTTCGTCGCGCTCAAGGTGCAGCCGCTCTGGGCGCTGGTGGCCGGGCTGGTGCTCTACAACGGCTCGGTGCTGGCCGAGGTGTTCCGGGCCGGCGTGCTCGCGGTGCCCAAGGGGCAGCGGGAGGCGGCGTTCGCGCTGGGGATGCGCAAGACCCAGGTGATGACGTACGTCTTGGTACCGCAGGCCAACCGGGCGATGCTGCCGGCCATCATCAGTCAGCTGGTGGTCGCGCTCAAGGACACCTCGCTGGGCTTCCTGATCACCTTCGAGGAGTTCCTGCACGCGGGCAAGCTGATCGCCACCAACCTGGACTACGACCTGCCGTTCATCCCGGTGGTGATGGTGATCGCGCCGATCTACATCGGCATGTGTCTGCTGCTCTCCTGGCTCGCCCGCTTCGTGGAGCGGCGCAGCCGGCGCAGTCCGAGCGCGCGGGGCGGGGCACCGGTGGCCAAGGCCGGGGTGCCGGTGGGGCTGCCGCCGTCGGCGCAGTTGTGAGAAGGCCGGTTCGGGGCTGAACCATAGGTACGGGTGGGGTTGGGGTCGGTACCTCCAAATTCCTCTTATGATTCTCGGGCGCCCGGGCGCGGCCCGTGGACGACCGGAGCGCGGCCGGAACGGGGCTGCTGACGGTGGACGAGAGGGCGGAGGGACCATGGAGCCGGTGTTCGATTCGCGGCACATCAGGACGTTCCACGAGGTCGTCCGGGCCGGCTCCTACTCGGCCGCCGCCCGCGAACTGGGCTACACCCAGCCCGCCATCACCCAGCAGATGAAGGCGCTCGAACGCACCGTCGGCGTCCCGCTCTTCACCCGGGCCGGGCGCGGACTGCGGCTCACCGAGGCCGGCGAGGCGCTCTCCCGGCACGCCGAGCTGATCCTCGGCAGCATGTCCGCCGCCCAGCAGCAGCTCGCCGCGCTGGCCCGGCTGCGCGCCGGTCGGGTGCGGGTCTGTGCCTTCCCCAGCGCCAACGCCACCCTGATACCCCAGGCGATGGCCCGGCTGCTGGCCGAGCACCCCGGTGTGCGGGTCGAGCTGCTGGAGGCCGAGCCGCCGGACTCCGTCCAGCGGCTGCTGCGCGGGGAGTGCGACATCGCGCTGGCGTTCCGGTACCCCGGCGCGGCCGCCGAGGTGCCGGAGGGCGTGGACGAGATCCCGCTGATGGAGGACCTGCTCACGGTGCTGCTGCCGGTCGGGCACCCGCTCGGGCGCCGGCACGCCGTACGGCTGGCCGACCTCGGCGGCGAACGCTGGATCGCCGGCTGTCCGCGCTGCCGGGCCAACCTGCTGCACGTCTGTGCGGAGGAGGGCTTCGCGCCGGACATCGTCTTCTCCACCGACGACAACCTCGCGGTGCAGTCGCTCGTCGCCGCCGGGGTCGGGATCGCGCTGATGCCGGCGCTGGTGCTCTCCTTCATGTGCCACCGCAAGGTCACCGGACGGGCCGTCGAGCCGCACCTGCGGCGGCAGGTGAGCGCGTACGTGCTGCGCGAGCACCGGCGGATCCCGGCCACCGGGCTGGTGCTGGACCACCTGCGGCAGGCGGCGGCGAGCCGGGTCGGGTGCTGACCCGTCGGCGGGCGACATGACCGACGAGCAAGGACTGCTACCCGGCAACCTATAAGCGTTGATGGGGAGATTGCTTACAAACCCTCCTTGGACGTGATGGGTCCATAGGTTCGAACCTGCTGGGATGACACCCTCAGCCACGGTCGGCAGCGACCGGCTCACCGAGCGGATGACCGCGCTGATCAGTGAGATCCGCGCCGTCGTGGACCGCGGGCTCCCGCCGGAGCTCACCGCCTACCTGGTCGGCGAGCGCCTCGCCCCGCACCTGCACGCCGACCCGGACGGGCCCGACGCGCTGCTCACCCCCGCCCAGCGCGAGGGCGACCCGCAGCGCTACCGCCAGCACGTCCTGCACGCCGAGGGGGACGGCAGCTTCTCCGTCGTCGCCCTGGTCTGGCTGCCCGGGCAGCAGACCCCGATCCACGACCACGTCTCCTGGTGCGTGGCCGGCGTCCACCAGGGCCAGGAGAGCGAGACCCGCTACCGGCTGGTCTCCGACGGCCCCACCTCCCGGCTGGTCGAGACCGAGCACGTGGCCGGCCCGGCCGGCACCGTGGCCGCCTTCGCCCCGCCCGGCGACATCCACCTGGTGCGCAACTCCTGTAGCAGCACGGCGATCTCCATCCACGTCTACGGCGCGGACGTCTCGCGGCTCGGCACCAGCATCCGGCGGGTCTACCGGCTGGCCGCCGACCGGCAGCAGTGAGGGCGGCGTGGCACTGACCCTCAGGCACCGCACCGCCGGCACCCGCTCGCTGCCCCCGATGCGCGGGGACGCCCCCGGGCTGCTGCTCGCGGCCCTCGGAGTGGCCGCCGCGCTGGGCATCCACGCGCTGGTGCCGGCCGTGCCCGAACTCACCGCCGCCGTCCTGCTCGGCATGCTGGTGGCCCACCTGCCCGGGCTGCGCCCGGTGGTCCGCGGGATCGCCCGGCCGGGGCTGTCCACGGCCGGGAAGCGGCTGATGCGGCTCGGGATCGTCCTGCTCGGGCTCAAGCTCAGCCTGGACGACGTGCTCGGCCTCGGCTGGGCCACCGTCGCCATGGTGCTCGCGGTGGTCGCGGCCACCTTCGCGGGCACGCTCTGGCTGGGCCGGCGGCTCGGCCTGCCCGGGGACCAGCCGCTGCTGGTCGCCACCGGGTACTCGATCTGCGGGGCCTCGGCGATCGGCGCGGTCAGCCAGGCGGCGGGCAGCGAGGAGGAGGACGTCGCGGCCTCGGTGGCGCTGGTGACTCTCTGCGGGACGCTGGCGATCGCCGTGCTGCCGCTGCTCCAGCACCCGCTCGGGCTCGGCGAGCTGGAGTTCGGGCGCTGGGTCGGGGCGAGCGTGCACGACGTCGGGCAGGTCGTCGCCACCGCGCAGACCGGCGGGGCCGGGGCGCTGCGGGAGGCGGTGCTGGTCAAGCTGATGCGCGTGGTGCTGCTGGCGCCGCTGGTCGCGGGGGTGGCCGTGGCGGTGCGGCGGAACCTGCGGGCGGCGCGGGTGGCGGCCTTGGCGGAGGTTCCGGTCGGGGCGCCGGTGGGCGCCTCAGCGGCGGGCGGGGCGGGTGAGGAGGGCGCGTCGGGCGATGAGTCGAGCGCGAAGTCGGGTGAGAAGCCGGCTGAGAAGTCGGTGAAGACCGGCAGCCGTCCGCCGATCGTGCCGCTGTTCGTGGCCGGGTTCCTCGCGATGATCGTCCTGCGGACCACCGGGGTGCTGCCCGAGCGGGCGCTCGACCTGGCCGCGGACGCCCAGGGGCTGCTGCTGGCCGCCGCGCTGTTCGGCCTGGGCAGTGCGGTGCACCTGCCGACCATGGCCCGCACCGGCGGGCGGATCGCCCTGCTCGGACTCGGGTCCTGGGTGGTCGTCGCGGGCGTCTCCTACGTGGGGGTGCTGGTCACGACCTGACGGACCCGGGTGCGGACTCGGCTATTGTCGGGCAGGTGCCCGCCCCGTCCGTACGGGGGCGGCACCGCAGCCGAGTTCGCCCGAGTCCACCAAGGGGGACGGATGACCACCGCACTGCCCGAACGCGACGGCCACGAGGCCGTCGTCACCCTCGACCGGCGGGAGGGTCCGTACGGCGAGGTGGTGCTCCGGCAACGCGGTCGGGACTTCGAGATCATCGCCAACGGCTGCTTCCTGATGGACACCGCCGACGGGCGCTCGGAGCGGCTGCTGATCCAGGCGGCGCTGGACGAGCTGGACCGCACGGGCGGCCCGGTCGAGCGGCCGTCGGTGCTGATCGGGGGCCTCGGGGTCGGCTTCTCGCTGGCGTACGCGGCGGCCGAGCCGCGCTGGGGACGGATCGCCATCGTCGAGCGGGAGAGCGCGATCATCGACTGGCACCGGACCGGCCCGCTCGGCGCCTTCTCCGACGGTGCGCTGGAGGACGCGCGGGTCGAGGTGCTCCACACCGACCTGCTGGAGTACCTAGCGGAGGCGGACGGCGAGCGCTACGACGCGCTGTGCCTGGACATCGACAACGGGCCGGACTGGACCGTCACCGAGTCCAACGACGGGCTGTACGGCGCGGACGGGCTCGCGGTGCTGTGGCACCGGCTGCGGACGGGCGGGGTGCTGGCGGTGTGGAGCGCGCAGCCTTCGCCTGCCTTCGAGGAGGCGCTGCGGGCGGTGGGGTTCTCGGACGTGGTGACGCACGAGATCCCGGTCGCCCGGGGGGTGCCGGACGTGGTGCACCTGGCCCGGCGGGTCGGCTGAGGGCGCGCCGAGGGCCGACTGAGGGCGGACGCGGATCGGGCCGGGTACGGCCGGATCGCGGGTGAACCCGGCTGTGGCGGCCGGTGGTTGGCGCCTGGTGCGTCAATTGCTGTCAGCGTCAAGGCTGTTGAACGGCAGGTTGATGGTGGGATCGGGTGGCTGAGAGCGGGAGTCCCTCGGAGCGGATCGCGGCCGAGCTCCGACGTCGCATCGCGGCAGGGGAGTTGGCGCCGGGGGCGCGGGTGCCGTCGACCCGGCGGATCACCCAGGAGTGGGGCGTCGCGATGGCCACGGCGACCAAGGTGCTGAACCGCCTCCGGGAGGAAGGGCTCGTACGGGCCGTTCCCGGGGTGGGCACGGTGGTGGCCGGGAAGGCAGCTCCGGAGGAGGTCCGGGCCCGGGAGCCGCGGCGGGAACCGGCGCGGGAAGCGCGGCCGGTGGCGGAGCCGACCGCGGAGCTGACCGTGGCGCGGCGAGTGAGAGCGGGCGGCGAGGGTGAGCTCACCCGGGAGCGGATCGTCGCGACGGCCGTCCGGGTGGCCGACGAGGAGGGGCTGGCGGCGCTGTCGATGCGCCGGGTCGCGACCGATCTGGGCGTCGCGACGATGTCGCTCTACCGCCATGTGCCCGGCAAGGACGAGCTGTTGCGGCTCATGACGGACGTGGCGTTCGGGGAGCAGCCGCTGCCCGAGCCGCCGGCGGAGGACTGGCGGGAGGGGCTGGAGACGGTCGCCCGGCTGCAGTGGCGGATCTACCGGCGTCACCCGTGGCTGGCCTCCACGATGTCCTTCACCCGGCCCGTGCTGGCGCCGGACGCCGCAGTGCACACCGAGCGGTCGATGGCCGCCCTGGCGGGGCGGGGTCTGAGCGGCGAGGAGATGGCCCAGGCGGCCGTCGCCCTGGCGGCGTTCGTGTGCGGGCTGGCCGTCCACTTCGAGCGGGAGGCGCAGGCCGAGCAGGACAGCGGGCTGTCCGCGGAGGAGTGGATGGACCGGGTGGAGGGTGAGGAGCACGCCCGGCTGATGGTGGATCCGGAGCGGTTCCCGATGTTCGACGCGATGAACCGGGGGCCGGAGATCGACCTGGGCCTGGAGGCGCTGTTCGAGTTCGGGATGGCGCGGATGCTGGACGGGGTCGGTCTGATGATCGAGCGGCGGGGGCAGGGGGCGGCGAACAGCTGACAGGTAACAGATTTCAGATTTCGTTCGCTGAAATCTGTCAGCTGTTATCTGTCGGTTGTTACCTGTCAGCCGTCAGCTGTCCGTTGACGGCCGTCACCCGTTCGCGGTGACGGCGCGCAGCGGCTTCCCCCGCCTCCGGCTCAGCCGAACGGGCGGTTCTGCGGTTCGGCGTCCGCCTCCTCCGCCGGCTCCGGTTCGGGAGCCGACAGGTCCGGGAGGCCCCCGATGGCGAAGGGGTTGAAGTCCGGCGGCGGGACCATCACCGGCGTGCCCTTGCCCGGAGCCGGCTCCTCCGCGTCCCCGCCCTGCCCCGAACCCCGCTCCGCCGCCGCGGCCGCGGCGGGCGGTGCCTGGGCCGGGATGACGGGCGGGGTCGAGGGCGGCGGCGGGACGGCCGGGCCCTGGGAGGGGAGAGTCGTGCCGAACGGGTCGGCCTTCTGCTCGGCCGCGACCGTGGTGCCGAACGGATCGGCGACCGGAGCCGCCCCGGCGGGCTGGATGGCGGGCGCGTCGCCCGACAGGTCCGGGATGCCCCCCATGGCGAAGGGGTTGAAGTCCGGCGGCGGGACCATCACCGGGGTGCCCTTCGGTCCGCCCTCGGCGTCCGGTGCCGCCTGGTCCCCACCAGCGGCGGGGACCTCCGGGGTCTCCGCGACCGGCGCGAAGGGGTTGAAGTCCGCGGGAGGCACCCGTACCGGTGTGCCGCGCAGGTGCACCGGCCTCTCCTCCGGCGCCTCCGCCGGGGCCTCCTCGATGGTGGCGGCAGGCGACGGGGTCGGGGCGGGAGCGGGCGCCGGGGTCGGAACGCTGCTCACCGCGGCGGCCGGGACGGCGGCCGCGGTGCCGGGGACCGGTACGCCGTCCCAGCCGAACTGGATGCTCTTCAGCAGCTCCGCGAACGCCTCCGTGTACAGCTCCCAGTCCTCCGGCCGTGCCGTGGACAGCTGGGCGCACAGCACCGTCCCGCCGTCCGGCAGCGGCACGAAGGCCTGGACGGCCGAGGTGACCACCCAGCGCCGCTGTCCGTCGGCGGCCAGCGGTCCGGGTACCGGGACGGTCCGGCCCTCAACCAGGACGGCGGCCGGTCCGGCCGGCAGCAGTACGGTCCACACCTCGGCGTGCCGCCGGACGGTGGCCAGCTCGGTGGCGAGCGCGGTGATCGGCAGCGGGTGCCGGGCGAGCGAGACGACCAGGGCGGCGTCCGAGGCCCGGTCGTCCAGCTCCAGCGCGCAGACGCCGGCGTACACGACGCCCGCGTCGCGGATCAGATCGGCCAGGGTGGCGGAGATCACCGCGAAGTCGCGCCGCGGCTCCGGACCGGTGGCGCTGAACAGCTCCTCGGCGACCTCGGCCAGGTGCCGGGCCAGCTCATCGGCGGCCGCCACGGTGGCCGGGGCGCTCCCACCGCTCGCACTGCCACCGGTCGCGCTGCCGCCGGTCCGGTCCGCGCCGTCGGGCAGCGGGGGCACCGTACGGGCGGAGACGCCGGGCGGGCCGCCCGGGGAGGTCAGCGAGTGGAAGCCGGGCGGTACGACCAGCCGGACCTCGGCGCCCGCGCCGGTGGGCAGTTCGACCGGCTGGCGGGTCTGCTGCCCGGCCGCCAGCGCGGCCAGCGCGGGGGCGAACGGCGGACGCAGCTTGGCGTCGGCGAACTCGCCGGTGACCGGGAGCTGGAACAGCGCGGCCGAGGTGGTGCCCCGGTCGGCGATGGCACCGCGCACCGCGCCGCCGCCGTACCGGGCCTGGAGCGCGGTGACCACCCGGTCGGTGAGCCGCGCGCCGGTGCCCGGCCGTCCGGTGCCCGCGGTGGTCACCGTGCCGAGCCGGTCGAGGGCGGTGTGCACCGGGCCGTTGGGGGCCAGCGGCAGGGCGAACAGCGCCTCGGCGGCGGGGTGTTCGGCCGTCCGCAGGGCGCTCAGCGAGGCCGCCGGGTGGCGCGAGGTGTGTTGGTCGAAGAGGGCGTCGGTGAGGGTGCCGAGGGTCGCGCAGACCTGCTCCGCTGCCGCGAAGGGATTGGCCTCCACGCTGAACTGGACGTCCTGGGTCACCTGGTGAGCCCCCCGCTCTGCTCCGTCTGCTGTCGGTGGTTCGGGTGGGACCGGCCCCGGCGCGGCGGCGCGCCGTCAGATCCCTGCTCATTCCTATCAGAGCCCACTGTCCTGACCGAACCGCAGGATCACCCGATGATCACTTGGGCGGTCGGCGCGCGGCGACGAGTCCGGCGCCGGCCCCGGCTACCGCTCCGCCGGCCCCGGTCGTCGATCCGCCGACCGCGCGGGTCACTCGGCGGCGGCCCCGGTGGCCTGCGCGGACCCGTCGTCGGGGGTGCCGGCCGCGAGCGCGGTGACCGCCTCGACGATCCCCGGCACGGCGAACAGCCCCGCGAGGTCCCGCACCAGGCGCCCGGTCGGGCCGTCGGGGCGCTCGTCGGCGAAGAAGGAGGCCAGTTCGGCGGCGAGCGCCGGCTCGCGGGCGGCGGTGAGGGTGAGCGCCGCGACGAACTCCTGCACCAGGTGGAGCTGGAGTTCCGCCAGCGGCACCGAGCGCTCGGACAACCACTCCAGCGAGGTGATCTCGGCGTTGGCGATCCAGGCCCGGACGGTCAGCCGCAGCCCGACGCTCGGCGCGGGGATCGCCAGATGGGCCAGGATCTGTTCTTGCGCCGCCCGGCGCACGTCGTCGATCACCGCCGAGGTGCCCGCGCTGGCCGCCACCGAGCCGCCGCGCAGCAGGGCGGCGAAGCCCGGCCCGTGGCTCTGCACGAAGTCCAGGTAGCGGCCCATCACCCGGTGCAGCCGCTCCGACAGCGGCCCCTCCATGGGCTCCTCGAACCGCGCCGACAGTTCCTGCCCGGCCCGCCGCAGCGACTCCTCGTACAGCGCCTGCTTGCCGGGGAAGTAGTGGTAGACCAGCGGCCGGGAGGCGCCCGCGGCGGCGGCGATGTCGTCGATCGACACCTCTTCCGGCGGCCGGCGGCTGAACAGCTCCAGCGCCACGGCGATCAGCTGCTCCCGCCGCTCGTCCACGCTCAGCCGCCGACGCGGCCGCCCGCCCGCCGCCCCGGCGGATGCGGAGGTCCATGCTGCGTGGTCGGCCGTCGGAGACGGCGTACGGGAGGCCATGTGCGCCACCCTAGTTCGTCACGGGCCCTCCGGTGGAGCCTGGGGCGCGCCGCCCGCCGGCCCGCACGCCGTCTCCGAAGCCCGCACGCCGCCCCGCACCCCGGACCCTCAGCCCCGAGGCCTCGGCGGCGCTAGGCGGACCGGAGCTCCAGGTAGCGGCGGTAGGCCTCCAGGCCGTCGGGGACGAAGGTGTCGCGGGTGAGGCGGTCGGCGAGTTCGGCGGGGGTGAGCCAGGCGTGCCAGGCGACCTCGGACTCCTGGGGGGAGACCGGGCCGTCCCACTCCGCCTCGTACATGTCGCACCACCAGGAGAGCCGGTCCTGTTCGAAGAGGAACTTGAACAGGGGCCGCGGGGTGACGCCGTGGACGCCGAGTTCCTCCTCGGCCTCGCGGACGGCGGCCTCGGCGTAGGTCTCGCCGGAGCCGACCACGCCGCCGACGAACATGTCGTACGCGCCGGGGGCGAACAGCTTGGTGTCGGTGCGGCGGTGGACGAAGATCCGTCCGGCCGGGTCGCGGACCAGGATGAAGACGCAGCGGTGGGTGAGCCCGCGCCGGTACACCTCGCCGCGCAGGGCGGTCCCGATCACGCGGTCGTGCTCGTCGACGATGTCCAGCAGTTCCTCGGCAGGGTTGGTCATGGGGGACAGGTTAGGGTTTCGGGGCTCGGTTCGAACGAATTCGATCGAAGAAGGATCGAAGGAGATCGAAAGCGAGCGCACATGGCATGAGAAGCAGCGGAACTGGTCGAGGACGGCACGCGGTGGTGGAGATCTGGGGCGAGACGGCCGAGGGGTTCGAGCCCGTACGGGAGGCCTTCGCACGGAACTTCGCCGACTACGGCGAGCTCGGCGCGGCCTTCGCGCTGTACGTGCGCGGCCGCAAGGTGGTCGACCTGTGGGGCGGCGACGCCCGGCCGGAGGTCGGCGGCCGGCCGGCGCCCGCGGTGCCGTGGACGGCGGACACCGCCCAGGTGCTGCGCTCGGTCACCAAGGGCCTCACCGCGACCGCCGCGCTGCTGCTGGTCGAGCGCGGCCTGCTCGACCTGGACGCCCCGGCGGCCTCGTACTGGCCGGAGTTCGCGGCGGCCGGCAAGGGCCGGGTCCCGGTGCGCCAGCTGCTCTCGCACCAGGCCGGGGTGCCCGCGCTGGACGTGCCGCTGCGACTGGAGGACGTGCTCACCTGGGAGCGCGCGGCCGCCGCCGTCGCCGCGCAGGAGCCCGCCTGGGAACCCGGCACCGCGCACGGCTACCACCCGTACACCTTCGGCTGGCTGGTCGGCGAGGTGGTGCGCCGGGTGAGCGACCGGACCATAGGCCAGTACTTCGCCGAGGAGGTCGCCCGGCCGCTCGGGCTGGACCTGTGGATCGGGCTGCCGGCCGGCGCCGCGCCCCGGGTCGGCAAGCTGGTCGACCTGCCGGCCCCGGAGGCGGCGCGGACCGGTCCGAGCGGGCTGCGGCTGCGGCCCAAGCAGTCCGTCCGGGACGCCTACCAGGACCCGGCCTCGCTGACCGCCCGCTCCTTCGCCTCGGTGCGCCCCGGCGTGGACCTCAACGACCCGGCGGTGCAGGCCGCCGAGATCCCCGGAGCCGGCGGCATCGGCACCGCCCGGTCGCTGGCCCGGTTCTACGCGGCGCTGATCGGTGCGGCCGACCGTGCGGACGGCTCCGGCGCGCTGCTGCCGCCGCTGCTCGGCCCCGAGGTGCTGGCACGCGCGGTCGGGCCGGCGGTGAGCGGGCCGGACCGGGTGCTGATCGTCAACTCCACCTTCGGCCTGGGCTTCTGGCGGCACGGTCCGACCGCGCCGATGGCCTCCCCGGCGAGCTTCGGCCACCCGGGCCGGGGCGGTTCGCTCGGCTTCGCCGACCCCGACCTGGGGCTGGGCTTCGGCTACGTCACCAACGGCATGCAGCCGGGTGTCACCGGGGACGTCCGCTCGCGGAACCTGATCCGCGCGGTGCGGGGGTGCCTGGGGCTGGACCGGTAGCCCCGGCCGGTCGCTTCAGGCCTGTGGGTAGCCCCGGGCCAGGCCGGTCGCTTCAGGCCTGGCCGGTCTCGAAGCGGCGGATCTTCCCGCCGTCGACGGTGAAGCGCCACGCGGTGCGCATCGTGCCCCAGGTCTCGTTGGTGAACTCGGCGACCAGCGCGTGGCCGCCGTGCGACTCGGTCTGGACGGCCATCCGGCCGTTCGGGCCGAAGATCTCCCGGTCGACCCAGTCCGCCAGGTCGCGCTCGGACCCGTCGTCGGACATGGTCGCGTCCGCGGCGAGCAGCGCGAAGAAGGCCTCGCGGTCGCCCGCGTTGACCGCGGTGACGAAGGCGCGGACGGCGGGGTCGCTGAGTTTCGTGGGGGCGATGGTCACGCGGGACTCCCGGATCGGGGTTGGGGTACGGGGAGTCCTGTCTACGGCTTTCGCGCGGGCCGTCCGGGCATGTCGGCGGCGCGTCGGTGAATTGGGCGCATTCATGTGCTTTGATCCCCGGAACAGGCGAATCGCCCCGGAGCCCGCCACGGGGAGTGGCGAGGAGCGGGAGGCCCCGGTGGGCCTCCCGCTCCGCTTTGCCGCTCCGCTTCCTGGAGGAAGCCGACTTCCTAGAAGAAGCCGACCGCGTCGGGGGAGTAGCTGACCAGCAGGTTCTTGGTCTGCTGGTAGTGCTCCAGCAGCGCCTTGTGGTTCTCCCGCCCGATGCCGGAGTTCTTGTAGCCGCCGAAGGCCGCGTGGGCCGGGTAGGCGTGGTAGCAGTTCGTCCAGACCCGGCCCGCCTGGATGGCGCGGCCGGCCCGGTGGGCGGTGTTGAGGCTGCGGGTCCAGACGCCCGCGCCGAGCCCGTACTGGGTGTCGTTGGCGAGGGCGACGGCGTGGTCGAAGCCGTCGAAGCGGGTGACCGAGACGACCGGTCCGAAGATCTCCTCCTGGAAGACCCGCATCGAATTGTCGCCCTCGAAGACCGTCGGCGTGACGTAGTACCCGCCGGCCAGCGCGCCGCCGAGGTCGGCCCGCTCGCCGCCCGCCAGGAGCTTGGCGCCCTCCTCCTGGCCGATCTCGAAGTAGGAGAGGATCTTCTTCAGCTGTTCGACACTGGCCTGGGCGCCGACCTGGGTCTCGGTGTCCAGCGGGTCGCCCTGGCGCATCGCCCGGACCCGCTCCAGGCCGTCGGCGAGCAGCCGCTCGTAGATCGCGGAGTCGATCAGCGCGCGGCTGGGGCAGGTGCAGACCTCGCCCTGGTTGAGGGCGAACATCGCGAAGCCCTCGACGGCCTTGTCGTAGAAGGCGTCCGAGGCGGCGGCGACGTCCGCGAAGAACACGTTCGGGCTCTTGCCGCCGAGCTCCAGCGTGACCGGGATCAGGTTGTCGGCCGCCGAGCGGGCGATCAGCCGGCCGGTGGTGGTCTCGCCGGTGAAGGCGACCTTGCGGACCCGGGGACTGGCGGCGAGCGGGGCGCCGGCCTCCTCGCCGAAGCCGGTGACGATGTTGAGCACGCCGGGCGGCAGCAGGTCGGCGGTCAGTTCGGCGAGCAGCAGCACCGAGGCCGGGGTCTGCTCGGCGGGCTTGAGCACCACCGCGTTGCCGGCCGCGAGCGCCGGGGCGAGCTTCCAGATCGCCATCAGGATCGGGAAGTTCCACGGGATGATCTGGCCGACCACACCCAGCGGCTCGTGGAAGTGGTACGCCACGGTGTCCTCGTCCAGCTGGGAGAGGCTGCCCTCCTGGGCCCGCAGCGCACCGGCGAAGTAGCGCAGGTGGTCGACGGCGAGCGGGAGGTCGGCGGCCAGCGTCTCGCGCACCGGCTTGCCGTTCTCCCAGCTCTCCGCGACGGCCAGCCGCTCCAGGTTGGCCTCCATCCGGTCGGCGACCCGCAGCAGCACCTGCGCGCGCTCGGCGGCCGAGGTGCGGCCCCAGGCCGGGGCGGCGGCGTGGGCCGCGTCCAGGGCGGCCTCGATGTCCTCGGCGGTGCCCCGGGCGACCTCGGTGAACACCTCGCCGGTGACCGGGGTCGGGTTGCCGAAGTACTCGCCGCGCACCGGGGGCGTCCAGTCGCCGCCGATCCAGTGCTCGTACCGGGAGCGGTAGGCGACGATGCTGCCGGGGGTGCCGGGGGGCTGGTAGACCGTCATGCTCGGTGTCTCCTCGCTGCGTCGGGTGCCGTCGGCGCGGCTCGGGCCGCGGGCGGCACGCCGGACCGCCCGGTCAGGGGGCGGTCCGGCGGGAGGGGTGGGACACGCCATCGGACCGGCGCCCCGCCGGGCGCCCGCCGTCGAGCACGATAACCGCCCGGCGCCCGGCGCGGCTACGGTCCGTACGCCGGGCCCGTACGGAGGGTGTGTCCGCCGGCCGCTCCCGGGGGCGTGCCGACGGGAGTCCGGAGCCGATCGCCAGGGGCGCCCCGGAGCGGATCACCGCGGGCGCCCGGAACCGGATCGCTGCGGGGCGCGCGTTCCGGCCGCGTTCCCGCGGCGTGCCGCCGCACGCCGCCGCCTGGCCCGGACGGCGCTCCCGGGCGGGCCGCCGTACGCCCGTCGGGCGGTTCGGGGCGGGCGCCGGTCAGACCGCGTGGTACCGCCCGGTGCGGGCCTCCCAGCTGAGGTAGCCGGCCAGCCAGGTCAGCAGTCCGTCCGCGTACCGCTCGGCGATCACGCGTTCGATCCGGGAGAGGCCCAACTCGCGGTGGACGTCCGGCAGTCGGTCGCGCAGCTCGGCGCAGCGGTCGACCATCAGCTGGGCTTCGGCGATGACCGCCGCGCAGGCCTCCTCGGCCGAGCAGCACCGCTCCCGCTGGACGATCATGACCAGGTTGTTCACGTCTCCGCGCGGCGCCTCCAGCGGGTAGGAGCGCACGTCGTTGCTGAGGGACGGTATGTCGGCGGCCAGCTGGCGGAGTTGGCGCAGCACCGGGTGGTGCAGGACGGCGGCCGGGACCTCGAACTGGCCCAGGCGTTCGACCATGTCGAAGATGGTCTCCATGGCCGCGGTGCCCCGTCGGAGCTCCAGGTAGCCGTCGCGGTCCGGCGGCCGGGTGGAGATCCGGCCGGCCGCCTCGGCCGGGTGACTGGCCAGGTAGTACTCCCAGTTGTAGGCGGCGCGGGCCTGCCAGCGGGCCGGCATGCCCTGGACGCTGCGGTCCCACAGGTCGGCGAACGCGGTCTCGACCGGGGAGTCCTGGTCGGGGCGGGCACCGTGCAGGACGGCGATCAGCCGTTCGCAGATCGGGGCGACTTCGGCGGGGCGGCGGCCGAGCGGGCCGTCGAACTGGTCGTCGAAGAGGAAGTAGAAGCCCATCAGGTCGGCGGCCAGGGCGAGTTCGTCCGGACCGGCGTCCGGGTAGCCGAGCGCGGCGAGGTCCACCACTTCCCAGTGGGCGTAGCCGGGGTGGTCGGCGTCGGGTAGCAGGGGGTGGCGGATGAGCCAGTCCCGGTGCAGTGCGGTGGCGCGCGGGCCGTGCGGACTGCGGCGGTGCGGGAACGGAATCTGAAGTGAGGTGTCGTCAGACATCGGACTCCCGGTGCAGCGGAGGTTGGGGGCGCTTTTTGTTCGAGCGCTGATGGTGGGGGGAGTTGACGCGGCGAGGCGCGGGCGGGGGGGGTGGGTTCCGCAAGATCATCCGAACCTCGAAGGCCGTAGGGTATCTGATGCAATGATCGGACGTTAGGGATATAGGGCAGTTGCCCTTGACAAGCCGCCCGAACCCTCACCGTCCGCCCCAGCCTGCACGAATGCCCCACGGGAACGGCCGCGCGGCGCTAACCTCGGCTGCACGCAGTGATGGAGCTGTGACGCGAGCGGGCGAGGCGGAGGCACGACGGTGACCGAGCAGGAGAACGCAATTCGGGCGGGTGCTGGTTCCGCCCACGAGGGCGACGGCACCGCGCCCCGGGTCCGGCTGCACGACCGCGACTCCGAACTGCGCTCGGTGGAGGCCGCCGTGGACCAGCTCTGCCGCGGCTTCGCCGCAGGTGGCACCGAGATCGGTGATCTGCTCACCTTCTCCGGCCGCCCCGGCATCGGAAAGACCAGTCTGCTGCACGAGGTCCGGCGGCTCGCCAAGCTCCGCGACGGCGCCACCGTGCTCTTCGCCCGAGGCGGAGAACGGCAGTTCAAGGATCCGTACCACGTGCTGCGGCAGCTGCTCCAGCCCGTGCTCAGCGACCTGCCGCCGGACGTGTTCGCCCAGGTCATGGGCACCTGGGAGGAGGTCGTCGGACCGGCCATGGGCCTCAAGCAGCCCAAGGCCGGCGCCCGCCGCCTCGACCCGCAGGGCGTGCGCGACGGCCTCGACTACGTCCTCACCCAGCTCGCGCCGCGCCGGGCGCCGATGGTGATGATCGTCGACGACCTGCACTGGGCGGACGGGGAGTCACTCTCCTGGCTGACCAAGTTCGCCATCCGATCGAGTGAACTTCCCGTCCTGCTCGTCTTCGCCTTCCGGGAGGACGAGAGCGACTGGCCCACCGAGACCCAGGAATTCCGCCGGGCCGTCCTCGGACTCAAGGCGCGCAGGCACGAGCTCAACCGCCTCAACCTCAGCTCGGTCACCGACATGATCCGTGCCGAACTCGGCGACAAGGCCGAGGAGGCCTTCTGCTACGAGTTCTGGAACGTCGTCAACGGCAACCCGTTCGAGGTCATCGCCCTGCTCGACCAGGTCCGCGACCAGGAGCTCGAACCGGTCGAGGAGAACTCCCGGCAGCTGCGCGAACTCGCCGTCGACGCCACCGGGATGACCCTCAAGAGCTGGCTGGACCGGCTCGGCGCCAGCACCCTGCGGTACGCCTGGGCCTGCGCGATGCTGGGCACCGACATCCGGGTCGACCTCGCCACCCGGATCTCCACCCAGAGCACCGAGGGCGCCCGCGAGTCCATCAAGCAGCTGCGCAAGCAGCGCGTGCTGACCCAGACCCCCAACGGGAACCTGGAGTTCGTCCACCCGCTGATCGCCAGCTCCATCTACAACACCATGCCGGACGCCACCCGCCTCGGCATGCACGGCATCGCCGCCGCCGAGATCGAGAACGCCGGACTCGGCCTGCTCGCCGCCTCCCGCCACCTGGTCGAGACCCACTCCGGCGAGGGCGACGACCGGATCGTCAAGAAGCTGCGCCGCGCCGCCATCGAACACCAGCTGATCGGCGCCCCCGAGGCCGCCCAGCGCTGTCTGCACCGCGCGCTCAACGAGCCGCCCGCCGACGAGATCAAGGCCGAGGTGATGTACGAACTCGGCTGCTCCGCACTGCTCACCGACCCCGTTGCCACCGTCAACCAGCTCAAGCTGGCCCTCGACCCCGACGAGCTGCCGCTGCGGCCCGAACTGCGCGTGGACGCCACCTTCCGGCTCTCCGAGGTGCTCGCCCACGCCGGTGAGCTGGGCGAGGCCGCCCTGGTCTGCCAGCGCGAGGCCGAGCAGACCGTCGACCCGGCCGGGCGTCAGCGGCTCCAGGCCGCCTCGTTCATGTGGCACGCCTTCCGCAAGTCCGAGGAGGACGGCCCGGGCCGCTCCGCCCGGCTCGGTGAGATGTGCCGGAGCCTGAACGGCAAGGAGGCCTCCGCCCGGGCCGTACTCGCCATGCGCGCCTGGGACCTCACCCTGCGCGGCGCCCCGTCCGCGGAGGCGCTCGCGCTCGCCGACGAGGTCCTCGACGGCGGGCGGCTGCCCAAGGGCCTCGGGTGGACCGACACCACCTGGGGCTTCGAACTGCCCTCGATGCTCTGCCTCACGTACATCTACAACGACCGCATCGCCCAGGCCGAACGGCTGGCCGCGGACGCCATCATCCAGTTCGAGGTGGCCGGTTGGAGCGGTGCCCACCGGGGCTTCGCCTACTTCCTGATGGGCCTGGCCCGGTTCCGCCGCGGCCTGCTCGCCGAGGCCGAGGACTTCCTGCGCCGGGCGCACCGCATCTCCGAGCGGATCGGGGACATGCTGCCGCTGGCCTGGGACGCGGTCGGCGTGCTGGTCGACACCCTGCTCGCCCGCGGCCGGATCGACGAGGCCTGGCAGCTGGCCAACGACTCCGGCTTCCACCCGCCGTACCACGCGACCGCCATGGTGCTGCCGGACGCCGCCTCGTTGTACGGCAAGCTGCTGGTCGCCAAGACCCGCAACGCGGGCGCGGCCGCCGCGCTCACCGAGGCCGGCTCCCAGCTGGAGATCCGCGGCTGGCGCAACACCGTCTGGGCGCCCTGGGCAGGCCACCTCGCCATCGCGATCGCGGGCGACGAGCCCGAGCGTGCCCGGGAGTACGCCCAGAAGGCGGTCCATGACGCGCGGGCCTTCGGCACCGCCTCGGCGATCGGCAGCGCGCTGCGGCTGTACGCGCGGATCGAGCACGGCCGACAGGCGGTCGAGCTGCTGGAGGAGGCCGTGGCGTACCTCGGGCAGTCCCCGGCCGGCTACGAGCACGCCGTCGCTCTGGTCGACCTCGGGGCCGCGCTGCGCCGGGTCGGTCGGCTGGATGACGCCCAGGAGTGCCTGTACCAGGGCATCGAGCTGGCCCAGCACTGCTCGGCGGAGGGGCTGGTCGACCGGGCGCGGCAGGAGCTCGCCAACTACGGCCTGCGGCCCAACCGGGTGGGGCTGCGCGACTTCCGGGACACCCTGGAGACGCTCAGCAGCTCGGAGTGGGAGGTCGCCAAGCGGGCCGTGCAGGGCGTGCCGCCGCAGCGGATCGCCGACGAGCTCGGGGTGCCGATCGGAATCGTCAACCGGCGGCTGGCGGCGGTCTACCGCAAGGCGGGCAGCGGGCCGGACGGCCTGGCCTCGGCGCTCGGGCTGCCGCCGCAGCAGCGGGACCTGGGGCGGCTGGGGGACCTGAACGACTAGGCGGGCGAGGGGCGGGTGCCGGGCCGGTGCCGGGCGCGGCGGTCAGCGCCCGGCGTGCGGGTCCGGCGCCCGGCGTGCGGATGGTGGAAGGCGGCGCGCGGGGCGGCGCGTGGGCTGGTGGAAGCGCCCCCGCTGCCGCCGCCGTCGCTAGGCTGACGGACACGGGGCTGCCGCGGCGCCCCCTCGACGGACCCGGAACCGGGCGGCCGCGGTGCAACGCCCGCCGCCAGTGAGGAGCAGGCCAATGGCGAGCGAGGCCACCAGCGTGCGGCAGGAACCCCTGGACCCTTCGGGTGCGGGTGCCGCGATCGAGCGCTGGACGCTCACGGCCGGCCCGTACGAGGCGAGCGTGCTCACCCTCGGGGCGACCCTGCACACCCTGAGCGCACCGGACCGCTCCGGCCGCTCCGCCCAACTGCTGCTGGCCACCGACCGGTTGTCCGAGATCCTCGGCCCGGCCCGGCACTACGGCACGGTGGTGGGCCGGTACGCCAACCGGATCGACCGTTCGTCGGTCACCATCGACGGCGAGGAGCACCAGCTCGCCCCGACCGGCGGCGGCATGACCATCCACGGCGGTCCGGACGGCTTCGCGCACCGGATGTGGGCGGCCGAACCGGTCGAGGGCGGGGTGCGGCTGGCGCTGCACAGCCCGGACGGGGACCAGGGCTTCCCCGGCGCGTTGGACGTCACCGTCACATACACCCTGGACGCCTCCGGCGAGCTGGTGATCGCCTACCGTGCCGTCACCAGCAAGCCGACCGTCGTCAACCTGACCAACCACGCGTACTTCAACCTCGCGGGTGAAGGCAGCGGCGACGTCCTGGGCCACCTGCTCACCCTGGACGCCGACGCGTACACCCCGGCCGACGAGCGGCAGATCCCGTACGGCCGGACCGAGCCGGTGGCCGGCACGCCGTTCGACTTCACGGCGGCCACGCCGATCGGCAAGTCGGTGCACGACGAGCACCCCCAGCTGGCCGGGCCCGGTGGCTACGACCACAACTGGGTGCTGCGCGCCCGGCCGGCGGACGGGGCCCCGGCGCGGGCCGCGCTGCTGGAGGACCCGGTCAGCGGCCGCACCCTGGAGGTGTTGACCACCGAGCCGGGCATCCAGGTGTACACGGCGAACAAGTTCCAGGGCGCGGTCACCGGCGCGAGCGGCGTCCCGTACGGGCCGTTCGCCGGGATCGCCCTGGAGACCCAGCACTTCCCGGACTCCCCGCACCACCCGGCGTTCCCCAGCACGGAGCTGCGGCCGGGGGAGGAGTTCCGCTCGACCACCGTGCTCCGGCTGGGGACCCATCAGTAGGACCGGTGGGATGGGCCGACGGGTCGTACCAAACCGACGGCTGGGACCGACCGGCAGGGCTGATCAGGAGGACCGGCCGGCCGGGGCCGGCGCTACGGCCGCAGGTCCCGGCGCATGCAGAGCCGGGGCCAGCGGTCCAGGCCGTGCTCGGCCTCCTTGCGGCGGATCTCGCGCAGGCCCGGCGTGAGTTCCTCCTCGGCCAGCGGCCGGAAGCCGCAGCGGGCGTAGTAGGGGGCGTTCCAGGGGACCTCGGTGAAGGTGGTGAGGGTGAGCGCCGGGGCGTCGGCGGTTTCGGCGAGGTGCTCGATCAGCGCCCGGCCGATGCCGCGGCGGGCGTGGTCGGGGTGCACGGAGACCTGTTCGATGTGGAGGGCGCCGTCCACCGGCTCGGCGAGCAGGTAGGCGGCGACGGTTCCGTCGGGGGCCTCGGCGAGCAGGGCGACGCCCCGCTCCAGGTAGTGCGCCAGCTCCTCGGGTGCGGGGGGTTCGTCCTCGGCGATCTCCGGCATGCCGATCGCGGCGAAGGGTGCGCCGGCGGCCCGCTCCAGCTCGGCGAGCAGCGGAAGTTCGTCCCTGGTGACGGCTCTGATTCGCATGCGTCCAGTCTGCTGCAGAGCGTTTCCGGCCACGCACGGTGGTTCCGTCGGCCAGCCCACGGAGGGGTGAATCGGGCGAAACGGGGCAATCGGTGCCGCCGTCAACTACCGAGTGGCTACGTCCAGGACACGCGGGCGTAACGATCGCGGTTTCTTGCAGAAACTTGCTGCAAGGACTTTCCGTCCTTCTTGCGCCGCTGTTAACTTCCTTCCCGAGCCCGACGGCAGCAACGGTGCGGTCGGCACGAGGCAGCCATTATGCGCCTGTCTCGGAACATCTCGGGCACCCCCACCCTCCCTAGGAGTTCTCATGCGGCGTGGCATCGCGGCCTCTGCCCTCGTTGTGGCCCTCGCGGTCTCGATGGCTGCCTGTGGCAGCAGCGGCTCCAGCTCCGACGGCAAGGCCGACGGGCCGGTCACCCTCACGTACTGGGACACGTCGAACGCCACCAACGAGGCGCCGAACTACCAGGAGCTCGTCAAGAAGTTCGAGGCTGCGAACCCGACCGTCAAGGTCGACTTCGTCAACGTGCCGTTCGACCAGGCGCAGAACAAGCTGCAGACCGCCATGGGGGCCAAGGGTGCTCCGGACGTGTTCCGCTCCGAGGTCGGCTGGACCGCCGCCTTCGCCAAGGCCGGCTTCCTGGAGCCGCTGGACGGCACCCCGGCCGCCGCCGACACCTCCGCCTTCCAGCCGAGCCTGATCCAGCAGGCCAAGTACGAGGGCAAGCTGTACGGCGTTCCGCTGGTGACCGACACGCTCGGCCTGCTCTACAACAAGGAGCTGTTCACCAAGGCCGGCATCACCGAGGCGCCGAAGACCTGGGACGAGCTGAAGACCGACGCCGCCGCCGTCAAGGAGAAGGCCGGCGTGGACGGCTTCTGGCTGAAGGCCGCGGACGGCTACTACGCGATGCCGTTCCTGTACGGCGAGGGCACCGACACCGTCGACGCCGCCGGCAAGAAGATCAGCGTCGCCTCGCCGGAGGCCGTCAAGGCCGTCGAGACCTACAAGACGATGTTCACCTCGCCCGGCACCGTCAAGGCCGACGTCACCACCGACGCCTACGCCCACATGATGGACGCCTTCAACAGCGGCAAGGTCGCGGCGATCGTCCAGGGCCCCTGGGAGATCACCAACATCTACAAGGGCTCGGCCTTCGCCGACAAGAACAACCTCGGCATCGCCGCCGTCCCGGCCGGCTCCAGCGGCAAGGCCGCCGCTCCCACCGGTGGTCACAACATCGCCGTGTACGCGGGTGCCGACAAGGCCCACAAGGCCGCCGCGGAGAAGTTCGCCGCCTTCATGACCTCGGCCGAGAGCCAGGCGTTCATCGCGCAGAAGAACTCCACCCTGCCGACCCGCTCCGACGCCTTCACCGCCGACGTCAAGGCCGACCCGGGCATCGCCGGCTTCCAGGCCGTGCTGAGCAGCGCCAAGCCGCGCCCCGAACTGCCCGAGTACAGCTCGCTGTTCGCCTCGCTGAGCACCAACCTGGGCAAGGCCGTCCAGGGTACGAGCACCCAGGACGCGCTGAACACCGTCTCCACCGACTACGCCAAGCTCCTGCCGGGCTTCGCCAAGTAGTCCCTGTGCCCGGCCCGCCGGTCGACGGGTGACAGCGGACGAGGAGCGGCCGAACGCGTGACGGCGAACGAATAACAGAGAACAGATTTCATCATCTGTCAGTTGTTCGCCGTCCGCCGTTCGGCGCCGCCCTCACCTGTCGCCCCCCGGAGGGCCGGGCCGTCGGCTCCCCCCGAGAATCCCCCCGAGAAGGTGCAAACGATGTCAGTCGCCGTGCAGGGCGCCACCGGCAAGGGCAGCCGGGAGCGCGAGCAGCGTCCGGGCCTGCTGGAACGCGTCAAGCGCTCCTACGCCAAGCACTGGTACGCCTACGCGATGATCGCCCCGGTCGTGCTGGTGCTCGGCGTGCTGGTGCTCTACCCGCTCGCCGAGGGCATCTGGCTCACCCTCACCGACGCCAACAGCCTCAACATGGCGCGCAAGATCGGCGTCAACGAGATCCCGGCGACCTACCAGTTCGTCGGCTTCCACAACTACGCCGACATCCTGTGGGGCCCGGGCTCGTACGACCGCTTCTGGTCGCACTTCGTCTGGACCATCGCCTGGACGGCCGTCTGCGTCTTCCTGCACTACACCCTCGGGCTCGGCCTCGCGCTGCTGCTCAACCAGAAGCTGCGCGGCCGCGCCGCCTACCGGATGCTGCTCATCCTGCCGTGGGCCGTACCGACCTTCGTCACCGTCTTCTCCTGGCGGCTGATGCTCGCCGACGGCGGCGTCGTCAACAGCATCCTCTCCTTCCTGCACCTGCCCGAGCCGGGCTGGCTCACCGAGCCGTGGGCGCAGAAGGCGGCCGCGATCATGGTGAACACCTGGGCCGGCGTGCCGTTCATGATGATCTCGCTGCTCGGCGGCCTCCAGTCGATCCCGGCCGAGTTGTACGAGGCCGCCGAGATGGACGGCGCCACCGCCTGGCAGCGCTTCCGGTACGTCACCCTGCCCGGCCTGCGCTCCGTCTCCTCCACGGTCGTGCTGCTCGGCGTGATCTGGACGTTCAACCAGTTCAACGTGATCTTCCTGCTGTTCGGCACCGGCGCCCCCGACGCCCAGCTGCTGGTCACCTGGGCGTACCGCCTCGGCTTCGGCCAGATCCCGCGGGACTACGCGCAGTCCGCCGCCTACGGCGTGATCCTGCTGTCCATCCTGATCGTCTTCACCGCCTTCTACCGGCGCTGGCTCGCCCGCAACGAGCAGGCCAACGGCTGAGGCCCCGGACCCAGTTGACCCACGAAGGCAGGTACCCCCGATGAGCACCACCACCGAACTCCCGGCCCGTGCGGCGGCCCCGGCCCCGGCGGCCCGGCCCGCCAAGGTCCGCCGCCGCGGCGAGCGCAGCCCGCTGGCCCGGGCGCTGTCCCACGGCACCCTGATCCTGGCCGGCCTGATCGCGCTGTTCCCGGTCGCGTGGATCCTGTTCGTCTCGCTCGGCCCGGACAAGACCGACTACCTCCACCCCGGCCAGATCCTCGACAAGCTGACGCTGTCGAACTACCAGCACGTGCTGTCCGACACCGACTTCTTCACCTGGTTCGGCAACGCCCTGCTGGTCTCCGGGGTCACCACCGTGTTCGGCGTGATGCTCGCCGCCACCACCGGCTACGCCGTCTCCCGGATGAAGTTCCCCGGGCACAAGCCGCTGATGTGGTCGCTGCTGGTCACCCAGATGTTCCCGATCGCGGTGCTGATCGTGCCGATGTACACGATGCTCTCCGAACTCGGCCTGCTGGACAGCTACACCGGCCTGATCCTGGTCTACTCGACCACCACCGTGCCGTACTGCGCCTGGCTGCTGAAGGGCTACTTCGACACCATCCCGGTGGAGATCGACGAGGCCGGCCGGGTCGACGGGCTCAGCCCGTTCGGCACCTTCTGGCGGCTGGTGCTGCCGCTCGCCCGCCCGGGCCTGGCGGTGGCGGCCTTCTACTCGTTCCTCACCTACTGGGCCGAGGTGCCGTTCGCCTCCACGTTCATGCTCAGCTCCGACAAGTACACGCTGGCCGTGGGCCTGCAGACCTTCGTCAGCGAGCACGACGCCCAGTGGAACCTGATGGCCGCGACCGCCGTGCTGATCGCGATCCCGTCCGCGGCCTTCTTCTACCTGGTGCAGCGCCACCTGGTCACCGGTCTGACCGCCGGTGCCTCCAAGTCGTAGCGCGCCACCGCGTCGTCACGCACCACCCGCAACACCGCCGTTCCCGACCACGTCGTCACGCGCCTCCACGTCCCGGCGCCTTCCGCTCCTCTAGTCCCCAAGGGATACCGTCCATGACCCAGAACCTGGCCGACACCTCCCGGCCTGCCGCCGACACCGCTCACGAGGCGAACGTCAGCGCGTCCAGAGGCTGGTGGCGGGACGCGGTCATCTACCAGGTGTACCCGCGCAGCTTCGCCGACTCCAACGGCGACGGCATGGGCGACCTGCCCGGCGTCCGCAGCCGCCTGCCCTACCTGCGCGACCTCGGGGTGGACGCGGTCTGGCTGTCGCCGTTCTACGCCTCGCCGCAGGCGGACGCCGGCTACGACGTCGCCGACTACCGCGCCGTGGACCCGATGTTCGGCACCCTGCTGGACGCCGACGCCCTCATCCGGGACGCCCACGACCTGGGCCTGCGGATCATCGTCGACCTCGTCCCCAACCACTCCTCGGACCAGCACGAGTGGTTCCAGCGCGCCCTGCGGGAGGGCCCCGGCTCCCCGCTGCGCGACCGCTACCACTTCCGCCCCGGCAAGGGCGAGCAGGGTGAACTCCCGCCCAACGACTGGGAGTCCATCTTCGGCGGCCCGGCCTGGACCCGCAGCGAGAACCCGGACGGCACCCCCGGCGACTGGTACCTGCACCTGTTCGCCCCGGAGCAGCCCGACTTCAACTGGGAGAACCAGGCCGTCGCCGACGAGTTCCGCTCGATCCTGCGGTTCTGGCTCGACATGGGCGTGGACGGCTTCCGCATCGACGTCGCCCACGGCCTGGTCAAGGCCCCCGGCCTGCCCGACCTCGGCGGCGCCGACCAGCTGAAGCTGCTCGGCAACGACGTCATGCCGTTCTTCGACCAGGACGGCGTGCACGAGATCTACCGCAGCTGGCGCACGATCCTCGACGAGTACCCGGGGCAGCGGATCGGCGTCGCCGAGGCCTGGACCCCGACCGTCCAGCGCACCGCCAACTACGTCCGCCCCGACGAGCTGCACCAGGCCTTCAACTTCCAGTATCTGGGCACCGGCTGGGAGGCCGCCGCGCTGCGCGAGGTGATCGACCTCTCGCTCGACTCGATGCGTCCGGTCGACGCCCCCACCACCTGGGTGCTGTCCAACCACGACGTCACCCGGCACGCCACCCGGTTCGCCAACGAGCCCGGCCTCGGCACCCAGATCCGCACCCCCGGCGACCGGGCGCTCGGCCTGCGCCGCGCCCGCGCCGCCACCCTGCTGATGCTCGCGCTGCCCGGCTCGGCGTACGTCTACCAGGGCGAGGAGCTCGGCCTGCCGGACGTCACCGACCTGCCCGACGAGGTCCGCCAGGACCCGTCCTTCTTCCGCCAGGCCGGCCAGGACGGCTACCGCGACGGCTGCCGCGTCCCGATCCCGTGGTCCGGCACCGAGGCCCCGTACGGCTTCGGCCCGGTGGCCGGCGGGCCGTCCTGGCTGCCGCAGCCGGCCGAGTGGGCCGAGCTGAGCGTCGAGGCGCAGACCGGCGACCCGAACTCCACCCTGGAGCTCTACCGCAGCGCGCTGGCCGTCCGCCGGGCCCAGCCCGACCTCGGCGCCGGCACCGGGGTCGAGTGGCTGGAGAGCCCCGAGGGCACCCTGGCGTTCCGCCGCGGCGCCTTCGTCTGCACCGTGAACACCACCGGCGAGCCGGTGCGGATCGCGGCCCCGGGCACGCTGCTGCTCGCCTCGACCGACCTCGTGGTGGACGGCGGCGAGACGGTGCTCGCTCCGGACAGCACCGGCTGGTGGGCGGTCTGACGTGGTTGGAATAGGCTCTGGGACCGTGACTACGGCGCGACTCTCAGACATCGCGGCGCAGGCGGGGGTCAGCGAAGCCACCGTCTCCCGCGTGCTCAACGGCAAGGCGAACGTTTCCGCCGCCACCCGGCAGACCGTGCTGGCGGCACTCGACGTGCTCGGGTACGAGCGGCCGACCCGCCTTCGCCAGCGCAGCGCCGGGCTGATCGGCCTGATCACGCCGGAGCTCAGCAACCCGATCTTCCCGGCGCTGGCCCAGGTGATCGAGCAGGTGCTCAGCCGGCACGGCTACACCCCGGTGCTGTGCACCCAGACGCCGGGCGGGTCCACCGAGGACGAACTGGTGGACATGCTGGTGGACCGGGGCGTGGCGGGCATCGTCTTCGTCTCCGGCCTGCACGCCGACACCACCGCCGACCACGACCGCTACGCCCGGCTGGCCGGGCGCGGGGTGCCGTTCGTGCTGATCAACGGCTACAGCGAGAAGATCGACGCGCCGTTCATCTCGCCGGACGACCGCGCCGCGATGTGGATGGCCGTCCAGCACCTGGCCGAACTCGGGCACGAGCGGATCGGGCTGGCCGTCGGTCAGCGCCGGTACGTACCGGTGCTGCGGAAGATCGAGGGCTTCACGGCGGCGATGCGCGAGGTGCTCGGGCTCGGCCGGGAGGAGGCCGAGAACCTCGTCCACCACACGCTGTTCAGCGTGGAGGGCGGGCACGCGGCGGCCGGCGCGCTGCTCGACAAGGGCTGCACGGCGATCGTCTGCGGGAGCGACATGATGGCGCTCGGGGCGATCCGGGCGGTGCGGCAGCGCGGGCTGTCGGTGCCGCAGGACGTGTCGGTGGTCGGCTTCGACGACTCTCCGCTGATCGCCTTCACCGAGCCGCCGTTGACCACGATCCGCCAGCCGGTCGAGGCGATGGCCACGGCGGCGGTGGACGCGCTGCTGGAGGAGGTCGGCGGGAACGCCGCCCAGCGCGGCGAGTTCATGTTCCAGCCGGAGCTGGTGATGCGCGGGTCCACCGGGGCCTGCGCGCGCTGAACCCCGGCCGCCACGGCCGTCGGACGGGCCCCGGAGGGCGATCGCTCTCCGGGGCCCGTCGGCGTGCGCGCGGTCGGCCGTCGCGGGTCGTGGCAGGCCGTGCCGGACCGTGGCGGGCCGTGGGGTGGGTCAGCCCTCCTGGGCGGTAGGGCGGTCGGCGGTCAGGCGGTGCCCGTCGGCGGCCTCGCCGGTACGGGTCTCGGTGCGGCGGCCGCGGGCCAGGTAGTCGCGCAGGACCAGTTCGACGGCGTCCTGGGGGCTCTTGGTGCCGGAAAGCATCATCGCGTCGATCGCGAGGTTCGCGTCGAGGGTGACGGTGACCTGGGCCATGTGACTCCTCCTCGGGTGCAGAGCAGCAGCATGCCCGCTGGGGCGGCGATCCACCACGGAACGGGGCGGAACCGCGGTCGGGAACGGTCGGGCACGCCGGGGCCCCGGGAACGCCGGAACCCCCGGGGAGGAGCGACCAGACTCTCCCCGGGGGTGGTGGGCGGTCAGCGTTCGGACGACGGCCGACAGCTGACGGATAACAGCTGACAGATGTTGAAATCTGTCAGCTGTTATCTGTTACCCGTCAGCTGTTACCGGAGGTCCGTCAGCCGTGGACCGTGGACCGCGCGCCGTCCTCAGACCCGGCCGGCGAAGTCCGGGGCCCAGTTGGCGATGCTCTGCTCGCGGACGCCCGAGCTCGGGTTGGCGGCCTCGACGTACTTGCCGTTGCCGATGTAGATCGCGACGTGGTAGACGCCGGAGTCCTTGCCGTTGTTGGACCAGAACAGCAGGTCGCCCGCCTGGAGGCTGTCCAGCGAGACGTGGGTGCTGGCGGCGGCCTGGTCGGCGGCGACGCGCGGGACGGAGACGCCCGCGGCGCGCAGCGCGGCCTGGGTCAGGCCGGAGCAGTCCCAGCCGCCGTTGCCGGTGCCGCCGTAGACGTACGCCTGACCGACCTTCGACTCGGCGAAGGAGACCGCCGCGGCCATGCTGCCGGTCACGGCCGGCGCCTGGGTCTGGGTCTGGGTCTGCGTCTGGGCCTGGGGCTGCGGAGCGGGCTTGGTGGCGGGCTTCGCGGCCGGCTTGGTGGACGGCTTGGCGGCCGGGGCCTCGGGCTGCGCGGTCGGCTGGGCGTTCACGGCACCGCCGTTCGCGGACTGGCCGGACTTCTGCGAGCGGTCGAACCAGGTGAAGTCCGAGCCGGACGTGCCGGCGGAGGACTGGCCGGCCCGGGCCTGGCCGTTGCCGCCGAAGGACAGCTGCTGGCCCGGGTAGATGATGTCCGGACCCTCGGTCAGGGTGCCGCGGTTGAGGTCGTACAGCCGCTGCCAGCCGCCCTGCACCTTGTGCTGGTCGGCGATCGCGGACAGCCAGTCGCCCTCGACGACGGTGTAGTCGCCGCCCTGGGCCTGCTGCTGGCGCTTCTGCACCCAGTCGCTCCGGTTGCCGGAGGCGGCGGAGTCGGTGGAGGCCTGCGCGTCGCCCTGGGCGGGCGCGGCGGGCTTCGCGGCGGGGGTCTGCGGCTGCGCGGGCTTGGCGCTGGGCTTCGCGGCCGGAGCGGCCGGAGCGGCCGGCTTGGCGCTCTGGGCGGGCGCGGCGGGCTTGGCGGCGGTCGAACCCGCCGAGGTGTCAACGGCGGCCGCGGCGCCGCCCTTGGTGAGCCCGGCCTGGACCGAGCAGACCGGCCAGGCGCCGGGGCCCTGCGAGGCGAGGACCTTCTCGGCGACGGCGATCTGCTGGTCCTTGGTGGCCAGGTCGGCGCGGGCCGCGTAGGCCGTGCCGCCGAAGGCGGACCAGGTGCTGGAGGTGAACTGGAGGCCGCCGTAGAAGCCGTTGCCGGTGTTGATGCTCCAGTTGCCGCCGCTCTCGCACTGGGCGACCTTGTCCCAGGTGGCGACGGAGGCGGCCGAGGCGGTGCCGGTGGTGAGGCAGGGGACGGTGAGGCCGACGCCCGCGACGCCGAGGGCGGCGATCACGCGACGGGTACGGCCGGACAGACGGGTGCCGTTGGTGGGCAGCATGAAGACGTGGTCCTCTCCCACGCCTGCGAGGTGAGCTGTCGGATTCGGGCTGGAGTTGCCCGGCCGTGCGGTGAGCACGGCTTCACCCCTAGCCCTGGACCGTTCCGGAGAGCGGTCCGGGGCGACTTACCTGTGGGTCCCCCGCTCCTGCCGTGGTGCGTTTTCGCGCTTCCAGGACATCCGACGGCAGGACTCGGCGTTGCGGATGACCGGGTTCGTGTGGTCACGAACGGGGAGCACGTTAATCAGACTTAAGTTCAAACTGCAAACCACTGTGATGTGCATCACGGTTTAGTGGAAACTGCCAAAATTGCCACTCACCATGATCGTAAATGATCGTTTTCAGGCAATGCTGTTGTGGAAGCCGACAACTGGCTCCGCCTCAGGAGTGGCGTGACGGTGCGTCGAATCGCGGAGTGGCACACTCCGGCGGGTGGGGGAGCGGCCGCGATCGGAGCATGTGAATCCACGCTCCCTATTTCCTTTCAAATAGCGCCAGAACGGACATTCCCCTTCATTGCCGGGTGACTCCCGTACGGGACGGACGGGGTGGGGGGAAGTACGCGGAAGGGCCCGGAACGCGATCCGTTCCGGGCCCTTCGGTGCGCGCGAACCCGCGCGCGGTGTCCTTATCGTCCGCCAGGCCCCTCGGCGGCCGCGTGGGCGCCACGGGAGCCCTCCACGACCCCCTCGGCCTCGGCGGCGGCCGCCGCCTCCGCCTCGGCCCGTGCCAGGTCCTCCGGGGACGGCGTGGGCAGCGCGGCCAGGTAGGTGGAGGCGATCAGCTGGCCGACCGACGGGTAGGCGCCCAGCGGCGCGGCCGACGGGCAGCCGGTCTCCTCGGCGGCGGTGGCGAGCAGCTCGGAGTCCGCCTCCGGGCCGATCACCAGCGGGGCCAGCGCCGGGCGCTGCGAGCCGGTGTCCTTGAGGTGGTTGACGGCCGCGGCCACCGAGCCGGGCACGTCGAGCGCGGCGGCGACGACCGGCACGGCCAGCCGGGCGGCCAGCAGCACGCCGGTGATGCCGGCCGCGGCGGCCGCGTCCTCGCCGCCGACGGTGGTCAGCACCACGCCGTCCGCGGCGGTCGCGATGGCGAACAGTCGGGCGCGGTCGGCCCGGGCCAGCCCGGCCTCGGAGAGCCGGACGTGCACGGCCTCGGCCAGCAGCGGGTGCGGGCCCAGCGGGTCGGTGACGGGCGCGCCGTACTCGGCGGCGAGCGCGTGAAGCCCGGTCAGGAAGGTGTGCGGGCCGGGCACCAGCGGCACCAGGACGGGCATCGGCCGCCCGGCCTCGGCGGCCAGGGCCAGCAGCTCGGCCACGGTGCGGTCCTCGCCGCTCGCGCCCGCCGCACCGTCACCGGGGAGGTAGCCGACGGCCGTCTGGACGCCGTTCTGCTCGGTGCGGACGATCGAGAGCAGCTCCTCGACGACCGAGCGGGACTCGGGCCCGGCGGTCGCGGGCACGGCGAGCACCAGGGCCGGGGCGCCGGCCGGGATCTCGGGGCGCTCGGGACGACGGTGGCGCCCCCGCGCACGGGAGCCTGGAGTACGGACGGGCAGTGGCGCGCCCGGAATGGCTGCGGTGCTCATGCCGGAGATCGTAGGACATCGGCCCGTCCGGCTTGCAGTCGGCTGCCGTACGGGTTTCGCGTGCTCGCGGTACGGACCCGGTGCGTCTCCGGCGCCGGTCCGGGCGCTTTGCCTACAATCCGGACATTCTTCGCCCAACCCCCGCGTGGTGGCCGGTGCTTGTCCCGACGCGATCCGAGGGGGCGGGCGTTGCACCCGGCGCGCGTGAGATGTCTCACAGCATGAGCCCGGCTTGACGGAGGGTCACGGGCGGGCGACTCCCGGCATTCGAAGATCAACATTCAGCGGGGAGGTGCTCACGGCCGGTTATCGCGGGCTCGACGATTCATCGGCTATGTCCGTTTACGTACCGTCAGGGGAAGGGCCCGTGAAGAGTTCGCGGCTGCGGGTAAAAGGCCTCGTGCACCTGCAATGTCCCGTGCTGATGCACGTGCACTGCGGCTATCATCACGTCAAGTGAGGCGTTGTGCCGGACCGGTACGGGGCCGGTCCGTTCGTTTCGGCGGTGCCGGGGGCGCCGCGCTGGACGACAACTCCGGAGCTCTTCGGGAGATTTCTATGCACGACTCGCAGGACACGCACGGCTCGTACGACACCTACAACGGGATGGCCGCCGCCGATCTCCAGGGGGTGGTCTGGCAGAAGAGCCGGCACAGCAACTCCCAGGGCAACTGCGTCGAGTTCGCGGCCCTGCCGGGCGGCGATGTGGCGATGCGCAACTCGCGGTTCCCGGACGGCCCCGCACTCATCTACACCCGGGCCGAGATCTCCGCCCTGCTGCTGGGGGCGAAGGACGGGGAGTTCGACCACCTGGCGGTCTGACCGGCCGCCGTGCTCCATCATCGGGGGGCCGTCGTGGGTGCCGACACCACGACGGCCTTTGTCTTTGTCTCCTCCGGATGTCTTCGCTCCGGAGGCCTCTCCCGGATCCGTCCGGCCGCCCGGCCCGCCCGGCCGCGCTGAGCCGCTCGCGGTTCCGTGGTGCCGGAGGCTCTCGACGGGGCCTGCTGGAAGCGCCCGGGGTGCGGTCCTCCCGGGGTGTCCGTCGACCGGCCGCGCGCCGTCCGGCGCGGGGTCCGTCCCGAAGGCAGGGCTCCTCCGGAGCGCAGGGCCTGTCCCGGGGTCAGGGCTCGTCCGGAACGCCGGGCCCGCTCGGAGCACGGGGCTCGCTGGGAGCACAGGACCCGCTCGGAGCGCGGGGCCCGTCCTAGGCCGAGCGCCGATGCCGTCCGCCGGCGTCGACGGGACCGTCGAGCGGTGAGCGGCCGCCGAGCCCGGGGTGTCCGTCCAGCGGGGAACCGCCGACCGACTCGGCCTCGAACATCGCCCAGACCACCTTGCCGCTGCCCAGCGGGTGCCAGCCCCAGGAGCGGCTGAACGACTCCACCAGGTGCAGCCCGCGGCCCGATTCGGCGACGAAGTCGGCCTCCCGGGCGACCGGGCCGGTGCTGCTCGGATCGCTCACCGCGCAGACCACCTGGGGTGCGCGGTGCACCAGGCTTATTCGGATCGGCAGCCGGCCGTCCGCGGTCGGCTTCATGGGAAAGTCGTACTCGCCCAGGGCGCCGCCCGACGGGTCGGGCCGTGCGCCGATCGCATGCCGGAGCGCGTTGGTCACGAGTTCCGAGGCCACCAGCGCGACGTCGTCGAACAGTTCCGTCAGGCCCCAGAGCTGGAGCGTGCTCCGAGCGAAGTCCCGCGCGGTTCTGACGGCTTCGAAGCGAGGAGCGAGCGTACAGGTGACCACATGGGGGTCAACCGCCAAAGCCGTACCGGTGCTCATGAAGAGCTCCTCCCATAAGGGGGCGGACACGGCTGGACCCGCCGGGGTCATGCCGGTCACCTCCGACTCGCTCGGCCGCTCGGCCGCCCCCTCGACCAGGCGCGCGCGCACTCGAACGCCCGATGACGCGGGGGACGCCGTCGGGTCGGTGCACGGAGTCGCGCGTGGGGTCGACGCGGAGCCCGCGGGATTGCCAGGGATGTGCAGGTGCACGTGCACCATGGTGGTGTGCGCTCACTGCAGATGCAAGAGTCGATTCACGTGCAGTCGCACTATTGGCATATGCAAGCGCCGAATGCACGTGCATCCTGGTGCGTGGAGTGCAGAACTGATAGGAACATCCGTCAGTATCGGCACCGTGAGCGCTCAACTGATGGCAGACTGTGCGCTGTTTGCCCTAGGTGGAGGTTTCGACCGCATGACCACAGTTCAGCCGGGCGGCGGCTCGATGGTCCGCCGGATCCTCCTCGGCTCGCAGCTGCGCCGCCTGCGTGAGGCGCGCGGCATCACCCGCGAGGACGCGGGCTACGCGATCCGGGCCTCCGAGTCCAAGATCAGCCGCATGGAACTCGGCCGCGTCAGCTTCAAGGAGCGCGACGTCGCCGACCTGCTCAGCCTGTACGGCGTGGACGACGGCATCGAGCGGGAAGCCCTGCTCGGCCTCGTCCGCGAGGCCAACAAGTCCGGCTGGTGGCACAGCTTCAACGACGTGCTGCCGGGCTGGTTCCAGACCTACGTCGGCCTGGAGGAGGCCGCCCAGCTCATCCGCACCTACGAGGTGCAGTTCATCCCCGGACTGCTGCAGTCCGAGGAGTACGCACGGGCGGTTTTCGGCCAGAGTCGGCCGGTCATCAGCGAGGAGGAGGTCGAACGGCGGGTCAGCCTCCGGCTGCGCCGTCAGAAACTGCTGACCGAGGGGGCCAGCCCGCGCCTGTGGGCGGTCATCGACGAGGCCGCGCTGCGCCGGCCGGTCGGCGGGCCCCAGGTGATGCGCGGTCAGGTGCAGTACCTGATCGACGTCGCCGAGCAGGCCAACGTGGTGATCCAGGTCATGCCGTTCCGGTTCGGCGCGCACGCGGGCGAGTCCGGGGCGTTCACGATCCTGCGCTTCCCGGAGCAGGACCTCGCGGACGTGGTCTACCTGGAGCAGCTCACCAGCGCGCTCTACCTGGACAAGCGCGACGACGTCGACGCCTACATCCAGGTCATGGAGCGGCTCTGCGTGGACAGTCTCACGCCGGAGCGCACGATAGACCTGCTCGCCTCGATCCTGAAGGAACGCTGAGCCGCTGCCGTCCGGGGCCTGTGAGATCCCTCCCTCGCGAGGCCCCCGGCAGTCGGTCCGCCAGGCCGCCCACCCGCCGTCAGTCGCGGGCCGGCGGCCTCTCGCGTTCCGGCGGGGACGGCTGCGGCGGGCGGCCCAGCTCCCAGGCCAGGTCGTAGCGGCGGAAGAGGTCGGCCCGGATCGGCGCCAGCGGGATCTCGGCGCCCGGCAGCAGCACCCCGATGCAGCCGCCCATCAGCGCACTGCGCAGGACGGCGTGCTCGGCGACCGGGTCGGGCGCGCCCCAGTCGAGCAGCAGGCCCTGGAGCAGGGCCCCGAGCTGCTGCTGCTCCGGGTCCTGGACGAAGGCGCCGGTATCCGGGTCGAGGATCAGCGCCAGGTGCGAGCGCATCACCCGGGGGTGGTCCAGCGCCAGCCCGAGCACGGTGTCGATCGCCCGGGCCAGCCGGGCGTTCGGTGAGGAACCGGGTGCCAGTTCCGCCAGGGCGCAGGCCAGCGACTGGTGCATCATCCGGTGCGTCGCGGACTGCATCAGCAGCCGTTTGCCGTCGAAGTAGTACGAGAGCAGCCCGCGGGCGAGTCCGGCCCGCTCGGCGATGTCCGTCAGCGTGGTGCCCGCGTATCCGCGCTGGTCAACCAGCTCGACGGTGGCCCGCATGATGCGTCGGCGGGAGCGTTGCCGCATCTCCTCATTGACCGAATCCCCGCGAGGTGCCATCGTGTCTGCTCCGAACGTTCGTTGGCTGCGAGCCAATATACTTGCGGAGCCGACAGCCGCACCGAGGAACCGTGCCCCGAGGGGCGCTGCCCGGGCGGCCGCCACGAAGACGGCCGGCTCCACCAACACGGGGGTTTGGTGGAGCCGGCGCCACGGCCCGACGGCCCGGAGATCGGCCGCGGGCGGAGCCCGGGGTCAGCGCTCGGTCAGGACTTCGGCGCGGGCCGCGGTCGACCCGGCTGATGAGTAATCATAATCCGGCACCGGCGCGGGAGTTGAGGCGCGGCGCCGGTCCACCAGGGCGCCCGCCGCCGCGACCGCCAGGCCGACCAGGGCGACCATCGTGACGAACAGCAGCGCCGGCCGGTAGCCGTCCAGCTGGGCCTGCGGGCTGTCGCCGCCCGCGCTGCCGGCCGTGATCATCGCGGTCGCTCCGGCCAGGACCACCGCGGTGCCGACCTGGATCGCGGTGTTCACCAGGCCCGAGGCCAGGCCCTGCTCCTCGTCGCCCACGCCGTCGGTGGCGGCGATGTTCACCGAGGGGAAGGCGAAGGCGAAGCCCACGCCGAGCAGCAGCATCGAGGGCAGCACCAGGCCGGGGTACGAGCTGTGCTCGTCCAGCCGCAGGAACAGCGCGAAGGCGGCGACCAGCGAGAGCAGGCCGATCGGCAGCAGCCGCCCGGTGCCGAAGCGGTCCACGATCGGGCCCATGAAGGGCGCCGAGAGCGCGATGAGGGCCGCGGCGGGGAGCAGGCCGAGGGCCATCTCCAGCGCCGACCAGCCGAGCAGGTGCTGGAGGTAGAGGGTGACCACGAACTGGAAACCGCCGTAGGCGCCGGTCATCGCGAAGGCGACCACGTTGGCCCGGGCGACCGAACCGTTGCGGAAGATGCCGAGCCGGACCAGCGGGTGCGCGGCGCGGCTCTCCACCCGCAGGAAGGCGGCGGCCAGCAGGGCGACGACGAGCATCGAGCCGAGCGTGCGCGCGCTCAGCCAGCCGGCGCCCTGGGCCTCGGTGACGGTGAAGACCAGCAGCAGAACGGTCGCGGTGCCGGTGATCGCGCCCAGCGCGTCGTAGCCGCCCTTGGCGCGCTCCTCGACCGGGCGGGGGAGCAGCCGGACGGCGAAGACCAGCGCGAGCAGTGCGACCGGGACGGGCATCAGGAAGGTCCAGCGCCAGCCGACCGAGGTGAGCAGGCCGCTGAGCACCAGGCCGAGCGAGAAGCCGCTGGCACCGCAGGTGGTGTAGATCGACAGGGCGCGGTTGCGGGCCGGGCCCTCCGCGAAGGTCGTGGTGATGATCGACAGGCCGGCCGGGGCGGTGAAGGCCGCGCTGACGCCCTTGAGGAAGCGGGCCGCGATCAGCAGGCCGCCGTCGTCGACCAGGCCGCCGACCAGTGAGGCGGCGGCGAAGACGCCCAGGGCGACCAGGAACACCCGGCGGCGGCCGAGCAGGTCGGCGGCGCGTCCGCCGAGCAGCAGCAGACCGCCGTAACCGAGCACGTAGCCGGAGACCACCCACTGCAGGGTGGAGGTGGACAGGTGCAGGTCGGAGCCGATGGACGGGAGGGCGACGCCCACCATGGAGACGTCCAGGGCGTCCAGGAACATGGCGGCGCAGAGCACGATCAGGGTGCCCCAGAGGCGGGGAGTCCAGTGCGGCCCGCTGGTTGACGGGGCATCGGGTGACGGGAGGGTCGCGGTGGTCATGGGGAGGACAGTACATGCACATGCATTCAATGCAAGTGAATTAGATGTGAACGCAATAATTGTCGATGCACGTGCTAGGGTGGCGGCGTGGCTGAACTCGACTCCCCGGCGGAGACCGGTCTCGTCGCGCAGTGGCGCGAGCTGCTGGCCCGGCACGCTGCCGCTGCCTGCATGCTCGACCGCGAGCTGGGCGACCGGTACGGGCTGGGCATGAGCGAGTTCGAGGTGCTGGAGCGCCTCGTCGAGGAGTGCGGGGGCGGCGGCGGGCCCGCGGTGCGGGTGAGCGAGCTGGCCCACACCGTCCACCTGAGCCAGAGCGCGCTCTCCCGGCTGATCGCCCGCCTGGAGAAGGCCGGACTGGTCACCCGGGCGATGTGCGAGAGCGACCGGCGGGGCGTCGTGCTCACCCTCACCGAGGCCGGGCGGGAACGGTACGAGCAGGCCAGGCCGCTCCACCGCCAGGTGTTGGAGCTGACCCTCGGCGGCGGACTCGGGCCGGCCTGCGGATCGTCCACCGACTGACGGATCGGTTTTCCGGCTGACGGAACGTCAAGAACCCCTGGCTGAAGCCGGGTTGGCCTCAGAGCAGCGAGTGCAGCCCCGGTGCGGCGGCCAGCAGGACGACCACGGCGGGCGCGGCGAGCGCCCCGACGGTGAGCCGCAGCCGGTGCGGGACGGAGAGCCGCGGACGGCCCGCGAGCAGCCGGTCGACCCGCTTCGGGGACTGTGCCAGGCCGGGCGGACAGGAGCCGAACACCCCGCGGTCCAGGTTGAGTTCGGCCAGCGCCAGGGCGGTGGTGTGCCGACCGTGCCGACGGGCGGCCCGGTCGTCGGCGGCCAGCTCGACCAGCTCCGCCACCTGGTCCCGGAAGGCGCTGAACACGCCGACCCCGGGGAAGCCGGAGGCGAGCGCCTGGGCGAACTGCTGGAGCCAGTGGTGCCGGGCCCGGACGTGGCCGCGCTCATGGCTCAGCACGGCCGCCAGCTCCCGGTCGGTCAGCTGCCGGAGGGCGCCGGTGGTGACCACCAGCCGGGAGTCCGGTCCGGGCAGCGACCATGCCTCCGGGCGGACGCTCTCCAGGACCACCAGCCGCTCCCGGCGGCTCCGGTCGCTCTCGATGCTGTCCGGCAACTCGGGTGCACGGGTGGCCAGTTGGGCGTGCCGGCGATTGCGCAGCGCCTTGGCCGTGCGGACCTCCCGGGTGAGCGCCAGCACCGTCTGCACCCCGCCCGCGGCCAGTGCCGCGGCGCACAGCCGGCCCCAGCCCTCGGCCTCCTGGAGGCCGTACGCCGCCTCCACGCCGTGCGGCGCGCCGCGGAACAGCAGCGCGCGCAGCTCCGGCAGGGCGGCGGAGGCCGCCAGGAGGAGGCCCAGCGCACAGCAGAGCAGGACGGCCACCACCAGGCACTGCCACACCAGCAGTGCCAGCACCGGTTCGCGCTCCGCCCAGCGGGCCCGGGCCAGCAGCCGGGGCGCGACGGTCGAGAGCAGCAGGCCGAGCAGCAGCAGGCCGATCAGGGCAGGCATCGATGGGCTCCCCGAGTACGCACGGAACGCGACAACGCGCTCCCCGCCAACCTATGCGCTGGCGACGTCCGGTGGAACGGCTTTCGTCCGGCCAGTGACCAACGCCACGCCCGGACGGGGGCCTTGGGGTGCCGGAGGTCGTGGCGTGCGGCCGTCACATGGTCAGGAGCATGGCGAACATGCCGATCCCCATGGTGAGTCGGCAGGCCTGCGGCAGACCGGCGGTGCCGACCGCGAGGGTGCCCGCCGGGGTGCGCAGCAGCCGGCTGCCGGTCCAGAGGGTGTACCCGCCGAAGTAGAGGAGGAGCGCCCCGGTCAGCACCGGAAGGCCCAGGGCGGCGGCCTGGTGGTGCCCGTGGCCGGAGGTGCCCGTCATCGCGAGGGCCATGTACGTCATGGCGAGCGCGCCGACCGCGTGGTGCAGGCGGTGCGCCCGCCCGGCCGGGGCGTGGACGGCGGCGAGCAGGAAGGCGGCGGCGGGGAGGCCGAAGAGCCCGGCCCAGACAGCGGCCGGGACGGTGGCGCCGGTGACGGCCATCGCGGCCATGCCGAGCCCCATCAGGGCCTCGGCGGCGTCGGACTCGCGGGCGAGCGGCCGGTGTGCGCCGCCCGGGGCGCAGGGGGAGTGGCGCAGCCGGGTCAGGCAGGAGGTGCCCGCGCCGGCGGCGAGGAGGGCGAGGAGCCAGTTGACCAGGGCGGGTCCGTGCAACGGAGGCCTCCCGGGGCGGTGGGCGACGGGGCGGCGGGCGGCGAACAGATGACAACGGACAGCGGTCAGCGAACAGATGATGAAATCTGTCGGCTGTCAGTTGTCACCCGTCGGCTGTCGCCCGTGCGCCGCCCCCGTGCGCGGCGACGGACATCCGGTCCACGATCACCGCACCCGGCCGGGCGTGGCCAGGGCGCGTACGGGGGCGCACAGTGGTGCCCGTCCTCGCGAAAGCCCTGGCCGCACGCCTGCCGCACGCCCACCGCACGCCTCGTGGCAAACCCCGGCCGCAGAACGCGGTACCCGCCGGCCGGGCGTGCCCGCTCAGCCCTGGAGCCGCCCCGAGGCGACCACCCGGCTGAGGAACTGCCGGGTCCGCTCCTCCCACGGGTCGCCGAACACCTGCTCCGGCGGCCCCTGTTCGAGCACCACCCCGCCGTCCAGGAAGCAGACCCGGTCGGCGACCTCGCGGGCGAAGCCCATCTCGTGGGTGGAGAGGACCATCGTCATCCCCTGCTCCTTGAGGTCCCGCACCACCGACAGCACCTCGCCGACCAGCACCGGGTCGAGCGCCGCGGTGATCTCGTCCAGGAGCAGCAGCCGCGGCCCGGTGGCCAGCGCGCGCACGATGGCGACCCGCTGCTGCTGCCCGCCGGACAGCCGGTCCGGGTACTCCTTCGCCTTGGCCGCCAGCCCGAGCCGGTCGAGCAGTTCCAGCGCCCGCGCCTCCGCCTCGGCCCGGGCGACCCGGTGCACCCGGCGCGGCGCGAGCGTGATGTTCTCCAGCACCGTCAGATGCGGGAACAGGTTGTACGACTGGAACACCACGCCGATCCGGCGCCGTACGGCGTCCTCGTCCGCGCGCGGATCGGTGATCTCCTCACCGTCCAGGAAGATCGCCCCGTCGTCGATCCCCTCCAGCAGGTTGACGCAGCGCATCAGTGTGGACTTGCCGGAGCCGGACGCCCCGATCAGCGCCGTCACCGAGTGCTCGGCCACGGCGAGGTCCACGTCGCGCAGCACCACCTGGTCGCCGAAGGTCTTGCGCACCGACTCCAGCCGGAGCACCTCGCTCGACGTCACACCGCACCTCCCTGCAGCTGGCGGCGGTTCATCCGGGTGGTCAGCCAGTCGGCGAACCGGGTCAACGGAATGGTCAGCACGATGAACACCAGCCCCGCCACCAGGTACGGCGTGAAGTTGAAGGACCGGGCCGCGATGATCTTCGCCGCGTACACCGCGTCGATCGCCCCGCCGATCGAGACCAGCCCGGTGTCCTTCTGGAGGCTCACCAGGTTGTTGAGCAGCGGCGGCACCACCCGGCGGACGGCCTGCGGCAGCACCACGTACCGCATCGCCTGCGCGTTGGTCAGCCCCAGCGACCGGGCCGCGGCGCGCTGGCTCGGGTGCACCGACTCGATGCCGGAGCGGAACACCTCGGAGACGTACGCGGAGTACGTCAGCACCAGCGCGGCCCCGCCCAGCAGCAGCGGATCGGTGGTCACCCCGGTCAGCCGCAGCGCCGGCACCCCGGTGATCATCACCAGCAGGCAGATGATCATCGGCAGCCCGAGGAAGAAGTCCACGTACGCGGTGGCCAGCAGCCGCACCGGCAGGAAGACCGGCCCGCGCAGCGTCCGCAGCACCGCCAGCAGCAGCCCGAACACCAGGATCAGCGCCCCGCAGCCGAGCATCAGCTCCAGGTTCAGCCGCAGCCCCTTCAGCACCTCGGGCAGTGCCTGGCGGGCGTAGTCGAGGTTGAAGAAGGTCCGCCGGGTCACCTCCCAGCCGGGGGAGTTGACGACCAGCAGGTAGAGCACGACGGCCGTCGCCAGGGTCGACGCGGTGGCGATCAGCGCCGAGCGGCGGGCCCGGGAGCGCCGGTAGGCCTCGTGCGCCAGCCGCCGCTCGGACGGGCGGTAGCCGTCCTCCGCGGCCGGCGTCCCGGTCCGCGCCGCCGGGGCCTTGGCGAGGTCCACCGAGCCCTCCCGGCCCGACGACTCCCCGCTCGGCCGGGGGCCCAGGTCAGCACTCACTTCAGCACCGGTGCCGAGACGGCGTCGGAGAGCCACTGCTTCTCCAGCTTCGCCAGCGTGCCGTCGGCGCGCAGCGCGTCCACCGCCTGGGAGACGCAGCCGGTCAGCTTGGAGTCCTTGTCCAGCACCAGGCCGAACTGCTCGGCCCGCGAGGACACCTCGAACTGGCCGACCACCTGGGCCTCCGGCACCTCGGCGCCGGTGATGTAGAAGGCGGTCGGCAGGTCCACCACCAGCGCTTCGATCTGGCCGTTCTTCAGCGCCGCCTTGGCCAGGTCGTTGGAGTCGAAGACGGCCGGCTGGGTGCTCGGCTTGATGGTGTCGGTGATGGTGTCCAGGCTCGTGGTGCCGACCTGCGCGCCGAGCTTGGCGCCCTTGAGGTCGGCGATGCTCCTGGCCCCCGCCGCCTTGGAGTTCTTCAGTGCGATGACGGTCTGGCGCACGTCGTAGTAACCGGAGGAGAAGTCCACCGCTTGCTTGCGTTCGTCGCTGACGGACACCTGGTTGATGTCGAAGTCGAAGTCCTTGGCACCCGGGGAGGTCGCCTTGTTGAACGGCGCCACCACCCAGCTGACCTTCTCCTTCGGGTAGCCGAGCTTCTCGGCGACCGCGTAGGCCACGGCGGACTCGAAGCCCTTGCCGTTCTCCGGCTTGTCCTCGGTGAACCACGGGTCGTACGCGGGCTTGTCGGTGCCGACGGTCAGCGTCCCGGCGGTACGCGTGGCCAGCGCCCCCGGCGCGCAGCCCGCCGCCGACCCGGCCGCGCCCGAGGCGCCCGGGGCGGCGTCGGACTTCGAGTCCTGCGGCGCGCAGGCGGTCAGCACGGCCGCGGCGGCGACCAGCGCGGCGATGGGCAGTACGGCGGACGGCTTGCGGAGGGTCATGACGGGGCTCCAGGGAAAGGACCGGCGGGACGGAAGGAAGGTGAGGGGCACGGGAGGGCGCGACGGGCGGCCCGCATCCCGGCGGGTCACTTCCCCCCGGTGGCGGCGCCGGAACACACGCGGCATGGTCGGCGTACGGGCCCGCGTCCGCGGCGCCCCCCGAGCCGGACCGGCGGCAGCCGGGTCGGCGGCAGGCCGGTCAACAACAGCGGCGACAGCGGCAGCAGAGGCCGCGCGCGCGACAGCGACAGCGACGGCAGACGTGCCGACGGGAGGGCGCCCGGAACGGGCTGTCGTGGCGTACGGCCACCGTGATCACCGCCGGGAGCATGCGGGGAGGTTCGCATCAGAACGGCGCATCTGTCCAGAACATCCAGATCACTGTCCACATGTCGGACAACCCGCCTCTCGCCGAAGGTTTCCGCGCCGGAGCGGTGGTGCGCCGGAACTTTGCCCGTCCGGCCCCCCTTGAACGGGAGAACCTTTCGTACTTATGGTGTTCCCGTTGAAATAACTCCTGTCGAAGTGAGTCCACGATGCAGAATCTTTCGCCAAGGCTCGCTGTGGCGGCCGACGCCCCGGTCTCGACCCTCGCCGGCCACCCGGCCTGGCTGCGCCTGAAGGAGGCCGTCGAGACGCTGCGCCCGCTCCAGTCGAAGGACGGCTCGATCGACCTGGCCGCCGTCCAGCGGCACACGGTCGACCCGCTGGTCGCGACCGTCCGCGCCGCCGTCCAGGAGCTCGCTCCGAACTTCCCGCACGACGCCGCCTACCTGGCCGCCGTCGACGCGGACCTCGCCAAGTGGGCCGACACCGGCTACCGGGAGCCCGACTTCCTGGACTCGCTCCTCGCCTTCCAGCCCGCCGCCCAGCGCGAGGACGGGCTGGAGCACCTGGTCGTCTTCCCGATGTACACCCAGAACGGCAACCCGGACCGCAACCTGGAAGCCGTCCTGCTGAGCGTCGTGTGGCCCGACTGGCTGGCCGAGCTGGAGCGCACCCGCTTCGACAACCCGATGTTCGTGCCGATCACCTTCACGGACTTCACCGCCGGCTACGACACCAACTCCGCCGTGCTCTTCCCCGAGACGGTCTCCGTGCGCAAGGCGCCGGAACGATTCACCTGGGGCGGCATCTTCTGCGACCGCGAGGCCGCGCGCTTCCGCGCCGTCACCACCAGCGCCGTCCAGCAGCTCGGCCTGGAGATCCCGGCCGACGCCGAGGGCCTGCTCCAGGACCAGCAGCGCGCGCAGGAGACCTTCGTCCTGTGGGACCTGGTCCACGACCGCACCCACAGCCACGGCGACCTTCCGTTCGATCCCTTCATGATCAAGCAGCGCAGCCCGTTCTGGATGTACGGCCTGGAGGAGCTCCGCTGCGACCTCACCACCTTCAAGGAGGCGGTGCAGCTGGAGACCGAGGGCAACCCGCACGCCCGCGACGTCCAGTACGCGGTCCTCTTCGACCGCCTGTTCCGCTTCCCGGTCTCCGGCGACCGGGTGCGCAACTACGACGGCCTCGGCGGCCAGCTGCTCTTCGCCTACCTGCACAAGCACGACGCGCTGCGCTGGCGCGACAACCGCCTCAGCATCGACTGGGAGCGCGCCCAGCAGGTCACCAACGCGCTCTGCGCCGAGATCGAGACCCTCTACCGCGACGGCATCGACCGGCCGAAGCCGGCCCACTGGATCGCCGCGTACGAGCTGGTCTCCCGCTACCTCACCCCGCACCCGGCCTCCACCTGGGCGAAGGGCTCCGAGGCCCTGCCGCTCGACATCACCGACGGCAAGGCCCTCAACAAGGCCCTCTGCGACGCCGTGCTCCCGGACGAGTTCCCGCTGAGCATGTTCTACGAGGCCCTCAACAGGAAGCTGAGCGGCGTCATCGCCGCCACCGCCGGCATCACCGGCGCCGGGATCCAGGGAGCCGCCGCGTGACCACCTCCACCAACGCCCCGCTGGCCGGCAAGGTCATCGCCGTCGCCGGAGCCAGCGGCCCGGCCGGCCGCGCCGTGCTGCGCCGCCTCACCGCCGACGGCGCCACCGTGATCGGCGCCGACATCGACGCCCAGCGCCTGGAGTCCGCGCTGGACGCCACCCGGGTGGCCGTCCGCGGGGCCAAGGTCAGCGGCCAGGTGATCGACCTGCTCGATCCCCAGGAGGTCCACGACTGGGCCGACCACCTGGAGTCCGAGCACGGCCACGTCGACGGCCTGTTCCACCTGGTCGGCGGCTGGCGCGGCGGCAAGACCTTCTTCGACACCCGGCTGGACGACTGGGACTTCCTGCACGACACCGTCGTGCGCACCCTCCAGCACACCTCGCTGGCCTTCCAGCCCGCGCTGGTCCGCAGCACCGCCGGCCGCTACGCGATGATCTCCGCCGCGGCCGCGCACAAGCCCACCGCCGGCGGCGCCGCCTACGCGGCCGCCAAGGCCGCCACCGAGGCGTGGACCCTCGCCATGGCCGACTCCTTCAAGAAGGAGACCACCGCCCCCGACGGCGAGCCCACCGCGGCGGCTGCGATCCTGGTCATCAAGGCGCTGGTCAGTCCCGAAATGCGGGCCGAGAAGCCGGAGGCGAAGTTCGCCGGCTTCACCGACACCGCCGACCTCGCCGGACACCTGGCGGGCCTCTGGGACCGCCCCGCAGCAGAACTGAACGGACAGCACCTGTGGCTGACAGCCCGATGACCGACCTCACCCGTACGGACGCGGTACGGCGGCACGACCCCGCCGTCCGCGGCTTCGCCAGCGACAACTACGCCGGCGTGCACCCGGAGGTCCTCGCCGCGATAGCCCTCGCCAACGGCGGCCACCAGATCGCCTACGGCGAGGACGACTACACGGCCCACCTCCAGGACGTCTTCCGCCGCCACTTCGGCGACAAGGCCGAGGCCTACCCCGTCTTCAACGGCACCGGCGCCAACGTGGTCGCCCTCCAGGCCCTGCTCCCGCGCTGGGGCGCGGTGGTCTGCGCCGAGTCCGCCCACATCCACGTGGACGAGGGCGGCGCCCCGGAGAAGATGGGCGGCATCAAGCTGCTCACCGTCCCCACCCCGGACGGCAAGCTCACCCCCGAGCTGCTCGACCAGCAGGCCTGGGGCTTCGGCGACGAGCACCGCGCGCAGCCGCTCGCGGTCTCCATCACCCAGAGCACCGAGCTCGGCACCCTCTACACCGCCGACGAGATCCGCGCGATCACCGAGCACGCCCACCAGCTGGGCATGCTCGTCCACGTGGACGGCTCCCGCCTGGCCAACGCCGCCGCCTCGCTCGGCCAGCCGCTGCGCGCCTTCACCACCGACGTGGGCGTCGACGTGCTCTCCTTCGGCGGGACGAAGAACGGCCTGCTGTTCGGCGAGGTCGTGGTGGTGCTCAACCCGGAGCGGGTTCGCAACATCACGTACCTGCGCAAGACCTCGATGCAGCTCGCCTCGAAGATGCGCTTCGTCTCGGTCCAGTTCGAGGCCCTGCTCTCCGGCGACCTCTACCTGCGCAACGCCGGCCACGCCAACGCGATGGCCAGCCGCCTGGAGGCCGCGGTCCGGAAGATCGACGGCGTCGAGGTGGTCCGCCCGGCCCAGGCGAACGCGGTGTTCGCGATCCTCCCGCGCGAGGTGAGCGAGCGGCTCCAGAAGCGCTACCGCTTCTACTTCTGGAACGAGCACACCGGCGAGGTCCGCTGGATGTGCGCCTTCGACACCACGGAGGCCGACATCGACGCCTTCGCGGCGGCCATCGCCGAGGAGATGGGCCGCGCCTGACGGTGCTCGAACGACGGATCGTCCCGTCCCGCGACAGCGGGGCGGGACGATTTGCATGTGGCGGGCCGGTGCCCGTACAGTTCCGGAGTCGCTGCGGGAGACCGGGGCGGCAAAGCGGAAAGCGAATCCGATGAATGAAACTCCGGAAAACGGAGCGGAAAGCATCTGATAAGCTGGAAACACGAAAGAACGAAGCCCGGAGGGTCCGCTGGAAGGCGGTCCGAAGGAAGCGTCCGTTCCTTGAGAACTCAACAGCGTGCCAAAAGTCAACGCCAGATATGTTGACATCCCCGGCCTCAGGGTTTCCTGGGGTTGGAGATTCCTTTTGAAACAAACACTAGCGAGGACGCAGTGCGCGGGGCCGCCCTATTCCGGTGGTTGCCGTGCCGCTCAACGCGGGTGTGGACCGGATTACCGGTAAACATTCACGGAGAGTTTGATCCTGGCTCAGGACGAACGCTGGCGGCGTGCTTAACACATGCAAGTCGAACGGTGAAGCCCTTCGGGGTGGA